>NZ_JAYWZK010000016.1:0-66695 GCF_048148385.1 Acinetobacter sp. 197
AATAGGGGTATCGCCAAGTGGTAAGGCACCGGGTTTTGATCTCGGCATCCGTTGGTTCGAATCCAGCTACCCCTGCCATTCTTCACCTGTAGATGTACTGTATTAGGGGTATCGCCAAGTGGTAAGGCACCGGGTTTTGATCTCGGCATCCGTTGGTTCGAATCCAGCTACCCCTGCCATCTTACAGTTCATCAATTTAGGGGCGTCGCCAAGTGGTAAGGCACCGGGTTTTGATCTCGGCATCCGTTGGTTCGAATCCAGCCGCCCCTGCCATTTTCTCGAAAAAAGACAGAGCACTCATTTGCTGTAAGACTGTTAATTTACCTTGACACTTTACCGCAAAAATATTAAAGTTCTGCCGCATTAGGGGTATCGCCAAGTGGTAAGGCACCGGGTTTTGATCTCGGCATCCGTTGGTTCGAATCCAGCTACCCCTGCCATCTATTCCCATATATCCCAACCGCCAAGGGTGCTTCATGCCCAATCTTGTCGTTTTTAGTGGATCTGCGCATCCACAATTCGCTCAAAAAGTCGTAAGTCACTTACATATTCCTCTAGGCGCTGCCTCTGTAGGTCAGTTCTCTGACGGTGAAATTGCTGTCGAGATTACTGAAAACGTTCGTGGTAAAGACGTATTTATCGTACAGCCTACTTGTGCCCCAACCAATGATAACCTGATGGAAATCCTGGTGATGGCTGATGCTTTGCGTCGTGCAAGTGCTGGTCGTATTACTGCCGTGATTCCTTATTTTGGTTATGCTCGTCAAGACCGTCGTCCACGTTCAAGCCGTGTGCCAATTACCGCTAAAGTCGTTGCAGACATGCTGACTACTGTCGGGATTGACCGCGTTGTGATGATCGACTTGCACGCTGACCAGATCCAAGGCTTCTTCGATATCCCTGTAGACAACATCTACGGTACTCCTGCGCTTTTAGCTGATCTTCGTCAGCAATCGCATCACAACCTGATGGTGGTTTCACCTGACGTGGGTGGTGTAGTGCGCGCACGTGCTGTTGCGAAACAAATGGGTGATATCGATCTTGCAATCATCGATAAACGTCGTCAAAAAGCGAATGAATCACAAGTGATGCATTTGATTGGTGATGTTAAAGATCGTGATTGTGTCATTGTTGATGACATGGTAGATACGGCTGGTACGCTATGCAAAGCTGCTGATGCATTGAAAACCTTCGGTGCTCGCAAGGTGGTTGCATATGCAACACATCCAGTACTTTCTGGTAAAGCACTTGAAAACTTAAAGAATTCTGTAATTGATGAACTGGTTGTGACTGATACCATTCCTCTTTCAGATGAAGCTTTAGCACTGGGTAAGATTCGCCAGGTTTCAGTAGCCAGCATGGTTGCCGAAACAATTCGTCGTATCAACAACGAAGAATCTATTAGCGCAATGTTCGATTCTTATCTATAATAGAGCGCTGAATTTTCAAAGCCCTGCCATTTGGTAGGGCTTTTACTCACCAGACTGGTCGCAAGTCTGGTTCATTTAACTTAAATAGGATGTCTATCATGGCAAACTTCGTATTAAACGCAGCAGCACGTGAAGAAGCAGTTCAAGGGAAAGGTGCGAGCCGCCGCCTTCGTCTTCAAGCTAAAGTTCCTGCAATCATCTACGGTGGTGAAGCTGCTCCTGTAGCAATTACTGTTGAGCTTCGTCAGCTTGTTAAATTCTTAGAAAACAATTCATTCTTTGAAGAAGTTATCGAAATTGATGTAGACGGCAAAGTTGAAAGCGTGAAAATCCAAGCGTTACAACGTCACCCAGCTAAAAACACACCAATGCACGCTGACTTCAAACGCGCATAAGTGTTAATGGTGTAAATTAGTGTCAAATATTTCACTGATTGTAGGTTTGGGTAACCCAGGTTCTGAGTATGCCCAAACCCGCCATAATGCAGGCTTCTGGTTCGTAGAACGCCTTGCAGACCAATATGGCATTACCCTCAAAAAAGACCCAAAATTCAATGGATTTAGCGGTCGTGGCAATATTGAAGGTCAAGACGTCCGTCTCCTTCTCCCAACAACCTTTATGAATCTTTCCGGTAAAAGTGTTGTTCCTTTCGCCAAATTCTACAATATCGCACCTGAATCGATCCTGATTGCCCATGATGAACTGGATATGAATCCTGGCATCATTCGCCTGAAAACTGGCGGTGGTCACGGGGGTCATAATGGTCTACGCGATATCGTGCCGCATATCGGTCCAAACTTCCATCGCCTTCGCATTGGCATTGGTCATCCTGGTGCCAAAGACCGTGTTTCCGGTCATGTGCTCAGTAAAGCGCCTAGCAGCGAACAGAGTTTAATGGATGATGCGATTTCCCATGCCCTCGCCCGCACAAAAATGCTGGTGAACGGTGAAGTACAGCAAGCCATGAATCAAATCAACGCATATAGGCCGAACTGAACATTCAAAAATTGCTGGACAATTCCGCTTGCCAGAAAGTTTATTTAAGCGCAAAATGCGTTTGCTCGATTGTTCACCATACAGCAAGCAAGATTGATTTAACCAAATGATCAAACTCTTAGGTCAACTCAGGGGACGCTAGCCATGCTATCTCGTTTATTAAAATGCAAAATTCACCGCGCTCACGTTACACATGCAGAACTACATTATGAAGGTTCATGTGCAATTGATGGCGTTTTGATGGATTTGGCTGGCATTCGTGAATACGAAGAAATTCATGTGTGGAACGTGACCAATGGTAAACGTTTTGCAACTTATGCAATTCGTGGCGAAGACAATTCAGGCATCATTTCAGTGAATGGTGGTGCTGCGCATCAGGCTGATGTTGGTGATATCGTCATTATTGCTACGTTCGGTGATTTCACTGAAGCTGAAGCAAATGCTCACAAGCCACGCTTAGTCTATGCAAATCCAGACAATACCGTGAATCACACAGCAAACTGCATTCCGGTACAAGTTGCCTGAGGTTTTAGATAAGATTCTAAAAAGTCCGCGAAAAGCGGACTTTTTTATGGACGAATAAAAATAGAATTAACTCCCCTGCCACCAGTTTTTACGGCTTTCACAATTTAAGGATTTAAGCTGATCATCAACCAGATCTGCCAGCAAAGCCTTGCCATCAGCTTGTACTTTTAATTCGGCAAATTTGGCATTGCGATAACAAGGCTCAAGGCCTTCGGCAAACATAAAACTGTTGGCAGCCGGATAAAGCCCGTCAAATGTATTGCGCGGATTTTTCAGAACTAATCGGGCTAAATTTTTAGACTGCTCCAGCTCAGTTCGATCAAAACTGGTTTTAATAACTCTGCGCTGCCGATCCAGCTGTACATAGCTCATCACATGCGATTGATTGTTAAAATCCTTGATACTGATTTCAGGTACAGGCTGTTGTGTAGCATCTTCAGGTGCTGTCGCACTAAAGTGCAGATTATAGTTTAAAGCCATATAATCCCCCTGCAGAATTGATCGCGGATCTACAGGAGCCAGCTCTACATAAATACTCTGGCTATGACGTAAATGCCATTCATGTTGCAGAATCAACCCACAAAATAAGGCGATGCTAAAAATAGCCAAATGCAAAGGAAGCAACTTTTTCATATTGTCTTTCCTTGAGCATGTTGTAGTTTTGGCTGTTTTAAAATATGGGCCAGCCCCAAGACTAATATTCCTGAGGCAAAAATGCTGATGCTTTTAAACAGGAAACTTAAACCCAGATTATAATACAGCATCCATAACCAGAAGATCAGCAGCAAGATGGATAAGGCCTGAATCAAAGACTGCCGATAGGCAATTGCCCAAGCCATCAACATCAAAATAACCAGAATCTCAAAATAGCCGAGCCAGATCAGGATTGTGCCCAAGACTGGAATCAGCCATAAATCATGCCGAGTAAATTGATGTCGCTGCACAAGTATAAAGCTGAATAACCAGATTATTGGCAGAATATAGAAGACCATGACATTTTCAGCACCCTGTTCAGTTATCTGCCGATGATCCAAGTGGAATAGAGTTTGAAACACTGCCATGACTGCCAGTACGCAAATGCTCCATAACTGGATACTTCGGCTATAGTGAGACTGCAACCAGTACCCAGCAGTGAGCAAAACCACAATCAGAACCAGCCAGTTGATTGACATGGCAATGGTCATCAGATGATCATTATGAAGCACTGAATATAAAGCTATAATGGTCAGAACATGTGTCAATAGTAATTGCAGAAAGACGATCCACCAGTGCATGCGGCTTAAGATCGTGACTAACATGATTCCCAGCTGAATCAGCCAGATCAGCGGCCAACTTTCGGTTAGTAATTCGCCATGAATCAGGATAGCCGCCTGGCCACATACCCATAGACAATATGCAAACTGGCGCAGAAAAATAGAACTTTTGACATGAATCAGCCACCATGCAACCCCAATGAAGATAATCCCCATAAAAATGGAAAAACTTTCCCAATAAGTCAGCAGTAGAACTGCCAGGATCACGCCGGCAATCCAGGCACCTAATGCCATTGGGATGACAGAAAATTTGCTCTTAGGTAACAGTTTCATCAGCACAGTACTGATTCCTGCAAACCAGCCGAAAATGAGAATCGCCAGCACAAGTAAACTCAAGGCCGACTCTTGCAGGTATTGCTCAGTGAGATCAAAAATCAAAATACTAAAACTCAGTGCCATTCCTGCAACGAGTAAGCTGGTTTCGAGCTGTTGCTTTCGGGTATAGAAATAAACACTGAATAAAATCGGCAGAACCAGTACCGAGCTCAAATACCAGATCGAATCCGAGTCGATAAACCGGAACATACTCAATATTGAAATGAATACAATAAGCAGAATAAACAGATAACGTAAGACCGGATAATAGCGCAGAGCAAAGAGAAAGCTTAATCCTGTAAAAATATTAAACATCAAAAAATAAGCTGTTTCAGCACGTATCAGCCAAAAGCTTTGTTTGAAATAAAAATACAGCGCTAGCTGGCTCACCAGACAAAATAAGACAAATACACCAATATTAGGCCGATACAACCAAGGCAATAGCAACACAGCCCAAAGTAGAAATAACTGATAGCTGTCAGCACCCGTCTGATAAATCTGTCCAATGACAGCCAGACTCAGCCCCAGCATCAGAGCAGAAACAGCATCCAGACTTTGCCGCAAGACAGCCTGGGTATCCAAGCGTATACTCAGTATCGCTGAAGCAAGCAGTAAAATCTGAGGAATAAACAGCTGCACAAATTTCGGCAACATCCACCAGTTTGCTGCCAGCAGATATATGATACTGATGGCGATTAGCGCAATGCCAATGATCTGCAGGTATTGAATGACAACAGGTTGAATGAATAACAACGGTGAAAATGGATTGTCTGACTTATGCAATATTTTAGACATTCTAATCTGTGCACTTTTTATTTGATTTTACCTTAACATGATTTTTGGCGGTAATTCCAGCCTAGGCCATAGAACCTGTCTTATCATTCTGTGTATCAATCTTAATTTTTTTAATTAAATAAGAACCTGATATATCCCATAAACGGCAATAATGATCAGGACCATACCGCACAATGCCAGCAAGTGTGGATATAGACGAGAGTGATGCAAACGGTTAAAGCCCAAATAAACCAAAGATAAAGTCATAAAATCCAGTACGATCCAGCTCAGGGTTAGAATTATTAAACTTAAATCCAGAGTGGGTGTAATCCCGATAAATTGTGGGAAAAAAGCCGCAAAGAAAATAATGTCTTTCGGATTAGAAATTCCGACCAGAAAACCTTGCTGAAAGCCGCCACGTACCGGAGATAACTTTTCTTGAATTGACTCTGCTTGCTCAAAGAAAACCTCCCGGAATATCTGCAGCCCCAGATAGCCGATATAGAGACAACCCAGCAGCTTGATGGCATCTAGCCAATGCGCATTGATAACCAGCAAACCTTTCAAACTTAATATAGATAAAGCAATTAAAACCAGAGAGGCGAAATTGGTGCCGAAAATGGTTCTTAAAGCCGCAGCATAGCCACCTTTTAATCCTGTGCTAGCAACCAGCAGCATCACCGGTCCCGGTGTGGCAATCATCAGGACGACGGCCAGACAATACAGGATATATTCACTGATATTCACGCCATTCCCTCAGCTGTTATTATTTTGCCGCATAAAAAAGAGGACTTAGTCCTCCTCTTGCATATGCATCAGATGTTGACTGATGCCGTCTGCCCGTAGAAAAGCCAGATCATAGCTGGCGGTAGCCAACGCCAAAATACGGCGTTCGAACTCATCCCAAAGTGGGCGCACCTGCTTATAATGAATACCCAATCCACTATCGTCAGTAAAATGCCGGTTTTTCTCACACAGCTTTAACGCGTGATACAGCTTGCGCCCTTTGGAAGCATCATTACGCAAACGTACCCGTTTTGAGAGCACAAAAGCCTGTACTCTGGCAAGATCGGCATGCGGCAACAGTGGTACCAGAATCTGGTCCAGTTGCGCATCCAGACGCTGCCACACGGCACGATGCTGCTCGGCACTATACGTATTCCAGTGAATTACTTCATGATTAAAACGGCGACAACCACGACATACCGCATCACCAAATACGGTCGAGCAACGCCCTGCACATGGGGTTAATGACGCAATACGACGATCTGAACTCAAAACATACTCCAAAGATACTGCAACTTTCAGTATCTGCATTACTTCACAAAATCCTGGGTCGGGCATGACTATACACGCTCTCCTCCCTGAATTGAAGCCTGCTAAAAGACTCGTGTTTTACTCGCTTATTCACTCGAATCAAGCTAAAATGTGCGCCTTTCAAATATCATGCTACGTTGGAGTATTCCATGAACGCTACTGTAGAACAGCTTGCACCTGTAGAACAGCAAGCGACGACTGGTTGGGTTGTTGCCGCACTTTATCAATTCAAAGAAGTTCAAGATCCTGCCGATCTTCAGCAACGTCTTTTGGACCTGGTAAAATCCATCAACCTTTGCGGTACTCTAATTGTGGCAGGTGAAGGCATCAACGGTACAGTTGCAGGCGACCGTGCATCGATTGATCAAATTCACCAGTTCCTTCTAAATGAAGGTTTTAACGAAATGGAATACAAAGAATCTGACAGTTCTGAAAAGCCATTCCGTAAAATGAAAATTAAATTAAAAAAAGAAATCGTGACTTTGGGTGTGGAAGTGAAACCGCGTGATCTGGTGGGCCACTATCTTGATCCGAAAGAATGGAATGAGCTGATTGCACGTGATGACGTGATTCTAGTTGATACCCGTAACGATTACGAATACAAGGCAGGGACTTTCAAAGGTGCGATTGATCCGAAAACTGAAAGCTTCCGCGAATTCCCTGAATATGTGAAAAATAATCTGGAACAGCACAAAGACAAGAAAATTGCCATGTTCTGTACTGGTGGTATTCGTTGTGAAAAATCTACTTCACTTCTACTGCAAGAAGGCTTTACAGAAGTGTATCACCTGAAAGGTGGCATTCTAAAATACCTGGAAGAAACCCCGGCTGAAGAAAGCATGTGGGAAGGTGAATGCTTCGTTTTTGACGGGCGTACTGCTGTAACACATGGTGTTGAAGAAGGTCAAAATACCAAATGTCATGCTTGTGGCTGGCCTTTACTTCCAGAAGAAGTGGCCTTACCAAGTTATGAACATGGCGTCTCTTGTGTGTACTGTATTGATAAGACCACGGAGAAACAAAAAGAGGGTTTCCGTATGCGTCAGTCACAAATTTTAGCGGCGAAACGTAAACGTCTTTAATTCTATCTTTTGTAATAAAATCATATAAAAACCCTCTTCGGAGGGTTTTTTGTTTACATAAAAATTACAACTGTAATAAAACTCTTACCAATCCTTTACCAAGAACCTCATTTTTTTTCAAACAAGATTGTTAGTCTAATGATACGGTGATTTACATGCTAAGTCTTTCATTATTAACTGAAATTTTTAAATGAAAAGGAATATAAAATGCCAGACTCACTTGCTCAAGATTCAGAAAATCTGGTTCATTTCCAACCTCAAGAAAATATAAAGCTGCAACGACTTCATCAAATTACTGAGGAGCTTGAACATCAGTCACATTTATTTGTCGTTATTCTGGGAACGGTTATTGGCGCGATTTTGGCGCTGTTCATTGGTTACCATATCAATACCGGTATCATACATTTTATCCTGCTGAGTATTTTGCCGGTGTGCTTGGCCTATTTCTTACGTAAAGTTTATATTTATACGCTGACGCATAGCTGATTCTGTCTGAGCATTTATATTCCAAGACTTTACCGCACCAAAAATACTGCTTAGGATACAGGCAGTATTTTTTATTTTGCCAATCATATGAATCTGACCGAATGGATTATTTCCATCATGGAGCAACTGGGCTACTGGGGCATCGCCCTGCTCATGTTCCTGGACAATGTCTTCCCGCCCATCCCGTCTGAAATCATTATGCCTTCTGCGGGCTATTCAGCCTCTCAAGGTGAGCTGGTACTGGTTGGAGTAATCATAGCTGGCTGTATCGGCTCCTTACTAGCAGCTGCTTTGCTGTACTGGATTGGCTATAAATTCAACCATGACTCTATTTTTAAATTTGTCGATCGTTATGGCAAATATTTATTTATTAAATCAGAAGATGTAAAAAAATCATTGAGTTGGTTTGAGCAGTACGGTCACCGGATTGTGTTTTTTGGCCGCATGATTCCTGCTGTTCGCTCCTTGATCAGCATTCCTGCAGGTATGAGTCATATGCCTTTCTGGAAATTCATGTTCTATAGCGCACTTGGAACCATCATCTGGACCACATTTCTGGCCTGTGTCGGGTTTTATTTTGGCGAAAACCAGCAGTTGATGCATCAGATTTTCAGTAAAGTCAGTTATGTGATTATTGCGATTGTTATCGTAATTATTGCCTGGGCTTTCTACCGTAGACAGCAGCGTAAAAATCGTCCATCCTGAATAGACCTCAGCATAAGGAGGTCAAAACGATGTCGCATTATCTGAAATATTTTGCCACCGTTTATCTGATCTTGGTTCTATTGGTGGGCCTATTCGTCTATTTATTTGGTCTGGGCGCTATTCTCCTGATTCCTGCCCTGATTGCTTCTGCCTTTCTCAGTGCCCGGTACTTCGTTAAACACCAACACCGCTTACCAACCCAGGAGGAGAAAAAACCACTCATCTGGGGTTCTACGATTATTGCCATGACCTTTGAGTTTATATTTTTATTTGTGCTGATCTGGATGTCCCCTCAGACAGATGAAATTTATAGAACCATCGCCTATACAGGAAGAGGACCTAACTCATTTCTGGTGGCTGCCAGCATTGCCTTACATGCCTTGCTGTTCCATATCGCCTACAATGGTTATGCCCGCTATAGTCTGTCCAAACGCGCAGGTCTGGAGAAAAACCGGGATTGAATATCTTTACCCATGTAAAAGTCCAAAGCTAAAAAAAGCACCGTACGGTGCTTTTTTTATGAATTATTCTGGCGTGTGGTACATCAGATACAATTCATTCAGGTTTTCTGGAATTTCTTCTGCAAGCTCATCCATTAACTGGCCGTTACGACGGAAAGTTTCCATTTGTGGATCTTCATCATCGATGCCGCTGAAGACCATGATTGGCAAGGTTAAATCAACCAGTTGTTCTTCAAACTCTTCAGTAAACCAAGCCTCTTCGTTCAGGAACATGGCATCTACAAAGCCCACGCTCCAGTCACCCAAGCTTGATTCGGTATCTGCTTCTTCAATTTCAAACGGGAATGTAATTCCTTCTTCATTGGCTAAGCTTTGACGAATAGACTCTAACCATGCTTTCACCTGACTGATGATTTCTGCAGGCACTTTCTTTTGATTGTTATCAAAAAGTTCGTCTAACCATTTGTCAAATTTTGGGCCTACTGCAATAGCACATAAGAAACCATGGGTTGCTGCGAAATCTAGACCGTGTTCATTCTGGTCACCATCTAGATACTCACTCAACAGGTCTAAATCTAAAGCACTCATCTAACATCCAAACTTAGAAAACCGAAAGGTTTAGCATAGCATTTATTCAGGCGATGCTAAATCCGAATTCGTTAATCTTCGTCATCAAAGTCATCGTCATCGTCGAAGTCGTAGTCAAAATCTTTGAGTTCGCGTTCCAAGCGACGCTGTGAAAGTAAATCATCAATCAGACGACGTTTTTCCAACGACTCTTTGGCACTCAGCTTACTGGAAGCCTCATCGAAATTAACATCATCCTCACCGAAGTTATCATCTAGTTCAAAATCTGTAGAAGACACTAAAACTTCCTCATAGTGAAAAATGTAAATGGTTTTAGCGCTATTTATCTTGCCTATAATCACAAGTCAAGTTTTATTTAAATTTTCCTATGTTAAAATTGTAAATAGGGCTTTTTTTCTAGCTCCATTGTGTGGCATGATATAATCCACCCTGCGTCCTTATGTTTTTTGACTACACATTTTTTTGGTCAAATATACATATGCATGGGTTGGACTTGAAAATAACAAATTCATCCCCACCTTAAATTACTGAATTTCATTTTAAATATTTTATCAGTGAGCTTTAATGCTAATTACCCTGATGAAATAAGTAGGCTATTCACTAAATTTAATGAGCTTAAATCGTGCATACATAATTGTACGATTTTTTTACTATCACAGATTCAACGAAGAGTAAGCAAAAGATGAGCGATATGACTTCCCCTACTTCTCAAGTAGCGGCTCTGATTAGCCGAGGCAAAGAACAAGGTTACTTAACCTTCGCTGAGGTTAACGATCATCTGCCGGACTCCATCACAGAAAGCGAGCAGATTGAAGACATTATTCAGATGCTGAATGATGTGGGTATTCCTGTACATGATCGCGCGCCTGAATCTGATGATACGATGTTCGAGGACACTGCAGAAGCTGCCGATGAAGTTGCGGAGGAAGAAGCTGCAGCAGTACTTGCATCTGTAGAAAATGAGCCAGGTCGTACAACTGACCCAGTGCGTATGTATATGCGTGAAATGGGTACCGTAGAGCTTTTAACACGTGAAGGCGAAATTAGCATTGCAAAACGCATCGAAGAAGGTATTCGTGATGTTTTGCATTCAATTGCTTACTGGCCAAATGCGGTTGAAGTAGTACTGCAAGAATACAAAGATTATGAAGCGGGTGAACGCCGTCTTGCTGACCTTTTATCCGGTTATTTAGATCCCGAGTCAGATGAAGAAATTCCTGAAGTTCTAGAAGAAGAAGCCGTTATTGCTGATGAGACTGACTCGACCAAATCGACCAAAGACGTAAAACTGGACGATGATGAAGAGGAAGAAGAAGCTGAGTCAGATGACGAATCAGAAGCAGATTCTGGACCAGATCCTGAAATTGCCAAAGCGCGTTTCACTGAACTCGAAAATGCGTGGCTGAATACCAAATCAGCCATTGAAAAATATGGTCGTGACAGCAAACAGGCTGAAGAAGCCTTGCAGGCCCTTGCCACCGTATTTATGATGTTCAAATTCACTCCGCGTCTATTTGATATCATTTCTGAAATGATTCGTGGCACGCATGACCAGATTCGTGGTGCAGAACGTGAAGTGATGCGTTATGCGGTACGCCGTGGCCGCATGGACCGTACCCAGTTCCGTACCAGCTTCCCTGGTCAGGAATCGAATCCGGCCTGGTTAGACGAACAGATCGCGAAAACACCAGCAGACCAGAGAGCCTATCTGGAAAAAGTACGTCCAGACGTATTGGCCTTTCAGCAAAAGATTGCCGATATCGAGAAAGAGCTAGGTCTTGATGTGAAAGGCATTAAAGACATTGCCAAACGCATGGCTGTGGGGGAAGCAAAAGCACGTCGTGCCAAGAAGGAAATGGTTGAAGCAAACTTGCGTCTGGTAATTTCGATTGCCAAGAAATACACCAACCGTGGTTTGCAGTTCCTGGATCTGATTCAGGAAGGTAACATCGGTCTGATGAAAGCGGTAGACAAGTTTGAATACCGTCGTGGTTATAAGTTCTCGACCTATGCCACTTGGTGGATTCGTCAGGCAATTACCCGTTCGATTGCGGATCAGGCACGTACCATTCGTATTCCGGTCCATATGATCGAAACGATTAACAAGATCAACCGTGTATCTCGTCAGCTTCTACAGGAAATGGGACGTGAACCGACTCCTGAAGAACTGGGTGAACGTCTGGAAATGGACGAGGTCAAAGTACGTAAAGTTCTGAAGATTGCGAAAGAACCAATTTCGATGGAAACCCCAATCGGTGATGATGAAGATTCGCATCTGGGTGACTTCATTGAAGACAGCAATATCACTTCACCGATTGATGCGGCAACATCTGAAGGCCTGAAAGAAGCAACACGTGAAGTTCTGGAAAACCTCACTGAACGTGAAGCCAAAGTCCTGAAAATGCGTTTTGGTATCGACATGCCGACCGACCATACTTTGGAAGAGGTAGGTAAACAGTTTGACGTGACACGTGAACGTATTCGTCAGATTGAAGCGAAGGCGTTACGCAAGCTTCGTCATCCATCGCGTTCTGAACACTTACGTTCATTCCTTGAGAATGATTAAGATTTGATACGTGATGTGGAGACTTGAAATTTAATCATCAGTCTCCATTTTAAGTAGCTAAGACAGACCCAAACGCCTGCATCATTGCAGGCGTTTCAAATCAGGGGGACTACCATGTTAGACCGTACACCATCTCGCGAACTTCAAGAACATCTTTGGGTGTTCCCAATGGACTATCCAATTAAATTAATTGGTTTGGCTGGCGAAGAACTCCATCAGGCCGTGAATGATATTTTTGTAAAGCATTTTCCTGACTTTGATGGCAGCCAAATGACTGTAACGCCTTCACGTACTGGTAAATATCATTCGATCACTGCCCAGCTGCGCTTCCTGGAACTAGAACAGGTTCATGCAGTATATGCTGACTTGGCAGCATGTCCGTTGATTAAAACAGCACTTTAATCAAAAACACAAAAGACACGCTTCCGGGCGTGTTTATTTATGCCCATTCAAAGCTGAGCTATGGCTTAAATATTGTTGATCTCACCCCTATTTCATGCCGAAATCATTATAATTATTGGCAGTATTTTTCATTATCAAGGACCCTCCCTGTGACTGATGCGCTGCAAAAGCCCGAGCTGATCATTCGTCAATATCATGATCTTACCCTGTATGAAGATCGTTTTCTGGAAATGAAAGCATTTACGGAAACGCGTGACGAAAATAGCCCTGATCAATTGTGGATTCTGCAACATCATGATGTCCTTACCCAGGGTCAGGCAGGTAAACCAGAACATATTCTAATACCTAGCAGTATTCCGGTAATTCAGACCGATCGTGGTGGTCAGGTCACTTGGCATGGTCCAGGCCAGTTGGTGGCTTATTTCATGTTTGACCTGAATCGCCTGGGCTGGAATGTGCGCACACTAGTGTCTTATGCTGAAAACCTGATGATTGATCTACTAAAAAAATATGGCATCGATGCCTATGCCAAACCAGATGCACCCGGGGTATATGTGGCTGAGCGCAAAATAGGTTCTCTCGGTTTTAAAATTCGTAAAGGCCGCAGTTATCATGGTCTTTCCTTGAATCTGGATTGTGACCTGAGCGGATTCAATACCATTAATCCTTGTGGATATGCAGGACTAGAAATGGTACGCATGAGTGACCTCCTAGACCAGCCACCCCAATTCAATCAGTTGTGCACTGAAATTATTGAAACTTTGCACCACAGCGGTTACTTTAATCAGGTAACTGTCGAGCAAAGATAAAGCCTTTGCATTTCACCCTTAAATAAATTAGAGTATTTACTCTAAACCAATAATATTGAGATAGGGATCATCACGTGATTGCAACTAAATCCGTAAAACCCGCTTTGCAGCTTGCCTATGTCAAACTCATGATGGATGTGATTGGCCGAGGTCTGGTCATGGCAAGTCAGGTGGATGAAGAAATAAAACAGGAAGTGGCTCATTTTCCAGTGAATTTTAGTCTTTCCATGAAAGTTTTTCCGCACGGCCCGGCCTTTGTGGCGCGGGTCACTCAGGATAAACAACTGGAACTGGTGAAAAATCTGGAAAAAGCGCCCGATCTGACCATTACCTTTAAGCACCTGCACCATGCCTTTTTAGTATTTTCTTTTCAGGAAAGTACCTCTCAAGCTTTTGCCAATGACCGCATGATTGCTGATGGCGATATTTCCAATGCCATTCGTCTGGTTCGCTGCCTGAATAAAATGGAAGCCCTGATTTTGCCGAAAATGGTGGCTCAACTGGCTGTTAAAGAATATCCAAACAATCTGAGCCTAAAAGAAAAACTAAGTGAAGCGAGCAGCATTTATCTGAAAATCGCTCAATCCTATTTGAAACGGAGTGTATAACATGGCTAAACCTTATTATGAATTTTTCTGTCCGGTCAAAATAATTGCCGGCCATGCCGCGTTAGAACATATTCCGTTTGAACTTGCAACCTTGGGAGCAAAACGTCCGCTGATCATTACTGATAAAGGTGTGCGCGCCAACAATCTGCTGGCACCGATTGAAGCTGCATTTGAAATGGCAGATGCTGCAATTGTCGCCATTTTTGATGATGTACCACCCGACTCCAGTTTGGGTACAGTTCGCAGTGCGGCAAAGCTATACCGTGAAAATTACTGTGATGCGATCATTGCCGTGGGCGGTGGTTCAGTTATTGACACCTCCAAAGCGACCAATATTCTGGTCTCTGAAGGGGGTGATGATCTGCTGAAATACTCAGGTGCACATAACCTGCCCAAACCGCTGAAACCGTTCTTTGTAATTCCAACCACTTCAGGTACAGGTTCAGAAGTGACCATGGTCGCTGTCGTGTCGGATACTGAAAAGAATGTCAAAATGCCGTTCGCTTCTTATTATCTGATGCCGCATGCCGCGATTCTAGATCCACGCATGACCCAGACCTTGCCGCCGCATTTAACTGCCATGACTGCGATGGACGCCATGACCCATGCAGTCGAAGCTTATACTTGTATGGCAGCCAATCCGATTTCGGATGCCTATGCGACCGCTGCCGTCAAGAAGATCAGTACCCACCTATTTAATGTATTGGACAATCCTACCGATGCACAAGGCCGTCTGGAACTGGCTCAGGCATCGACCATGGCGGGCATTGCATTTTCCAACTCAATGGTGGGCATTGTACATTCTCTCGGTCACTCATTAGGTGCAGTGGCTCACTTGCCGCATGGTTTATGCATGAACCTATTCCTGCCTTATGTGCTGGAATACAACAAAGATGTCAATGGTGACAAAATTGCAGATCTACTCTTACCTTTGGCTGGTGCAGATATTTATGCACAAACACCGGCGCATCTACGTGCTGACAAAACCATTGCAACGATTATGACCATGCGTGACCGGATTTACAGTCTGACCAAATTACCACGTACATTACGTGAAACCGGTAAGATTTCTGAAGCCCAGCTCGATGAAGTTGCTGAAAAAGCACTAAATGATGGTTCCATCATTTACAACCCGAAAGAAGCCAACTTGGAAGATTTAAAATCAATCTTAAAAAAGGCTTGGTAATTACTGAAAAATAAGCCAATATAGCAAAAATTTAAAGCCTGATGTTTTTTTAGACATCGGGCTTTTATCTTGCAGGAAATAGCCATTTTTTGCTACGAATGGCACACTTCGTGCAAATCTAAATTTAAAAAATAGCTAGCAAAAGCCGTAATTTTAAAGTAGATTGGCGCGCTTTTATAGAAAATTGTAGGGGGGATCGTTCGTCTCAAACGATCCTTATTAAATATGACTGATCCTTGATCAACGATTAAGAGGATAACGCCGTTGACAAATTTCTCTGGGACTCAATCGGCAGCTAAACTGCAAAAAACGCTAGGACTCTGGCACATCATTATTATTGGTTTAGCTTACATTCAACCCATGACCTTATTTGATACCTTTGGTTTGGTATCTGAAGAAAGTCATTTGCATGTTCCTACTTCTTACATCATTGCCCTCATTGCAATTTTGTTTACATCGATCAGCTATGGTCACATGATTCGTCGCTATCCTTCTTCGGGTTCGGCCTATACCTATGCGCAAAAATCGATTCACCCGAATATTGGCTTTATGGTGGGATGGTCTTCATGGCTTGATTATCTGTTATCACCAATGGTCAACATTATCTTGGCGGTGATCTATCTTGAGGCTTTGTTCCCGGATGTCAACCACTGGGTCTGGGTCGTCGTATTGACTGCCTTCATGACCGGGGTAAACTTGCGCGGTGCACGCTTCGTGGCCAACTTTAACAGTCTGATCGTACTGGTACAGTTACTGGTTATCGGCATCTTTACCTGGATGGTGTTTACCAAACTGCAGGCAGGCTTCAATGCCGATGGTCCGATCACGGCTGAACAGCGTTACCAGCTTTGGAGTCTCGAGCCTTTCTGGAATGAACTGACATCAGTCGGTGCACTGATTACCGGTGCAACTTTACTGTGCTTCTCATTCACTGGTTTTGACTCTTTAAGTTCTCTGGCAGAAGAAACCAAAGACACTGAAAAAACTTTGCCTAAAGCAATTTTCCTGACTGCTTTAATCGCCGGGATTATTTTCATTATTAGCACGTATTTCATGCAGCTGTACTTCCCTTCTAATCCAGGTTCTTATTTTAAGAATATTGCTGAAACTCAGCCAGAAATCCTGTTACTCGTAGGCGGTTCATTGTTCCAGTCTTATGTTCTGACTTTTGCAATCATTACAGTAATGGCATCAGGGATCTCAGCACATGCAGGGGTATCTCGTCTGATGTATGTAATGGGTCGTGATGGCGTGATCAATAAGAAGATCTTTGGTCATATTAGCCCGAAAAGCTACACGCCAAACTACAATATTCTGATTGTCGGTGCTGTGGCCTTAACGGCAGGCTTCATGGATCTGGATATCGTCATTTCAATGATCAGCTTCGGTGCCTTGACAGCGTTTACTTTCGTTAACCTGTCGGTGATTTCACGTTATGCACTGCGAGATGGCCGCACTAAAACTGCGAAAGACATTTTCAGCTTCGTGGTCATTCCAATGCTTGGTTTTTTCAGTATCTTTGCAATGTGGCTGGAAATTGAAGAAACTGCGCTGAAATACGGTTTATGGTGGGCGATGTTCGGTATTCTGTACTTGGGCTACAAAACCAAGGGCTTTAAGCACCCTGCTCCACAACATAACGAATTTGAATAATCGGTATTGTTCATCCTTAAAAAAGGCGCTTCATGCGCCTTTTTTATTTTTTGCTTTTTTCAAGCTGACTAATGCAGAAGACAATCAAAACCCATTTGAGTATCGACCCGATTATTTTTATAGCCCAGTTTTTCAATAAACAGGCGACGGTTAGACAACATCTTCTGCTCTTCCGGAGCTAAACGGGCTTTATTCTGGACAGCCAGTTGATACATTTCATCCACAACACCCTGGAAGATATCACAAACTTCTTGGCGCTTGGCCTGTTTTAGTTTACGTCCCTGCCAGGTCCATTGAAAATCATCTGCATCCAGGCTCTGTCCCCATTTTTCAATACGGGCATCCAAGCGTTTCTGCATGTCGCGAAGGCTCTGCTGGATTTCCGCTTGAGTAATAGGCCGATTTTCAGTTGTCAGGGTTGCAGCACTACCGTCTTCCGCACTCACAGAAGCAGCAATGATGCTAAAGCAACATGTGATGACAAGTTTTACTAGAGGCTTCAAGGCAGTACCTTTTGCTATATTTGATGACGTTTCAAACCTAAGCATACAATGAAGTGCAAAACCTTTTATCTATTTGTTACACAAAATAAAAAAGCCACCCGAAGGTGGCTTTTTAAATTATTGTAGATTTCAGTTAAAGCGCTTTAAAACCCTGTTGACGCCAAGCCTCATACACAATCACTGCAGTCGCATTTGAAAGGTTCAGACTGCGCGAGTTCTCTGCCATGGGTAAACGAATCCATTGCTTTTGCGGGAACAGCATACGCACCTGCTCCGGTAGGCCACGAGTTTCCGGCCCCATTAACAAGGCCACAGGACGGTTTAAGTCCGAGGTATGTGGCGTTGCAGAACCTTTAGTAGTGAGTGGATAGACTGCATCCGGACCAATGCCTTTACTTGCCAGATCAGCCAGACAGTCTTCGATATTTTCCCAAATCTGCATATTGGCATATTCGTGATAATCAAGGCCGGCACGTTTCAGCTTTTTGTCATCCAGTTCAAAACCCAGCGGCTTGACCAGATGCAACTGCGCTCCGGTATTGGCACACAGACGAATGATATTGCCTGTATTTGCAGGAATTTCAGGCTCATATAAAACAACGTGGATCACAGAATTTCTCTACTTGGGTTTAAGTGACAGCTTATTGCCACTTTAATTGTTCACGCAAACGCACAACTTCACCAATAATGGTCAAAGTCGGAGCTTGAATCTGATGTTCGGCCACCTTGGATGCAATGTCCGTCAGGGTGCCCACTACGACTTTTTGCTCAGGGGTCGTACCTTTAGAAATTAGCGCTACCGGCATATCGGTGCGTTGACCATGAGCAATCAACTGCGCACAGATTTTTTCCAGTCCCACCAAACCCATATACAGCACCAAGGTCTGGTTTTCATAGACCAGCTCACTCCAAGGCAGTTCAGGCGAACCTTCTTTTAAGTGACCGGTCAGGAAACGTACACTTTGCGCATAATTACGATGGGTCAATGGAATACCGGCATAGGCTGAACAGCCTGAAGCTGCAGTAATACCCGGAACCACCTGAAAAGTAATGCCTGCAGCGAACAGTTCTTCAATCTCTTCACCACCGCGCCCGAAGATAAAGGGATCACCGCCTTTCAGACGGCAAACCCGCTTTCCTTCACTGGCATATTTGACCAACAAGGCATTAATCCCATCCTGCGGCACCGCATGGTTGGAACGCGCCTTACCGACATAGATCTTTTCCGCATCACGACGACATAGATCCATGATGGGTGCTGAAACCAGACGGTCGTAAATCACCACATCGGCTTGCTGCATCAAACGTAAGGCTTTTAAGGTCAGCAGTTCTGGATCACCAGGACCGGCGCCCACCAGATAGACTTCACCTTTTGGTTGTTGCCATTCCTGTAATGCTTGCTCGATCAGGCGATCTGCTTCTGCAATATTGTCGTTAAACACCTGTTCTTTCAGTGGACTGGCATATAAGTCTTCCCAAAAAATACGGCGTTCATCCGGATTGACAATTTTAGCCTTAACCGCACTGCGCCATTTTCCTGAAAACTCGGCTAGCTTGCCCATTTCATGCGGAATAGTGGTTTCCAGTTGAGTACGGATCTGCCGCGACAACACGGGCGACGTACCATTCGATGCGACTGAAATTACCAAAGGTGAACGGTCAATAATCGCTGGCACCATAAACCGGCAATGCGGTGGATCATCGACGCTATTGACTAGGACATTTTCCGCTTCACACAGTTCAAAGACCTGACGATTGGTCTCGGCATCATCAGTCGCCGCAATCACCAGTCGATATTGGCGTAATGCAACTTCAGGATAAAAAGCTGCCTGCACATAGTGTCCTTGGCTATTTTGCACAATTCGCAGCAGACTCTCTTCGATTTCAGGTGCAATCACATGAATGATCGCACCTGCTTTTTGAAGTAAAAGTGCTTTACGGTATGCAATATGCCCACCACCGACAATCAGACAAGGTTGCTGCTGCAACTTTAACGAGATTGGAAAAATATCCACGAACTACCTCAAAATTTTAAATCTGACTGTCTATGCAATTTTCATGCACATTTATAGGGATGCAAAGATCGACAATTAGTCGATATAAGTCGCACCACCCATATATGGACGTAATACTTCAGGAATCTCAATCGAGCCATCGGCGCGCTGATAGTTTTCCATCACTGCAAGTAAAGTACGACCCACGGCCAGACCTGAACCATTCAAGGTATGCACAAATTCAGTTTTCTTCTGATCAGCACGGTAACGCGCTTTCATGCGACGCGCCTGGAAGTCCCCCATGTTTGAGCATGAAGAAATTTCACGATAGGTACTTTGGCTTGGTACCCAAACTTCTAGGTCATAAGTCTTGGTCGCGCCAAAGCCCATATCACCACCACACAGGATGATCTTACGGTATGGAAGACCTAATGCCTGCAAAATACCTTCTGCATGACCAGTTAATTCTTCTAGTGCCTGCATCGAGGTTTCAGGTTTTACAATCTGAACCATTTCCACTTTGTCAAATTGATGCTGACGGATTAAACCACGCGTATCACGACCATAAGAACCAGCTTCACTGCGGAAACATGGCGTATGCGCCGCATATTTCAGTGGCAGACGGTCTGCATCAATAATTTCATCACGCACAAAATTCGTTACTGGCACTTCAGCAGTCGGAATCAGATAAAATTCTTTTTCGCCCTGCAGTTTAAACAGATCTTCTTCAAATTTTGGCAGCTGACCAGTCCCACGCAATGAATCTGCATTGACCAGATAAGGCACATAGGCTTCGGTATAGCCATTTTGGTCTGTGTGTGTATTCAGCATGAACTGGGTAAGAGCACGCTGTAAACGTGCCAATGGACCTTTCAGTACGCTAAAACGTGAACCGGTCAATTTGGTAGCGGTTTCAAATTCCAGACCGCCCATCATTTCGCCAAGATCAGTATGGTCTTTGATTTCGAAATCAAATTCACGTGGCGTACCCCATTTCAGGATTTCCACGTTATCGCTTTCATCTTTACCTGCCGGTACAGATTCGTCTGGCAAGTTTGGAATAGACAATGATTTCTCTTCAAGCTCAGCTTGCAGTTCAGCCAGTGCAGCTTCAGCAGCTTTGATTTCATCACCAATCGCTGACATACGTGCCATGATTTCAGATGCGTCACCGCCGGCTTTTTTAATTTGACCAACTTGTTTCGCACCCGCATTACGCTCAGCTTGTAGCGATTCAGTTTTGGATTGAATTTCTTTGCGGCGAGCTTCAAGTGCAGCCCACTCTTCGACATTCAGTTGAACACCACGTTTTGCCAAGGCTAAATTTACAGCCTCAATATTATTTCTGAGTAATTTCGGGTCGATCATAGCCAATCTTTTGTTAAGAAAAAAACTGGCTATAGTGTAAGCTCTTAACGTCAAAAAATACAGCGACCAGAACCCAAGCTTCGCCCTATTAGCACAATATTTAGGAAGTTGTCTGCTGCAAAATGGCCCAATATTCTGGCCGAATCACTTTTTTTAAATCTGCATAGGGTACTTTTAATTCAGGCATGCCTGCGGCTGTCGGAGCCAACTCACCCGCCGGATACACTATCACCAGACCAGAGCTGTCAAAATAATAGTTATCACTCAGCTTTAACTGTTGCCGTTGAATCCCTTGTTTATTCAACCATGGGGCATTGGCACGATACATCACCTCAAGCAGTTTCTGTTCGCTGCCATTGAACAAAAATTGATGTAAAGCCAGACGTTTTTTCTGCTGTAAATCAAAATTGATATATTCAGTATGAGTCATCGGTTGAACATGATTCCGAGGTAAATTGGAACTTTTTAAGGCAAAAGTGGCCAGATGAGCGCGCTGAGCCATAAATTCCACCTTGATCGACCGCTGATCCAGATAATGCGGTTCATGGGCTTTTTTAGGATTTTTCTGGATAACTTTAATGAATGCAACAGGTTCGGTATGCTGAATGCGCTCAACAAAATATTGATTAATCCAGTCAATATTGGTGTCTACCGTCTGCAAATCAAAGCGTATACACCCCTCTATTTCACACACCACTTTGGCCGCCCCCTTGAGTGGAACTGCTTTAGTTTCAATCTGCACATTCTGGTCTGTTTCAGGAATAGCAACTGAACTGGATTGAGGCTGACAACCCAGTATGCCCAGACCAATCAAGAACACTAGGTACACCCTGGAAATTTTAAACCGATTGATCTTCATACTGAGCTCCTAAAATTTTGCAATTTCATTGACTCGACTTTTATTTATTTTAAGATGCGCTGCCATCCAGATATAGCTAAACCTTGTATCCAGTCCAACCGTATCCTGATCTCTGGCAATAAAAAAGCAACCTAAGTAGGTTGCTTTTATCGGTTCATTTTAAAGTTTATTGATCAATGATGTCTGTACCCTTGGGTGGGGTGAAGTTAAAAGTAGAAGCAGGAATACTGCTATTCACTTTTACATTGTTAAATTTGATTGTGGTGGTTTGCCCCAATGAATCCTGCAAAATCATCAAATTTGGTGCTTTATTCGTTCCAAAACTGATAGTCAGGCTTTCAAATACACCATCGGTATTTTTAGGATAAAGCGTGTAATAGGTTTTACCCTTATTTGGCTGAGTGACCCGGTAAGACTGCATAATCTGTCCAGTATTACCTGACAGCAATAATGCCGGTGTGTTGGCAACTTGCTCATCTAGACTTTGACGAACCGCCTGCTGCAGGTCAGGATCATAAATCCACACAGTTTTACCTGTAGATGCAATTACCTGCTTGGATGGTGCTGTCGTTTCCCAATAGAATTTACCCGGACGCTCGACTTTCATCACCCCTTTAAAGGTTTGATTCATATGCTGTGCAGTCAGACCTTTCTTCTGAGTTGCTCTCGGGTTAGTCACCTTGGAGCTTTGTTCGAAGTTTGCCGTCATACTACGTACATGATTAAGCTGTTTCACCAGACTTGCAGTTGCCTGCTGCTCCGAAGCTGCTACAGGGGCAGCAAACACGGTTGTACTCATCACCGGAGCTAAAGTCACTGCACCCAGCGCCATCGCACAGACGGTTTTACGAAGCATATTCATAATTTCACCCTTATATTTTGCGTCATCGCAATTTATTTGATAACTCATCTTAAACGAAAATTAAAAGCTAAAATGATAGAAAATAAGAACTTTTGTATTGTTATTAATTCGAAACCGGTTTTTTTGTTCATCATCATGAAGATTTCAGAACAATTTTTACATTATGGAATGTCACTTAACCTGAACATTAATTTTCAGGCATAAAAAAACCCACAAAAATTGTGGGCTTTTTTTCTATCTCAGCGGATTACGCGTCAACAGATACGTAGCGACGGCCAAATTGACCTTTCACTTCGAATTTTACTACGCCATCAGCAGTAGCAAATAATGTATGGTCACGGCCCATACCTACGTTTTGACCAGCGTGGAATTCAGTACCACGTTGACGAACGATGATGTTACCTGCAGTTACAGTTTGACCACCGTAAACTTTAACACCTAACATCTTAGGATTCGAATCACGACCGTTCTTAGTCGAACCACCGGCTTTTTTAGTTGCCATGTCTATTTACTCCTCGTAATTAGCCTGAAATAGCTGTAATTTTCAACTCAGTGAACCATTGACGGTGACCTTGTTGTTTACGGTAGTGTTTACGACGACGCATTTTAACAATACGGATTTTGTCGTGACGACCATGGCTAACTACTTCAGCAGTTACAGTAGCACCAGCAACAACTGGAGCACCGATTTGAATGCTTTCACCGTTAACAAGCATCAATACGTCATCGAACGTAATAGTCGCGCCAGTTTCAGCTTTCAATAATTCTACTTTAAGGGTTTCACCCTCAACTACACGGTGCTGTTTACCACCGCTTTGGATTACTGCGTACATAATGTACTCCAAACTAACCCGTGTCGTCGTGCCGATAAAGGAATATATCGAACTTAAGACGTACGCCACTGGGGGGATATCTAAGGGCGAGGATTTTAAGGGATATTCAAAAAAACAACAAGCCATTTTACTGAAATAATAATGACCCGTTTACGCTAATTATTTAACTATTAAATATTTCCTATCAAATCAAGCACTCAAGATATATTCAGCAACAAAATACTACAGCAGAAATCTGGCGCATTTGATTAATATACTCAGCCGGATGAAGGGGGTGCGTCCTGACCTTTTGTGATTTTTTATGGCTCGAAATAGGGAGCAATTTCTCTTAATATCTATAAAAAGCTGATTTTTAGTGGAGTTTATGCATTTCTTAGGTTTCACTCATGTTATAAATTGTTAAACTACGTCCAGCGATTTACCAGACCAGAGGTTTTCTTTCACATGACCATCGACTTTAAGCAAGACATTCTCGCTCCTGTTGCTAACGACTTTGCTGCGATGGACACATTCATTAATGAAGGAATTACCTCAAAAGTTGCGTTGGTGATGGCCGTCAGCAAACACGTGGTAGAAGCCGGTGGCAAACGCATGCGCCCGATTATGTGTCTTCTGGCTGCCAAGGCGTGTGGTGCTGAAAATTTGGAACCGCACCGTAAACTTGCTGCAATCATTGAAATGCTGCATACCGCAACACTGGTGCATGATGATGTCGTCGATGAATCAGGTCTGCGTCGCGGCCGCCCCACTGCAAATGCAACCTGGAATAACCAGACTGCTGTTCTAGTCGGTGACTTTCTGATTTCACGTGCTTTTGATTTGCTGGTCGATCTGAACAATATGGTATTGCTCAAGGATTTCTCGACCGGGACCTGTGAAATTGCTGAGGGTGAAGTGCTGCAACTGCAATCCCAGCATCAACCGGAAACCACTGAAGCAACTTATTTGAATATTATTCATGGCAAGACCTCGCGTCTGTTTGAGCTGGCCACCGAAGGGGCTGCCATTTTGTCGGATAAAAGTGAATTCCGTCAGCCTTTAAAAACCTTTGCCGGACATTTCGGTAATGCTTTCCAGATTATAGATGACATTTTGGACTACACCTCCGATGCGGACACGCTCGGTAAAAATATCGGTGATGATCTGATGGAGGGCAAGCCCACCCTGCCATTGATTGCGGCACTGAAAAACACCACCGGTGAGCAACATGAAATTATCCGTCGCAGTATTGCAACCGGTGGCACAGAACATCTGGAGCAGGTCATTCATATTGTTAATGAATCTGGTGCACTGGATTATTGCCGTCAACGTGCGACTGAAGAAACTGAAATCGCAATCAATGCCCTGCAGGCCTTACCTGATTCTGAATACCGTCAAGCCCTGATTAATCTGGCCAAACTGGCCCTACACCGAATTCAGTAATCTTTAAATTTGCCTATGCATATCAATTTTCTTGATCTTTTCCAAAACATGCAGCATCAGCTTGAACAACCTCAGGCAGTTCTGGATGAAAATCTTCTGATTGAGCTGGTTGAAAGAATCAGACCGGAAGACAGCAGAAATACCGAGGAGATCGAAGCAAAATTCAATGCATTTATTCGGGCTTTATTACTTACCCCGAATGCTGTTGCGACGCTTCAGACCTTTACCCTTCGGATTATTAATCGTTATAAACAGACGGGACTGTTTTCCGATACTGGCATTTTATCCCTGGATGGTTTCTGGAACCAGCTGAACCAGCGTATTGGCGCGCATATTTTGCCGCTTATTCCTGACCCTCAGCAGCTACAGGAATTGTTCCGCAAGGTTTTTTATCATCGTACCGATAAATACTGGCTGGATTATTTTGATGCAGCAGACTGGCAGCGTTTGTTTTCGATCCTGAATCAGGGACATTCCAACCAGCCTGAAAAAACCCGGATTAAGGATGAGCTGATCAAGGCCCTGACTATTCTGTCTTACCGGATCAGCGGTATCGGTCTGCATCCCGAATTTATTAACGCCCAACCTGAACTGATGGAATATGAATCTCCATTTCTGGTACAGAACCGTGAGATCAACGAATTTATTCAGGAATACAAGAAACGCTATAACACGGTAGCACTGGTCGATTCGATTACCCCGCCGGATGCCTCACAAGCGCTGGTGATGCTGGAGCAATGTCATGATGTAGCGGCCAAGGTGCGCCGTTCTACCAGACGGATTGGGGTCAGTGTCAGTCTGACCTATATGTTGGCTCTGCTGGAACAGTGTCTGGAACGAGTCGAAATCCTGCTGAATATGGTTATGGATGATGATGACCTTCGTTATAAGTCCATTGGCCTTTTTATTGCGGATATCACTGAAGCAATTTACAGTGAACGCAGTGTCCGTGCCTTACTGGCAACCAATAGTGAACTTTTAGCTTTGCAGGTCACCGAAAATGCCAGCAAGACCGGTGAGCATTATGTCAGTACGGACAAGCAGGGCTTTCTCGCCATGTATAAGTCGGCCGCAGGTGCAGGCGTAATCATTGCCATTATGGCCACGCTAAAAACATTAATGGCTCGTGTTTCTATGGCACCCCTGATGCAGGCCTTTAGCTACAGCATGAATTATTCGCTAGGCTTTATGCTGATTCATGTCCTGCATTTTACCGTTGCGACAAAACAGCCGGCGATGACGGCTGCCGCGCTGGCTGCGACAGTACAACAGCGCAAAGGCACAAAAATGGCTCAGATTGCCGAGCTTGCGGCGCTGATTGTGAACATTATCCGCACCCAGTTTGTTGCCATTTTAGGCAATATTTCGATCGCGATTCCGGTAGCCGCTCTGATTGCCTTAACTTGGGATTATGCCCTGCATGAACCCTTAATGAGCCATGCCAAGGCAGCCAAAACCCTCCATGACCTGAACCCCTTTACTTCTTTAGCTATTCCGCATGCTGCAATTGCTGGAGTCTGTCTGTTCCTGTCCGGATTATTAGCAGGTTACTTTGACAATATGGCAGTTTATCGCAAGGTAGGACCTCGCCTGAAAGCAGATGTGCGTTTAGCCCAGCTTATGGGGCAGCAACGCCTGCTGCGCTTTGCTGACTATATCGAGCGTAATCTGGGGGCACTGGCGGGTAATTTTCTGTTTGGTATTATGCTGGGAAGCATGGGGACACTCGGTTTCATTTTGGGTCTACCACTGGATATTCGTCACATTGCCTTTGCATCAGCTAACTTTATTCAGGGTCTGATCAATATTAATGGTCCTGATGTCGGCTTGATTGTCGTATCTTTCCTCGGTGTCTTGCTGATTGGCCTGACCAACCTCTTTGTCAGCTTCAGCCTGACTATTATTGTAGCATTGCGTGCGCGACGGGTTCGTTTTGAACAGTGGAAACCGCTAGCAAAACTGGTCATGACTCACTTTCTGACTCGCCCCAGTGATTTCTTCTGGCCCCCTAAGCAAACACTTGAAATTGACGAAAATCATACATCTACAAAGTCCTAAAACTGTGATAATTTCGACATATTTGCTTCCAAATTCCTTACTAAGATAATGGAATTCGCATAAAATACACACACTTGAAAAAAAGTGTACTGACAAGTACACTTCACTTCAGACAATGAGCCGATCCTTTATCGGTGAGAGGGACAGAGATTCTCGGTATGCCTTACTTGTTGCTTTTTGTCGGAATTTTGCTTTTATTTTTCAGTGTTTTATTTCTTAACCTTCCAGTCTTGAGCCAGTTTGACTTGCTCAGTGTACAGTGGATGAGCGAGCATCGCACCGGAACTTTAAATCAGATTGCAACATACTTATCAGCAATAGGTGGCATGCCATTTGTATTATTTTTATCCATACTATGGTGTATTTATTTACTGTGGTATAAAAAGCGTACAAACATAACTTTTATATGTATCGGAATTATCGGAGGAATACTCCTAGCTTGGCTGTTGAAATTTGCGATTGCCCGACCAAGACCATCAGCATCCCTCCATCTGGTGGAAAGCTTTGGAAGTTCTTTTCCAAGTGCCCATAGTCTGTATGCAGCCTGTCTGGGATGTCTGGCAATTTATATCTATCGGCAACATTCCCGGTATTACATTATTGTGATGGGCGCAGTGTTATGGATGCTGATGATGGGAATTTCAAGAGTTTATCTGGGCGTACATTTTCCTTCAGATGTCATTTCTGGCTGGAGTATCAGTTTTATTTGGATTTCGTTGTGGTATATGGTGTGGATCAAATATTGCACGGCGCACAAATAAAAAAATATTTAGATAAAAATCTAATTGAGGTGGAATAATGATGTCTGCAAAGCTTTGGGCACCGGCCCTGACTGCTTGCGCATTAGCAACAAGTCTTGCACTTGTTGGTTGTAGCAAAGATCCCAAAGAGGGCCAGCAAGCTGGCGCTCAACAAAAAATGCCACCGACTGAAGTCGGTGTTCTTGTTGCACAACCGCAAAGTGTAGAGCAGTCTGTAGAGCTCTCGGGTCGTACAACTGCATTTGAAATTTCAGAAGTACGCCCGCAAGCCAGTGGCGTCGTTCTAAAACGCTTGTTCACTGAAGGCAGTTATGTACGTGAAGGTCAGGCGCTGTATGAAATCGATTCAAGCTCCAGCCGTACTACAGTAGACAACGCCCGTGCAGCGATTGCCAGTGCTGAAGCAAATCTGGGTGTATTGCGGGTCAAAGAAGGACGCTACCGTCAACTGGTCGGTACAAATGCCATTTCGAAGCAAGAATATGATGACATCGTAGCACAGGTAAAACTAGCTGAAGCCGAGTTGAATGCTAATCGTGCCAGCCTGCGTAATGCTGAAATCAACCTGGGTTATTCAACGGTACGTGCCCCGATCTCGGGTCAGACCAACCGTTCGTCTGTGACTGCAGGCGCATTAGTCACGGCCAACCAGCCAGATCCGTTAGTGACAATTCAGCGTCTGGATCCGATCTATGTCGATATTAACCAGTCCAGTACTGAACTTTTGCGTTTACGTCAGCAATTGAGTAAAGGCGACCTGAACAGTTCAAACAATACCAAAGTCAAGCTAAAGCTTGAAGATGGCAGCACCTACCCGGTAGAAGGCCGTCTTGCATTCTCGGATGCCAGCGTGAATCCTGAAACAGGTACAGTCACCTTACGTGCAGTATTCCCGAATAAAAACCACCTGCTTCTTCCTGGCATGTTTGCAACTGCACAAATTGTGCAGGGTGAAATCCCGAATGCTTACCTCATCCCTCTGGCAGCCCTCACTCGTACCCCTACAGGTCAGGCGATGGCAATGCTGGTCGGTGCTGATGGTAAAGTGGCATCGCGTCCAGTGACTACAGTCGGCACTCAAGGCGCTGACTGGATTGTGACAGAAGGTCTAAACCCAGGTGATAGAGTGATTGTAGACGGTATTGCGAAAGTTAAGCCTGAACAACAAGTCATTGCTAAACCTTATCAACCTCAAGCTGCTGCTCCACAAGGTGCTGCACCGAAACAGCCTGCAGCGAGCGAGAAAAAGGCAGATGATGTTAAAGAGAAACCTGAACAAAAACCTGCTGCAAATGCATAAGGAGTAATGGTTCATGGCTCAATTCTTTATTCATCGCCCGATTTTTGCATGGGTGATCGCATTGGTAATTATGCTGGCGGGTATTTTAACCATCAGCAAAATGCCGATTGCGCAATATCCGACTATCGCTCCGCCAACCATCACCATTTCTGCAACTTATCCAGGTGCATCTGCTGAAACTGTTGAAAATACAGTAACCCAGATCATTGAGCAGCAGATGAATGGTATGGACGGATTACGTTATATTTCGTCCACCAGTGCGGGTAATGGCTCTTCGTCTATTGCTGTAAACTTTGAACAGGGTATAGACCCTGACCTGGCGCAAGTTCAGGTTCAAAACAAATTACAGTCTGCTACCGCACTACTTCCTGAAGATGTACAGCGTCAGGGTGTGCGTGTTACCAAGTCTGGTGCCAGCTTCTTACAGGTACTGGCTTTCTATTCGCCAGATGGCACCCTGACTGCCGATGACATTAAAGACTATGTGAACTCCAATATTTCTGAACCTTTAAGCCGTGTCGAAGGCGTTGGTGAAGTTCAGGTCTTTGGTGGTTCATATGCCATGCGTATCTGGCTCGATCCAGCCAAAATGGCAAGTCTGCAAGTCACTCCAAGTGATATTGCCACCGCAATTCGTACCCAGAATGCACAGGTTGCCGTGGGTCAGCTCGGTGGAGCACCTGCAGTAAAAGGTCAAGTACTGAATGCGACAGTCACAGCACAAAGCCTGTTACAAACCCCGGAACAGTTCAGCAATATTTTCCTGAAAAATACCACGTCAGGTGCACAGGTTCGCCTGGGCGATGTAGCACGTGTAGAACTAGGTGCGGACAACTACCAGTTTGATTCCAAATTTAATGGTAAACCGGCCGGTGGTGTAGCCATTAAGCTAGCTACAGGCGCCAATGCCCTAGATACTGCAAAAGCAGTTGAAGAGCGCTTAAAACAGTTACGTCCAAATTATCCTGAAGGGATGGTGGATACGCTGGCTTTCGATACCACGCCTTTCATTCAGTTATCGATTGAATCTGTGGTTCATACCCTCATTGAAGCGATTATTCTGGTCTTCATCGTCATGTTCCTGTTCTTGCAGAACTGGCGTGCGACCATCATTCCAACCATGGCGGTTCCAGTCGTGGTATTGGGGACCTTTGCTGTTATTAATGTCTTCGGCTTCTCGATTAACACCCTGACCATGTTTGCCATGGTATTGGCGATTGGTCTTCTGGTCGATGATGCGATTGTCGTAGTCGAAAACGTGGAACGGGTAATGACGGAGGAACACCTCGATCCGGTTTCTGCAACTGAAAAGTCAATGAAACAGATTTCTGGTGCATTGATTGGTATTACTTCGGTACTTTCTGCAGTATTCGTGCCTATGGCATTCTTCGGTGGTACGACCGGGGTTATTTATCGCCAGTTCTCGATTACCCTTGTGACTGCAATGGTTTTATCACTCATTGTGGCGCTCACCTTTACCCCTGCCCTGTGTGCGACCCTGCTGAAACAGCATGATCCTAACAAACCGGAAAGTAATGGTGTGTTTGCACGCTTCTTCCGCTGGTTTAACAGCAGCTTTGAAAAGATGTCGGTGAAATATCAGGGCGGCGTTAACCGCATGACTCACAGCAAAATTTTTTCGGGCATCATTTACGCTGTAGTACTGGGTATTATTGTTCTTATTTTCCAGAAACTGCCTTCTTCGTTCCTGCCGGATGAAGATCAGGGTGTAGTAATTGCACTGGTACAACTACCACCGAACGCAACGCTGCAAAGAACTGATAGTGTAGTCAATACCATGACTAACTATTTCCTGGAAAACGAGAAAGATACAGTTCAGTCCGTATTTAGTGTGGCAGGTTTCTCCTTTACCGGCGTAGGTCAAAACGCAGGTCTGGCTTTCATTAAACTGAAAGACTGGTCTGAACGTACCAATCCGGAAGCTCAGGTCGGTGCCATCATTCAACGGGGTATGGCATTAAACATGATTGTGCAGGATGCTTCTTACATCATGCCGCTACAGTTACCTGCAATGCCAGAACTGGGTGTATCCGCTGGCTTTAACCTGCAGCTCCAGGCAGCAGGTGGCCAGACTCATGAACAGCTTCTTGCAGCCCGTAATGCAATTTTGGGCATGGCAGCAAAAGATCCACGTCTGGCGGGTGTACGTCCGAATGGTCAGGAAGATACACCTCAGTACCATGTGATTATCGATCAGGCACAAGCGGGTGCTATGGGCGTGAGCATCGCTGAAATTAACACCACCATGGGCATGGCGTGGGGCGGTTCGTATATCAACGATTTCGTAGATCGCGGTCGTGTCAAGAAAGTCTATGTACAGGGTGAAGCAGATGCGCGCATGATGCCGCAAGATCTGGATAAATGGTATGTCCGTAATAATCGCGGTGAAATGGTTCCTTTCTCGGCATTTGCAACAGGCGAATGGACTTATGGTTCGCCACGACTAGAACGTTACAATGGCGTATCGTCTATGAACATCCAGGGTACTCCGGCGCCAGGTGTCAGCTCGGGTGCAGCCATGCAGGCCATGGAAGAAATTATCGCGAAGTTACCAGAGATGGGCTTGCCAGGTTTCGACTATGAATGGACAGGTTTGTCGCTGGAAGAACGTGAATCTGGTGATCAGGCTCCATTCCTGTATGCCCTGTCGTTATTGATTGTATTCCTGTGTCTGGCAGCCTTGTATGAAAGCTGGTCAATTCCGTTCTCGGTGCTGCTGGTGGTGCCATTAGGTATTGTGGGTGCGTTATTACTGACCTTTGGTGGGATGATGCTGTTCCAGAATCCAAACCTGTCCAATAACATCTACTTCCAGGTAGCGCTTATTGCAGTCATTGGTCTTTCTGCGAAAAATGCCATCTTGATTGTCGAATTCGCTAAAGAGCTGCAAGAACAAGGTGAAGAATTATTTGATGCTACCTTGCATGCGGCAAAAATGCGTTTACGCCCGATTATCATGACCACTTTAGCCTTTGGTTTTGGTGTATTACCGCTTGCCCTGTCTTCAGGTGCTGGTGCTGGTAGCCAGCACTCGGTAGGTTATGGTGTACTCGGTGGTGTTATCAGCTCGACCTTATTAGGTATCTTCTTTATCCCGGTATTCTATGTATGGATTCGAAGTGTCTTTAAATACAAACCAAAAACACAAAATCAGGAGTATAAGTCGTAATGCAAAATCTATGGTCTATTACAGGTCGTAGCATTGCGGTATCTGCCCTTGCGCTGGCTTTGACTGCCTGTCAAAGCATGCGCAGTCCAGAACCCGTTGCGCAGGCAAATATCCCGAGCAGCTATACCAATGCGTCTGGTACTTCTGTAGCAGAACAGGGTTATAAAGAGTTTTTTGCTGACCCGCGTTTACTGCAGGTGTTGGATTTAGCGCTGAACAATAACCGCGACCTGCGTACTGCAGCACTCAATATTCAACGTGCGCAGCAGCAGTATCAGATTAGCGAAAATAACCAGTTACCTACGATTGGTGCCAGTGGCAGTGTACTGCGTCAGGACACTTTAAATAACAGTGCCCAGAACCGCGGTCCTATCACCAGTTATAACGTAGGACTAGGCGTAACCGCATACGAACTGGATTTCTGGGGCCGTGTCCGTAGTCTGCGTGATAATGCGCTTGATACATTCTTTGCGACCCAGAGTGCACGTGATGCGACCCAGATCTCCCTGATTGGTCAGGTTGCACAAGCATGGCTCAGCTATTCATTTGCCAATGCCAATCTGGCATTAGCGCAACAGACGCTGCAAACCCAACTTGAGTCATACAATCTGAACAGGAAACGTTTTGACGTTGGGATCGACAGTGAGCTTCCTGTACGTCAGGCACAAATTTCAGTAGAAACAGCGCGTAACGATGTTGCCAACTACCGGACTCAGGTGGCACAGGCGCAAAACCTGTTAAATCTTCTGGTGGGCGAGCCAGTGCCAACCAGCTTATTACCGGCACAACGTGTTACCCGTATTACTTCCAATACTGCACTAGGTGCGGGATTGCCAAGTGATCTGTTGATTAACCGTCCGGATATCCGTGCAGCAGAATATCGTCTGTCTGCAGCAGGTGCCAATATTGCGGCAGCTCGCGCACGTCTGTACCCGACCATCAGCCTGACCGGCTCTGCAGGTCTGGCGTCAACTGATCTGGGTGATCTGTTTAAGTCTGGTAGCTTTGTCTGGTCAGTAGGCCCAAGTCTGGATATTCCAATTTTTGATTGGGGTACCCGTGAGGCCAATATCCGCATTTCTGAAACTGATCAGCAAATTGCCCTGTCAGATTATGAAAAGTCGATTCAAACTGCTTTCCGTGAAGTCAGTGATGCCCTGGCAGTTCGCCAGAATATTGGTGATCGTCTTGCAGCTCAGCGCCGTCTGGTTGAAGCAACCAATACGACCTATCGTTTGTCACTTGCACGTTTCCGTGCCGGGATTGACAGCTATCTGAGCGTACTGGATGCACAGCGTGCTTCTTATGCTGCAGAACAGGGTTTATTATTACTTGAACAGGCCAATCTGAACAATCAGGTTGAAGTCTATAAAACCCTGGGTGGCGGCTTAAAAGTCAATACGACCGACATCGTGCCAAACCCACCGTCTGTGTCTGAACAACGCCGCGCGGCCGAACAGCAAGCGCAATAAATTCCAGACAGATCAAGAAAAGCTCACTTCGGTGGGCTTTTTTATTGCATTTTCAAGGCAGTTTTCCTATTGTCATAGGCTAGCGATTTATTTAGAAAACATACACATGTTACTTAGCAATCTGGAATCTGTACCGGGACATACCATTCGCCAGCAAATAGATGTCGTTTATGGAAGTACCGTACGCAGCAAGCATGTCGGACGTGACCTACTGGCCGGGCTAAAAAATATTGTGGGTGGTGAACTTACTGCCTATACCGAACTACTGGAAGAATCCCGTCAGGAAGCGATGAACCGTATGACTGAAAAAGCTCGCAGTATGGGGGCCAATGCAGTTGTCGGCATTCGCTTCTCGACTTCTAATATTGCCCAGGGTGCTTCTGAGCTCTTTGTTTATGGTACAGCCGTAGTGGTTGATCCGGTCATGCCAAAATTACCCGATCCTTTTCCGCAGGCAGATTAAAGCATGGACGGTTTAATTTTCCAGGTCATCATTTTTGCCATCCTGTTTAGTGTCGGGTTTGGATTTGGCCGTTATAACGAACGTAAACATTTTCGCTATCTGGATGAACAGGAACAACGTCTGGCATATATTCAGATGAACAGTAGTCGCTTTATCATGTCTGAATATTCTGGACAAATGATCAGTAGCAATGTGGTTATTTCCCATGATTATTTTAAATATGCCATTGCCAGTGTCCAGAATATGCTGGGTGGCCGTCTGACCAGCTATGAAAGCGTGGTAGAGCGTGCACGACGCGAAGCAATTGTACGTTTAAAACTTGAGGCTGAAAAAATCGGGGCGACCCAGATTATGGGAATCCGTCTCAGCACCACTGAACTCGGCATGCAAGGCGGTATGGTGGAAGTCTTTGCTTATGGTACTGCACTAAAACAGCCTTCTTGACCAAACTGAATGTCTACCCAGAAACTCTGCCGAGCTGATCCAGCCCTGCTACACGATTCTGGTACTCAAATGACTAAACCTGAATAGACATACCGCTTTAAAGAGGAAATAGAGCGATAGGCAGTCATTGAGTTCGACTTCAAGCCGCTGGAATCATCTTTATTCCCTATTATTCTGTGCTAGGATATTAAGTAATCAGCAGAATAAATATAAATAAGATGATGCAGTTTCTCGACTATATAAAAACTACACTTCAATTCCATCTGTATTTCTTTATTATTTTCCCAGCCATCTTGGTATTTTATCTGATCTTACAGACCCTCACTCCTTTAAGCTGGTCCAGCTGCCTATTAAGCAGCTGGAATATCGCGATCTATGCTTATTTGTTTTTTACTATAAAAAAGCTTTGGCACATTGACCATGCTCATATTCTGCAACGTGCCATGCAACAGGATGCCGGTAAATGGATCATTCTATTTCTGGTGATCATTACGCTGGTCATTTGTTTTATTGCAATTATTATTGAAATTAACCATTTACCCAAAACTCCCCTGATTCGAACCGGCCATTTAATCCTGTCTGTTATCACTATTATCTCAGCCTGGTTCCTGATGCATACGATTTTTGCCATTCACTATGCACATGATTTTTATTTGGCTCTGGAAAAACAGCAACAAGGCGGACTGGATTTTCCCAACACCGCGAATCCGACTTATCCGGACTTTCTATATTTTAGCTATATCATCGGAACTTCTGCGCAAACGGCAGACGTCTCCATTACTTGCCAATCTATGCGAGTGTTAAACACCCTACATCTACTTTTGGCTTATGGATTTAATACCACCATTCTGGCTATCAGTATTAACGTCACGGCAAACTTTATCAGCAATTAAAAAGTGTCCTGAAAGAGGCAGTACACTGAAAATAGCCATCTACTGCCTCCATCTACTAGCATTCTCTAGTCTCTATATGACCGGTTTTAAAGTTAATTATCTTGCTTCATAATTTCAGGCAGTCAGGTTTTTACGCAATTCATCTTCAACAATGCTAAGTTCAATTTCACTAAATTTACGAATCTCACCTTCGGCATGCTTTTCTAACATTCCACCCAGCAAAGGCACTTTAACTTTCACCGTCCAGTTTAACTGAAACTGGATCTGGTCTTCATCCCCAGTGACTGCACGCTGACAGGTAGCCTCGATCGGCAAATTGGCCCCAAGTTGTACCGTCGAGGTCATTTCATCCAGATTACTGACATCGGTACGCTGCAAACGGAATGCATCTTTAAGTAGTTTTTTTGCCATATCCGGAATATTGACATCCAGGTTATAAGCACGTTTCAGGGTATACATATGCCCCTGCTTTTCCGAAACCAGAATCTCCAGATTTTGAGCAGGAATTCGATGGCAGACTGCCTCATGTAAACGGATATCATTGGCTAAACGCTTAAACTCATCAATGGACACGCCATTGATAATTGCTTTTACGGTAAACTGATGTGCCATGCTATTTTTCCTTATTTTTATTAAGTTATTTACTAACACCACTTTTGACAGCGGCGAATAAAAACCAAACACAGAGATGACTCTGCAATTTATATCAACTCTATAATAGATGTCATTATTCTTTTATCGGGAAATAGCGGCAATCCGGTCAATGTTTGCAACATAGTTTTGCAAAGAACTGTGCCTGAACACAGCTGATCCGTAGCTGCATTTCGCCATAACAGATCACTGCATAAAACTCTTCGGCACCATCGTCCAGACCTGAAGCAAAATATTCAGTACCAGAGGGAAAAGCCTGCAACCAGTCAGCCTTATAAAAATCTGCAACTGATTCAAACTGCAAATACAATTCAGGCTCAGCCTCGATTTTCATCGCCAGAGCCATAAATTTCTGTAATTGTGCTTGATGAAAATCAATAATCATGAACTTCCTGCTTCACTCCCCAGATTGTTCTTAAATAACTGTGCCACGGCTATGCATGAAAAAGACAGAAAGTTTTGCGGTTTTTTTCTCTAGCACCATGGCATAAAAGAAATGGGTTATATGGGATATTCTCGCCCAGATAAAGACAAAGCTGGTAAAAAGTTCCATCTGATTTCATCAAGTTAAATCGACTGAGGTACACGGCTTGAGATCTTTAATATTAGAGAGCGAATAAAAGTTGTCTACCTAGGCACAGTCTGGATGCAAAAGGTCAGTACGGATTTCCTGCCGGTGCTCTTCTGCAAAACGGTCAACATGCACGTAAAATATTCCATAGCGGCCGACATAATATTCTATTGATTGATCATAGAAATTCCAAAAAATTGACCATTCCCCTAAATCCATCTGACGGATCTGGGTGCTACAGTGCATTGGCATCTTTTGTAATACTTCCTGCTGTAACTGTTCAGCCTGTGCTCGATTCCCAATATGCACCTGCCGTTGAAAGAATAGCTGTGCCACATCATCAAACAGTTCCAGCTCATATGCATCCACTAGATACACCTGCTGCTCTTGCTCGATGACTTCTTGCTCTGTAATGCTGGAAATCTGTACCTGTTTTTTTAGGCACTTATGAGCCAGATGACGCTGAGCCTTATACATTTTCCTGCCCACAATCCAGGCAGCATTCAAAATGAATAAAACACATAACAGGAGGAGTAATTTCAGCATAATTGATCATCTCATGTGACTGATTCTTTTTTATTTTATTTTTATCGCAGCAGGCGCAGCATTTACTGGAATAGCCCACGTGGATCCAGAATACGTCTATTTTTTAGACAGTGCAAATTTAAGGCTTATTTTTATAATTTATCTTCTTTTCTGGAGCATTTTCACCCCCTTCTCGAGCTTCATTTTTATTTTAAGATTTAATTTACTTTGATTTTTATCTTTAGCTTCATCATGAAACTTAGGCACTTGAGATAATAAAAAAGGACAAATCCATAACAGACCTGTTCTTCAGGCGTATGGATATCAGCAAAAATTCTCAAAATCACTACAATATTGTTCTGTTTTTTACCTAGTGTTTTTTTATCAAATAAACCCTTCCTATAAATATTTGAGAAAATGAATAAGATTATGATTCGGGAAGGGAAGATCGAAGATATACCTCAGATTATTCAGGTGATTCATGACAGTATTCAGTCCTGTGTTCTGGATCATCAGCGTGAAGTCAGCAAAATTCAAACCTGGCTAGAAAAATTTGATCATGCCAGCCTGATTGTCGACATGCTTTATAACGATTGCTGGGTTTACCTTGTACATGACAAGGTGGTCGGGTTCTTATTGGTCAGTGATACTGGAGAAATCCGGATGCATTATATCGCCCCTAACTACCAGAGACTGGGATTTGGTACCCAGTTGTTTCACCAGATGCATCACACCTTATTAAAGAAAAAAATTCATCAGATTGAAATACAGTCCACCCAGACTGCTTTAAGTTATTATCAACGCTGTGGCTTTCATCTGCATTCTGCCGAGTCAGAAGAGGAGGCATGCCTTCTTTATAAATATGTTTTTTAATCAGTCTCTTTCTTAATTTTTAACTGATCACGCCCTGCCTGCTTGGCGGCATAGAGTTGCACATCTGCAGCTTTCATCAGTTCATGAATATCTGCATATACATGTGTTTGTGCAGTCCATGCTGCCCCCATACTGACCGTAATATATTTTTTTGCATCTGGCCGGTTCAGATGTTCCATACGTTGTTCCCGAATCTGCTCTAATACATTTTCCAGATTTTTCAAGGCAGTTTGAACTGGCATACCTGTGAGCAGAATCGCAAACTCTTCGCCACCATAACGTGCCAGATAACCCGACGGCGGCAAGGCTTGCTGAATAATCCTGACCAGATTTTTCAGGACGTCATCCCCCTTTAAATGGCCATAATAGTCATTATAGTTTTTGAAATAGTCGACATCGAGCATGGCAAAAACCAGCGTATGTTGCGGCTGCTGCCGGGTCTGCAAAAACTGCTGCTGGATTTCATGATTTAAAGCGCGCCGGTTAAAGGCACCTGTCAGTGCATCAGTATTCATCTGTTGCTCTAATTTAGCATTCAGTTCATGCAGTTGCTGGGTACGTTCTTTGACTTTTTGATCGAGTGAATTGTTGAGTGCTATCAGATTCAGGTTCAACTGTTCAGTCTCATAAGTTTGATGCGCATAATGCCTCGACTGCCGGAACATGATTAATAGCGCGTAGATACTGGTTGAGATAAAGAACAGATGCGTCGTTTTAATTACATTGATCAGCAATAGATAATCATTCAAAAACGTCAGACAGAGGAAAATAATCGCAATCAGATTCAAACGCGAATAATGTTCTTTATAGCGTAGAGTCTGATAAAAGCCGTACATAAAATTGGCAAGGATGACTAAAGCATAGATCGCACTAAACAGAGCCAGACGCTCAAATATTTCCGGAGATGAAAAAAGAGTGATAATAATATTAAAGACCAACAATATAACTGCAATATAATAAATCACCGGATTCAAATAGCGCCGGTTAAACAGATGCATATAGCTGAGAAAAAAGAATGCCGCAAAAAAAGTAAACAAATACTCTAATCGGCTTCCCCACAACCAGTTGATATTGGTAAACACTGAATAAGCATAAGGTGCGGAAAACAGGTTATGCATGGCCAAAAAGACAATAAACCAGCCAAAAACAAAGATACTTTTACTGTTGCGTTCTCGAGATCCTCTGAATATCGAAAACAGAATGGTAAACACCCCTACCCCAAATACTGCACCGCACACCATGGCAATACTCATCATGAGCTGCTGGAATTGGCGATTGCTTGTCGCCGCAATGCCGATCTGCATTGGTCGTTCGAGGCCGCCATGCAAATGGGTATAATTCGAAGCCTGAATACTTAAGGTAATATATTCAGTGTCTGGAACAAAATAGCCAATCCGCGGTGCTTTTTCAGTCACCTGTTTTTCAGGTGTGGTACTGATTTCTCCGAGTCGAACAATAAACTGTCCATTGACATACATTCGATAGGCGCCGTACTGGGTTGGAATACGGATCGCGATCCGTCGTCCGAGAAATTCTTTTGGAATTTTAAAATGACCAATGAAAGTCCCATAACCCGCATTTGAGCCTGCCAAAGTTTTAAAAGAAGCTGGCAATTGAACGGTTTTTGACTGGAGTATGGAGCTGGGCTGGATTATAAACTGGTTTGGGTAGAACCACCATTTTCCCTGCAAAGAACTACTGCTATGTTCGGTAAAATGGACTTCTGTAACCTCATTTTGAGATTGCTGCTGAAATGATGGCGATGTGAGTTCGTTCTGAGCGATCGCTGGACTAGTTATGCAAGTCAGCCAGCTAAAGGTCCAGATAAATACGATAAAAAAGACATTCCTTATCAATTTATGCAAATACGTTATATCTCAAGATAATTGTTTATTATTCTTATAATTTACAAGGAATATTTATGATTTCAAATGTTTTTTGTATTTAGTCCGGTACAACCTGTATTGGGTTGACTGCACCGGAAAAGCTCAAATATTTTAATTAGAGAAAACTATTTATGTCTCGCTAATTATATTGTTTTAATCACGTGTTTTTACATCAAACAATTCAATTTCAAAAATCAGGTTGGAATTGGCTGGAATGACCTTCCCCATTTTACGTTCGCCATAAGCCAAATGTGCAGGTACCATCAGTTTACGTTTACCACCAACTTTCATTCCCAGAATGCCCTGATCCCAGCCTTTAATCACACGCCCTGTACCAATGACAGTTTCAAAATAATTGCCTCGGTCAATGGATGAATCAAACTTGGTTCCATCTTCCAGCCATCCAGTGTAATGCGTGGTAATTAAAGCGCCTTTTACCGCTTCTTTCCCTTCACCTACTTTTAAATCAATAATTTCAAGTTCGTTTATCATCGTCATTTACCTGAGATTAGCACTAAATTTAGAGTTCAGTATAAACTGGATTGAGCTAAATTCCTTGGCCTTTAGCTTCAATAGGTCAAAAGCTGAGTTTCTGAATCTTCTTATCCTGTAATAAATACTGGGTTAATTTCTGATGATTTTTAGCTGACCCCATCAGGATCCAGCGGCTTGTAATCTGCTGGTCGATTTTTTGCTGGCTGGAATGAATCACTTTTAATTTGTATCGTTTAAACAGTTTTTCATAATGTTCCGGCTCATGCTGCTCGAAAGGACAGACAATTTCGTAGTTACGTTCATGATTCAGATGCTCGATACCACGTTGCACATAGACCAATAGGACCAGTACGATCAACACGATCACCGTTGTCCAAATACTTAACAGTTCATAACCCGCACCGACTGCCATGCCCAGTGCCGCTGTCATCCAGATCGTGGTTGCAGTGGTAATACCAGAAACCCGGTTATCATCTTTTAAAATTACTCCGGCTCCCAGAAAACCCAAACCGGTTAAAACATTGGCTGCCAGACGGTCAGGGTTGTCCACGCCGATTTTTAAAGAAATAATGGTAAACAGACAGGAACTCAGACTGACTATGATCATGGTGCGCAGTCCGGCAGATTTACTGTGATATTCCCGTTCTGCCCCAATGATTGCACCAATCACGACTGCTAATAGCAACTCATAAAGTTCATGATACATGCTTCGTCCAGAGAACTTATTTTTCTCTCCAGATATACGAAATAGTGAGGCAAGGATACAAGTTGAAACTTGCATCCTTGTGAATTCTTATTGTAACTGTTCCCACTCTACAATCACTTGACCCTGATCACCAATCAAGGTCCATTCCCCATCCATCACATTTAACTGTAACTGCATGGTGCGTGCACACAATTGTGGTAATGCATCAGTGGTTGCAGTGGATAATTTCCATACTTCCACATTTTTTAAGGTTTTTAACTTGCTGCTACGCTTATACCATTCATCTACCGCAGAACCATAGGTCACGACTGCGACCTGCTTGCAACGCGCACTGGCCTTTTTGACTTTATCTTCGTCCGGACTGCCCACTTCAATCCATTTGACCAGTTGACCGGTCAGATCTTTCTCCCAGAGTGCCGGTTCATCCGTTTCGAACAGATCCTTGGTAAATTCCAGTGCTTCATCGGCATAGCGCGCATAGGCCAGAATACGCACCATCAAGCGTTCAATGGTTTCCGAAGGATGCAGCGCCATCGTCAGTTGATAGTCTTCATAACGATGCGTATCCATATCCGCAATATTCAAATCAACTTTATAAATCGTCGCTTTTAACGCCATCACACAATCCTCAAATTTGGCGCTTAGCATATAAGATTTAGCACAATTTTGCTGAACAGATTTAGGTCAAAGATTCATTCAGCGCACTAGAAACAGTGCCATTATTTTTCCGGATCAATACGACATTGCATCAAGGCAGTTTCAAATGCCAGCCAATCGCATGACTGTTGATAAATCACTTCCACCCGGTTATCAATACCTTCATCTGCCGACTGATAATTGAACTGTTCCGGATTGAAATTAAAACTTTTCCAGCCCTGATCGGTATGGAAAATCCCCTTGATTCTAAGCCAGTCTTTTTGTTCACACAGCAGATCCAGCAGATCATAAAAATTAAACTGCCAGCGTTTTGGCAATTTCCAGCCTGCGACCTGATATCCCTGGGCACTTTCTACATAATGATAAGGCATCTGTTGAATGACTACGGAAGTGTCTGCGGACGAGATCGTCTGTTGCTGTTTTAACAAGGGCTGGATCTTACGGGCCGAACCCTGATACTTCTGCTTGATCTGTTCGATATCGAGTTGTCCGTGCTCGGTGAACAGCCACTGTTGCGCATAAGGTTGATATTCTGCCTGAAGTTGCGTGAGCGCTGCGTTATCTTCGGCTGTCATCAAGTCAGCATGTGAAATCACCACGATCTGCGCTGCCTTGAGTTGATCTGCATACAGGTTTTGTTGGGTCCAGTCCCGGTCATGCAAACGCGACCCATCCACCACGGTGACTAAAGCCTGCATGTTCAAATGGCTATGCCAGTGCGGTTCGGTCAGCTGTTCCAGTAATTGTCCCGGGTGTCCCAGCCCGGTAGGTTCGATAAACAGGCGATCCGGTTTCACTTCTGACAGCAAGCGCGATAAGGCGATCTGCATCGGCAATTGACTACTGCAACATAGACACCCGCCTAGTAGCTCTTTGACTGCATAACCCTGATCTTGCGGCAATAACTGCTGGTCTACCCCAATCTGGCCAAACTCATTCATCAGCACTGCCCAGATTTCCTGTTCCGGTTTCTGCTGTAGTAAATGTTTGAGTAGTGTGGTTTTACCTGCACCTAAAAATCCGGAAATGATATGGACAGGAATAGCCTGTGATGCTGACAGAATTTTCAAAATCGGCTCTCAAGAGATTGAATAGAAATAGCAATGCTCTGCATTATAAAGCACACCCAGATTATAAAATGCGTCTTCTTAATAAACACATGATGAAATTACAGATTCCAAAATTCATGGAATCATCCAGAATCTTCAATTTGCTATGTTAACTTTTATTGCCAATATAATTTTTGAAATATTCATACACATTTTTATTGAATAAAACTCTGCATAATTAACAGAAATAAAACAACTTTCTCAGTTTTGTATTGCTTTGGTTATTGCCTACGTGTCGCTTTTGTTAATTGGTTTGCCTCGTAAAATTTCAGTGCTTAGGATGAGCATCTGTCGAATTGATGTGATGGTCAATTCCGCAGATTAATAACCTGAATAAAAGGATGCCAAAAATGAACTATGCACAAATCTTACTCGCCACGACTCTTACTGCTGCTGCAGCTACCAGTTTTGCAGACAGCAAAACCACAGATGCAAAAACCACCACTGAAGAAAAAGTGGTCGTGAGCACCCAAGAATTACCTGAATCAAATGCGCCGGTTGCAGGTGCATCTGCAGAGCAGCCTGCTGCCTCTGAAGCAGCTGCATCTGAAGCTACTGCAGACAGTACAACACCAGCAAAACCTGCTGCACGTTAAGTTATTAGATGACTCGTTTAACCCTATAAGGATATTCGTGACAGTATTTCTCCAGTAGGCTGTGTCCTAGGCTGTCCGATATTTTTCGATGCTGAATCACGCTTGATGCTGGTTCAGCATTTTTATTGCACAGAATCTATTTAGAGCCATAGTCAAAACTGATCACAGAATTAATAGCAGCTATCAAATTTATATTAATTTTATTTTTAAATTCAATTGATTAACTAAAAATAATCTATCAAATTCAATATTAATCATATCCTTCAGCTACTATCGCATAACTTGTTTCTGGTGTTCAGCTGTTCCTTAATAGCCTTAAATGCAAGTCGATTGAATGGACATTCGCTATGAGCAATACCAATTACACTACTGAAGTGGCAATCCTGGGTGCCGGCCCCGTAGGCTTAACCCTTGCCAACTATCTAAGCAAACAAGGCGTAGTTGTCACGATTGTCGAGCAACTGGATAGTTTGATTGATTACCCACGTGCGATTGGAATCGATGATGAATCCTTGCGTACTATTCAGTCTTTAGGTTTAGTCGAACAAGTTTTACCACATACCACCCCAAATCATGCAATGCGCTTCTTGACTCCGAAAGGACGCTGTTTTGCTGATATTCAGCCTTTAACGCGTGAGTTTGGCTTCCCGCGCCGTAATGCTTTTATTCAGCCACAAGTCGACAACGTGCTGCTGCAGGGCTTGAAACAATATAAAAACACCCAAGTGCTATTCTCACGTCAATTGACCCATTTTAGTCAGGATGCTGAAGGCGTGACACTCAATCTGCAAAATAAAGATGGCGTTGCAGAAACCGTACGCGCTCAATACCTGATTGCCTGTGATGGCGGTAATTCTTATATACGCCGTAACCTGGGTATTGCATTTGAAGGTGAGACTGCACCGAATCAATGGATTGTAATCGACCTTGAGAATGACCCTCTCGCTACACCGCATATCTATTTATGTTGTGATCCGGTACGTCCTTATGTATCGGCAGCATTGCCACACAGTATTCGACGTTTTGAATTTATGGTCATGCCAGGTGAAACTCAGGCAGAACTGAGCAAACCGGAAAATATTGCCAAACTTCTGTCCAAGGTTTTACCAAGCACGGATGGTATTGAAGTGATCCGTCAGCGTGTTTATACCCATAATGCCCGTATTGCTGACAAATTCCGTGTCGACCGTATTTTGCTTGCCGGTGATGCTGCGCACATTATGCCGGTATGGCAAGGACAGGGTTATAATAGCGGTATGCGTGATGCCTTTAACCTGGCCTGGAAAATGGCAATGGTCATTCAGGGCAAAGCGACAGCTGAACTGTTGGATTCTTACCAGATCGAGAGGAAAGACCATGCCAAAGCCATGATTGATCTCTCCGTTATGGCCGGCCATGTACTGGCACCACCGAAAAAATGGCAGGGTTTTGTCCGTGACGGTATTGCCTATGCCCTGAACTATATCAAACCCATCAAACAGTACCTGCTGGAAATGCGCTTTAAACCGATGCCTAAATATCATGACGGCGCACTTTTGAGTAACGGTGCCAAGAACTCTCCAGTCGGCAAGATGTTTATCCAGCCACAGGTTAGACTTGAGTCAGGTGAAAAAGTTTTACTGGATGACGTAATTGCTAATGATTTTGCAATTATTGCTTGGGGTGTAGACCCGCAATGGGGTATTTCGGATGCCACCATGCAAGTCTGGAAAAAATTAGACGTCAAATTTATTCAGGTCATTCCCGAAGTTCAACTGGACAATAAAAACCGCAAGCAATTTGAAGGCGTGATTACCGTTGGTGACATCGGCACTGATATTCGCAGCTGGTTCGGTAGAACCACTGAGTCAGTCGTTATTTTACGACCTGACCGTTTTGTGGCAGCCTTGGCGATTCCACAAACACTGGATCATATCAGCCAGCAGCTGTTTAAAAAGCTACATGTAAAATAATTACGAGCATAAAATACATTTACTGAATTATATTCAGAGGTCTGACCACGTGAAAGCGTGGTCTTTTTTTATGTGTATTTTTCTTGCATAGGGCTGGTTTATAAGTTGCTTTCTTTAAGGTCAATGTCTCATTATTCAAGAAAAAGAGCATGTCTGTCAGAAAATATATGAACCACACTTTTTTTTATTGAACTTAGGCATTGATTTTCTGTAACCAGGGTATATCTTTCATTGAGTCACGCTGCGCCAGCAACTGAATAAAGGGCTTGAACTCATCCAGATAGGGCAATATTTTCAAAGAAATGGCAAAAATCAGCCAGTACCCCAGAAATACATCTGCAGCTGAAATTTTCTCACCCAGCAGATATGGATTGGCTTCTTGCATACCTTTTTTGAGAAAGGCTAATAGGCTCTGTGCATGACCAAAGCTCAAGCTCCGTGTTCTTTGCTCAATCTGTTCATCCGGTACGCCCAATCCTTTTAAATCCATAAATTCCGTTAAAGGGCCATGAGTAAAGAACATCCATTTCAGATAAGCGCCGCGCTTGGGATCGTCCAGAGTCGGTGCCAAACCTTTTTCTATATATTTATCGGCCAGATAGGTAAAGATGGCCGCAACTTCAGTAATTATCACGTCCTGATCGACCAGACAAGGTACTTTGCCCATGGGATTAATCGCTAAATATTCGGCCTGATGCATGTTTTCATAAGGTACGTTTATAATTTCAACCTGGTCTGTAATGCCCAACTCCTGTAATAAAAGCATTACAGTCATGCCACGGGACTGGGGATTGCTATATAACTTCATCATTTTTATTCACCCTCTGCTGTTATTTTAATTTTTTAATGCAACTTTTTTTTATTGGCTGCCTTTGATTTCTCTCAATGCAAGAAAAATCAAAGATATCATGTTAAAAAAAAAATCTAGTATAAAGTGCTTCGATAGCCTGTGAAGAACGATTATGTGACAGATTTATCTGCCGAAGCCTTTTTGCTGTTTAAAAACATGCTGTGCTATCAGGTCTTTCTTTTTTAAAAGAAACCCATATAAAACTGTTCTTTCAGGATTTTTAAAATGAGTTCAAGCAGCTCGTTTTTCTGCCCTTTACGATAACTGGCATACAGATTAATCATCGGCAAGGGTTCAATGGTATTTTTGACGATAATTTTATCCCCCAATAACGGGATCACATAAGCCGGAACCAGGCTCCAGCCCACGCCCATCCCGACCAGATTGACATTGAGCAGGATATTGGTTGAGTGCTGGACCACATTCACATTCAGTTTGGATTGCTTGAAAAAGTCAGTGATGATTTTATGGAGTTGTGGTGAAGCATCTTCATCACTAATTACAAAATCCTGATGATTAAAGCTCTTGATACTCACATGGCGCTGCTCGGCAAGCGGTGAATCCTTGGGCATAATCAAGGCCAGCGGCTCACTAAAAATTTGCACATGTTCCAGCTCATCAGACTCATCGACATAGCGGGTAAAGGCAATATCAATCTCGCCTTTTTTTAAGGCCTTTAACTGGCTGGCATCGGTCAGGCTATGAAAATGAATTTTAATATTCGGGAAATGTGCGCGTATATTCGGCATGATATAGGGGAAGATTTTCATTTCAGCGACCGGCACGAAACCGATATTCAACTGATCCTGCTGTGCATTTGCGATCTGTCTAGCGCTCTGTATAGCACGCTCTGCATGTTCAATACTCAATAAGGCTTCTGTTAAAAATGCCTGCCCAGCCTCAGTCAGCCCCACCTTACGGTTATTGCGCTCTAGCAACTGTACGCCTACCTCACGTTCCAGATCCTTGATTTGCTGGCTGAGCGAAGGCTGTACCGTATTTAATTTTTCCGCAGCACGGGTAAAGTTCAGCTCCTGTGCCACGGTCACGAAATAGCGTAAATGTCTTAATTCCATCTTATAACTCCAAGCTTGCCGGGCGCTTATGTCGCTTTTTGGCAACATACTGACGATATACCCATATTGTCATCATGACGAGTACAGCACTTAATATATAGGTGGTTTCAAAGCCCCAAGAAGCAATCAATATTCCAATGACTACTGAACCAATCGCCAAACCCAGATCAAACAGGGTAAAGAAAGTTGAAATTGCATGTCCCATACGCTGCGTATCAACCGACTGAATCGCTAGCGTCTGCAGACATGGGAACAGCGAACCGTAACCAATGCCGATAAATACTGCCGACAACCACAATATCCATTGATTGGAAATCAGACTGACGATCACCAGACCAATAGCAAAAAACACAAAAGAAGGATAAATAACAGCACTTGGTCCCTTACGATCATAAATCTTCCCGACCCAAGGTCTAACCAGCAGCATAGAGGCAGCAAAGACAATAAAGAATACACTGGTATAATCCAACAGCTGCTTGGTTTCACTAAATGCGGTAATAAAGCTCATGATACCTGAGTAGGCAAAAGCCGTCAGCAAGGCGACAAAACTCACTGCCAGAACTTTGACTTCCAGAATATCCTTCAAGCTCAGGCTATTCTTTTCTTTACTTATGGCATCACGTTTAGGTAACTCTGTAATTTTCAGCATCCAGCAGAAAATAAGCCCGAGAGAAATAATAACGGCGAGAACTCCAAATAACACCTTGAAACTGGTGATCTGAATGACAGTCAATGCCAGCAAGGGCCCAAACACTACACCCAGATTGGTCGACATGACGAAATAACCCATGCCCTCACCTTTGCGCTGATCAGGAATAAACTCATTGGCGACGGGTACTGCTACCGTAGTCAGAATACTGAACCAGATGCCATGTAAAAAACGCACCACTAACAGCGACCACATGCTGTCCACCAGTAAATAGCTAAAGGCAAATAAGGCAAAAACTATGCCTGCACTACGCATGGTGATTTTTTTTCCGAACTTTTCAATGATCATGCCGGAAAATGGCCGAATGGCAATCGATGAAGCCAGGAATAGCGTCAGTGCCAGACCAGCTTCTTTTACTGAGCCACCCAGATCTTTCATGATGTAAATCGGTAAAACCGTCAGCAAGGCAAAGTAATAAACGAACAGGAAAAAATTATTAAATAAACACAGGATAAATGAGCGATTCCATAAACGCTCAGCATTAACTGACATAATCACCAACTTTTAAGAAATAAGATCAAACTCAGGCTTGAACAGCAGCAGGATTCAGCACCAACTCGACCAGATTCTGGATATAGTGTTCATCTGGAATGCGGTTGAAAAAAATGATCTGGTAATGAATCGGGCCGTACAAGGTATCCAGCATCAAATCAAAAGGATAATCCGCACGGATTTCTCCGCGTTCAATCGCTTGCTGAATCAGTTGATGAATCTGTTGTCGCCGAGGTAAAAGATATTGCTGAAAAAATCCACCTGCCAGTTCCCGGTGATTGGCAATGACCACCAGTAAAGCCCGCCCTACTGGATGATTCAGTGCCTCTGATAAAAAAACGAGTTGTTGAATAAGATTGCTTTTCAAACTTTTGGAGGTATCCAGTTCAAATACTGAAGCGGTATGTTGCTTGAAAGTATCCAATACCAGTTCCGATTTATGCTTCCACCAGCGATAAATCGTGGACTTGCCTACGCCAGCGCGTGCAGCCACATCTTCAATGGTCAGCTGATGATATTCACATTCTGCCAGTGCATCTGCGACTGCCTGTAAAATGCATTGCTGTCGTCGGGAACTTCTCTCGTCATTGCTCATATTTTTCTGCTTAAGCCTTAAAACCTTAAAAAACGAAACGATACGTATCGTTTTATACTAGAGCAAAATGTTATAAAGCTCCAGCCATAAACTAAAATTGATGCAAAAAAAGAGCTTCAAAGGAAGAAGGAAGAAAAGAAAAGAAAAGAAAAGAAAAGAAATTGACTGATTTTTATTATTTTAATTGCTGATAGAAATTAGATATATGGAAACGTCATTTCCGTGTTTGAGACAGGACTTAATCAGAAAATAGAGGTTTTCACGACAGATTAAAAAAACTGAATGTTAGCAAACCAGTTTTTTAGCGAAGAGTATTGCTCCGCAAGACAGGTTTCTTGCGAAGCTCCATTTTTTATTTTGCCGAAACAAAAGTAGCATCTAGACTGCATCAATTGAATTTGAAAAGAAAAACAACGTTATTCACTATAAATGATTAAGAGGTTATTTCTATATTTAACTTTGTGCGGTCTTTTTATAAATGCTGCATGAGGGATGATGGTTCTCTTGTAAACGCGCTATTTTGCGCTGTTCGGCTGCCTCAAAACGGCAACGCTTCCAGTCATTGTTCAAGTTTAAAGCTGGAATCTGTTTGGGTTTACCATGCTCATCTACTGCCACCATCGTGAAATAACAGCTATTGGTATGACGCACGGTTCTCTTTTGAATATTCTGTGCTTCTACACGAATACCAATTTCCATTGAGGTACGACCAACATGGTTAACACTGGCCAAAAATGTTACCAGTTCACCGACATGAATTGGCTCTTTAAAATTCACCTTGTCTACAGATAAGGTCACAACATAACTACCCGAATAGCGACTTGCACACGCATACGCCACCTGATCCAATAATTTCAGAATGGTTCCACCATGAACATTACCTGAAAAATTTGCCATATCTGGCGTCATGAGAACTGACATCGTTAACTCTGACTGGTCATCTGCTAATGCTGCAATTTGATCTAAAGGGGCCATCGTTTTCTTTGAACTCTTTGAATGATAAGGTTATCATTTATTATTATAGCGTTTTTAACGTGAATAAAATGTTCAATTCGGCAAATCGGGCATCATAATTATTGATATAGAAAATGTGTTCATACAGAAAAAAATATATTTAATTGCTTAAAATGTGAATTAAAAACAAAGTATAAATTATTCAATACCTGTTTAACCAAGGGCTGACAGGCCTGTAATTGAATCATCCATACTATCCCTCCATCAAACCAAATACTTAAAAAATAGAGGGAAATTATTAGAAATTTAAAGCTTTAGTGGTCTGAGCATTTCCTGAACTACATTTTGATAACTCAAAATTTGTTGGCCATCCAAGATGGTTTCAACAGTGAAAGAACCGTCCTGATGGGCAGCTGTTACTGTAAAAATATAATGTTCGAATTGTGCCAGTTTGACCTGATGTCCAATTTCTATATGTGTCATGCTGTCTACATCTGCTGAGTGTTCTGTTTTAACTCCATTCTGGCATGAACGGGGGAATTTTTGAATCTTTGATCAACTTAAGTATACGAATAATAATGTTAAAATTAGAAATCAGGATTAATAAAGCTTATATCTTAAAGTAATAAATTTATAATTCAATAGCTTATATTTCAAATTAGTTTTGTATTTGATAAAAAGTTAAAGCTACTTATAGACATCAGCACTTATCTCATCTTTCATAACAATTACTAAGCTATTAAAGCTGATGATGTTTAATCCTAGTACTGAATATCACCACCTTCTCCTTTGATAAAATGGCAATATTCAGAAAATTCTTGTAAGAGATTTTTATTGGGAGTAATGATCCTTAACCACAAACTGCGGAATACGGTGCCCTCGGGCATAGTCATGTTTTTGATAGGCTTGTGAAATTTCCATCAGCTTTAATTGAGCTGCCTCAATACCCGCCTGCATGGTCAACTCTCTGCCACGCACATCAAAAATATGGCCTTTTTCACGCAGATCTGGCTGAATCACCACATCTGCATGCTTTAATTCTTCATGCGCCAGATGTTGCTGCATAATATTGATGTTCTGATTAAACAGCCCCCAGACATTGCTGGTTTCGGTATGAATCGGCTGTGCTAGAATATCCACCGCAATCACAATATCGGCTCCCAGATCACGCGCCACATCTACCGGTACCGGGCTGACCAGCCCACCATCTACATATTCTTTACCTTGAATAACGGTTGGAATAAACATACTTGGAATCGAGACTGAAGCCCGTACTGCCTGTCCGGTATTGCCATAGTTAAAGACCACTTTTTTACCTTCTTTAAGTGCCGTGGCTACGACAAACATCGGGATTTTCATGGCTTCAAGCGGGATCTGATCGACCTGTAAATTGACATAGTCTTCAACTTTTTTGCCATCAAAAAAGCCTTTTTTAGCCAGTTTAATATCACGGACATCATTGGGTCGCATCGTTAAGGCAATATTGCGCAGTTCAATCGCCGGCTTGCCACTCGCATAAAGGGAGCCCACGATGCTGCCCGCACTGGTTCCGACAATAAAATCGGGTTGAATACCTGCTTGTTCCAGTACTTCCAGCACACCAATATGTGCATAACCACGCGCACCGCCACTGCCCAGAACCAAAGCAATCACTGGACGTTGTTGGGTCTGCTTGATCTTTTGAAAATCAATTTGATTTGGACGTGCCTGTGCTTCTCCACGTTGCGCAGCAGCTTGCAGAGAACTGGTAGCCGACGGGGCGGGCATTTGGGTCGTTTGGCAACCACTTAGGCCAAATACACCCAGTATTACCATACTCAACACATATTTCTGCATGCAGAGAATGTCCTCATTAATCTAAAGCAGCATAGTGTATAAACACATGCATAAATAGTCTGTAGAATTTCGTTAAACTGTCATGCAGTTCAGCTACTTTATCTTCATTTTTCCTATAGCCATATGCCTTCGACCTCGCTGTACCGGATTTTCCTGATTTTCCTGCAACTGGGCTGCATTTCGTTTGGTGGTCCAGCGGCACATTTGATATTTTTTCACCGAAAATTTGTGACCCAGCTGCAATGGCTGAATGACACCCAATACAGTCAACTGGTCGCTTTGGCGCAACTTTTACCTGGGCCGAGCAGCAGTCAGGTAGGGCTGTCGATCGGTTATCTGCAACGTGGCTATAGCGGTGCCGTGATTGCATGGCTGGGTTTTACCCTGCCCTCTATGATTCTGATGGCCTTGGTAGCGCTCTTGGGTCAAAGCTATTTTCATATTTTAAACTCAAACAGCTTTCATACCATCCAGTTAATTGTATTTTCTGTAATCGCCTGGGCTTTCTGGCAAATGCTAAGAAGCTTCTGTAAAACGACCTGGCAATATGCGGTCTTAATCCTCTCGGTGGTATTACTGATGGTGGTCTCAACGAGTTTCAACCAGATTCTGGTGATTATATTGGGCGCGATCTCTGGAATCTTGGCGGGACATTTTTTTCAATCAGATTTGAAACCCAAAGAAATCAATAAAATGGCAATCAGCTCGCCATATATTCGATCTGCCGCTGCACCCTATTGGTTACTGGCATTTATCTTGCCGTTTTTTCTGCTCCCCTTAGCTGGAAAATTATGGGGTGAATCAGACCTGCTATTTTTTTCCAATTTCTATCAAACCGGTTCATTGGTATTTGGTGGTGGTCATGTGATTCTGCCTTTGCTATATCAGGACTTTGTCACAACCGGTTTAGTCAGTGCACAATCTTTTGATCTTGGCTACGCATTTGCCCAGCTGATGCCGGGGCCTTTATTCAGTTTTGCCAGTTATATTGGCGCTTTGCTGCCTTGGACGCCTTATGTCTGGCTGAATGCAGTACTAGCGACCTGTGCAATATTCTTACCTTCATTTTTTCTGATTTTTGCCACCTTACCCTACTGGTCATGGCTGATGCAGCAGCGCCATATTCATCAGGCGGTGATGGGCATCAATGCTGCAGTGGTGGGGCTGTTACTGTATTTATTGCTGGATCTTTCACAACGTTATTTTAGTTATGGCTCCGATCTGGTCTTTGTCGCGGTGATGATTACCCTGCTACGTTCAAAACTACCAGTCTGGTTCAGCCTGATTTTCGGCTTCGTGCTTTATCAAAGTTACTTAAATTTCTTCTAAATAAAACTTTGGCATAAAAAAGCCCCGAATGTTCGGGGCTTTTTGCTTCAAGTCTTACCAGATATCTGATTTAACCTTGTCTTTAAATTTAGGATGGTTATCCAGTTTAAATTCAGGTTCCTTCACACCACGCTTCAGCTGACCGGTATAGTCTTTGAGAAGCATCAACAGGAATGGCATCAGCAACAGGATTGAGATCAGGTTGATACTTGCCATCACGCCCATAAACAGATCTGCCATATTCCAGATCAATGGCACACTCGCGATCGAACCGAAATACACCATCACCAATACAAATAAGCGGAAAATCAACATGACCCAACTATTGTTATTGATGAACTGAACGTTGCCTTCGGCATAAGCATAGTTACCAATAATCGAAGAATAGGCAAACAGGAACAGAATTAGTGCCAGGAAATCATCACCCCAGGCACCAATCTGGCTTTCAAGTGCCATCTGGGTCAAAGTCACCCCTTCAAAGCCTGCATTTTCATATACACCTGAAACCAGAATAATAATGGCGGTACATGTGCAGACCACAAAGGTATCAACAAATACACCCAGCATTTGGATCAGACCCTGATTCACTGGATGCTTGGCATCAGATGCCGCAGCAGCATTCGGTGCTGAACCCATACCGGCTTCGTTAGAGAACAGACCACGCTTAATGCCCATCATCATCGCCATAGATACCATAGCACCAAAGAAACCGCCAGCAGCAGCTTCAAACTCAAAGGCTTTAGTGAAAATAAGCTGGAAAATCGATGGCAAGATATCGTAATTGATTACTGCAATATACAGGGCCACTGCCAGATAGAGTACCGCCATGAGCGGTACAAAGCGTTCAGCGACTTTAGCAATCCGTTTGATTCCACCAAAAATGATCAGGGCTGTCATTACGACCAGAACCAATCCAATCCAGGAAATTTCAAAATCAAATCCGCCCAATGGTAAAATGACATTGGCCTGATTCCAGCCCCAGGCATGAGAGGTTGCCCCAATAATCGCATTGGCCTGAACGGCATTGAATACAAAGCCATAAGTGGTGATCAATGCAATCGCAAAGACAATCCCCAGCCATTTCTGCTTCAAACCTTGGGTAATATAATAGGCAGGCCCACCACGGAATTGCTGGGTCTTACTATCCCTGACTTTAAACAGCTGTGCCAGTGAGGATTCAACTAAAGCAGAGCTCATGCCCAGAAAGGCAGTAAACCACATCCAGAACACGGCACCCGGCCCGCCAATCGCAATTGCAATTGCAACACCCGCGACATTACCTACCCCGACCCGGCTAGCAAGACCAGTAACAAAGGCCTGGAATGGCGTAATACCATGCGCATCTCTGACCTTGCCACGGCTGCCCTTCATCACTTTCATACTGTGCCAGAACAAGCGAATTTGAACTGCACCTGTCGCTACAGTATAGAAAATACCGACTGCGACCAGAAACACAACCAAAAAGTCCCATAAAGGGCCATTCAGGGCATTAATCCAGCCCAGCAAGGTTTCATTTAACTGATCATTCATGTCACGTCCTTATGAGCCTATGACTCATCGTATCAAGCATAAAAATCATGCAAAAAACTTCAAAATCATCTGAATAACAGTGGCATTGATCAAATCAACAAAGAATGCGCCACATAATGGCACGATCAGGAAGGCTTTATGCGATGCACCGTACATATTGGTAATTGCCTGCATATTGGCAACCGCTGTTGGCGTTGCACCCATACCAAAACCACAATGACCCGCTGCAAGTACCGCAGCATCATAGTTTTTGCCCATGATACGGAAAGTGACGAAAGCTGCATACAAAGCCATCGTGATGGTTTGCGCACCCAGAATCACCATGAGTGGTCCTGCAAGGTCAGCCAATTGCCATAACTTTAACGACAATAATGCCATCGCCAAATACAGTGACAATGACGCATTACCAAACACATCAATCGCGCGATCAAAAATCTGAACCTTGAAAATGCCTTCCAGTACATTACGCAGGAGTACACCGCCGCCCAATGCCCAGACAAATGTTGGCAGTTCAAAAGCAGTACCTTTACTGAAACCTGTCATAAACTCTGCAAAAGCCAAACAGCCTGCAAACAGGCCCAATGTGGTAATAGCATTATCGGCAGTGATCAGACGCAGACGATGTGGATATTCAAATTGTACGTATTCCTCTGAAGTGCTATCCATTGGGGTGTTGTCACGCTTTTCGATCTGCTGATCGGTACGTGCAGTAGCCAGGTTATGACGATTGATCAGTAATTTGGCCAATGGTCCGCCAATAATACCGCCGATAATCAAACCAAAGGTCGCACTTGCCATCCCCAGTGCCAAAGCACCCTGAATGCCATGTTCAACTTCAAAAATCTCCCCCCATGCGCCTGCAGTACCATGACCACCGGTTAAGGTAATCGAACCGGCAATCAGGCCAATCAACGGGTCAATACCCAGTAATGTTGCCAGACTCATGCCGACCGCATTTTGCAAAATAATGAAAGCCGAAACAGCAAACAGGAAAATAACCAGACCGATCCCGCCTTCACGCAACTTGGAAAAGTTGGCACTCAGACCAATCGAAGCAAAGAAAATCAGCATAAAACTGGTTTGTAATTCTGCACTGGTGGTGATGCTGTATCCCCACAGTGAATGCACCAGCAATGAGATGATCGCCGCAACCAAACCGCCTGCAACCGGCTCAGGAATGTTGTAGCGCTTTAAAAAATCGATTTTATTAACCAGGAACCGCCCAAGTAATAAAACAATCACTGCGGCAATCAGGGTATAAAATGCGTTAAAAGTAAAATCCATAATTTTTTGCCCAAGATGATTCTGAATTTTTTATTATTCTAAAAGTCGTAGAGTTGACTATATGTCTAGCTCTCTCATTAGATATGCATCCGTTACATCCGGATTTAATCTATGACCTTTAGAAAACAAAACGTTTATCATCTCTTTCAAACTTATGAATATCATCGTCACGATCATATTCAACAAATGAGAGATTTATAAAAGCAACACCATTTCTATTCCGATACTCAGTCTTTTGGAAAATTGCAGACAATCTTCAAACAGACGTACATGCTAATAAAAAAACTGTGTTTTAAGCTCAAAAAACATTCACTGATTGATGAGTGCTTTCAACCTAAAGGCTTCATTCAAGCCATCTGGAATAGCGTTATTTCAAACAGATCTTGATCATGCAAAGCATGAATTAAGATGAAAAGTCGTACATTATGCTGTTTCTTTGTATAACGTTATATTGTTTTTTATTAGCAATAGTTAATAAAACTATAAAAAATAATTATAAGTTCTCATTTTTTATATGAAGATTAAACTATCTTTTAATTCAAAAAAAATATTAGTCTCTTACTCAAAACAGAATAACACCGGAATCCTGAAATTAAATTAACTCGATTTTCAGGCAAAATAAATGTGTTCTCTGTGTGAAATTGTTATTGTTAAATTGTTCAAACACTTGGGATTTAAGCTATTTTTTTCACTTAAAGACAATTTTCATAACGATCTTTATTCTGATCATTTAGAGGACTAAACTCGTATTTTGGAAGGCCAAATAAGTGCTCTTTGGCTATTTTTTGGATAAATCATTTTTATCAGCCGGTAAACAATGAATTTTTCCTATCCCCCCTTCTGTTTGTTTAGTTTATAGTCATTGCCAACTCAATAAGGATATTTGACTGGACTTTACAATGGATCAAAATTTTGTTCATGCGGTAGATCACACCATTACCTCTCGTCATTCAGTACGTGCTTTTTTAAATACACCCGTGAATACCGACACCTTAAAAGAGATTTTGGCCGTTGCCAGCCGTGCCCCTTCAGGCACCAATACCCAACCCTGGAAAGTGTATGTGGTAACTGGCAAAAAGCGCGATGAAATCGTGCAACGTGTCTGTCAGGCACAAATGCAAATCTATGCAAATCCGGAATTGTCACAGCAGTATCAGGAAACTTTTGCCTATTATCCTGAACAATGGATCTCGCCATTTATTGAACGTCGTCGTGAAAATGGCTGGGGTTTATATGGCTTGCTTAACATTCAAAAAGGCGAAAAGGAAAAAATGGCACGTCAGCAGTTACGCAATTTTGAACTATTTGATGCGCCTGTCGGCCTGTTCTTTACTGTCCATCGTTCTTTGGCGATTGGTTCCAAAATGGATGTTTCAATGATGATCCAGAATGTCATGCTGGCCGCAAAAGCCCGCGGTCTGGACACTTGCCCGCAGGCTGCCTGGAATCATTTTCACCCGATCGTACTTGATCTGGTGGGTGCTCCAGCCGATGAAGAGCTGGTCTGCGGTATGGCACTGGGCTATGCCGATCCAGAGCAGATTGTTAACAGCTTTATTACCCCGCGCGTTCCCGTAGAGGAATTTGCCGTGTTTATCGAAGAGTGAGGCAGGCAGGGCTAAGTTAATTGACTTAGCCCTCTGTCCGGATCAGTATTTTTATTGCCTGAGAGAACAGCCAGCATCTATGCATTTTTTAGGCTGGGCATTTTTATTTTAAAAATTGTCCAAGCAGAAATACAAACAAAAACCAGCATGATCAATGCCATATTCAGTAAAGCCTGCCAGAGCATAAAATTCAGTAATACGCCGGCCAGTAATCCACAGACAAATTGCATACTTCCCATAATGGCACTGGCAGTTCCTGCCCGCTCGCCCTGTTCAGCCATTGCCAGAGCCATGGCATTCGGACCAGTAAAACCGATGGCTGCCACTATGACAAACATGCCTGGCAGTACCCAGAGCACAGAGTTTACGTCCAGACAGCCCAGCAGGATTAAAGCTGACACACCGGCAAACTGCAGACAGGTGCCGATTTTCAGACGCTGCAATATCGAGAAACGTCCGGCCAGCCGCTTATTCAATGTCGAAAACAGCATGATGCCGACCGCATTTGCACCAAAAGCATAGGCAAACTGCTGCTCGGTGAGCTGATAACGATCCATCAAAATGGCCGAAGAAGCACTGATATAACAGAACATCACCGCACCGGAAAAACAGCCGGCATAAAGCGGGCGCCGAAAGCTGGGATCCTGAAAAATGCTACGGTATAGGCTTAATACCTGTTGAAAATTCAGCTTGAGACGGCGTTCTGGTTCCAAGGTTTCTTTAAAAAGAAAGTGCACACAAGCCAGACTCAGCAAACCACAGCCCATCAATACCAGAAATATCGTGTTCCATTCATAAAATTTTAGTATCCAGGCCCCCAGACTCGGGGCAATAATTGGTGCAATCGCAGTCACAATCATCATGCTGGCAAAGGCCTGAGCTGCTGAGTGCATATCCAGACGGTCACGAATTGCAGCACGTGCCATGACCACGCCAACACAGCCACCGAGAGCTTGTAAAATCCGGGCAGTGATCAGACTCCATTCATCCTGCACAAAGACACACAGCAAACTTGCCCCAATGTATAAGCACAGCCCAAAATACAGTGGCGGTTTACGTCCAATCCGGTCACTGATCGGTCCATAAATCAGCTGTCCGACAGCCAGACCAAAGAAATAGGCCGGCAGGCTATTGGAAACCATTTGAGTACTGACACCAAAATCTGCAGCCATGGCCGGCAAGGCAGAAAGATACATATCAATGGATAAAGGCCCGAGCGCACTCAGTGCTGCCAGCAACACAATCCAGGACATGGCATAAGGTTGTTGTACTATTTTATTCGATGTCATAAGCATGAAGATTTAAAGCGCTAATATGCAGACAAATTAACACAGTGCATAGTATGATTTAGCCTGAAATGAAGATTTATAAATCTACTATTTTCATTAGTATATTCAGATTCAGCTGTAAAACTGCAGCATAAAGGACGACCTTTGAAATCTTGGCTCACTCGTCTCAAGCAAACTACCTATAACACGACCTTAATGTATAACCTGCGCATGATGACGGCATTTGCAGGTACTGCCTTTGTCCCCTATTTTATGGGACAACAATTATTGACCATTCCACTGACTTTAGGGGTGGTTGCAGCCGGTTTAAGCGATATTGATGACCGCTTTTCTGTGCGGATTTTAAATCTGCTCTACACCTATATTGGCTTCTTTATTACGGCGGTTGGGGTATATCTGCTGTATCCACATCCAGTCCTGTTTGCCTTGGCATTGATTGTGTCCTGTATTGCACTGATTCTGCTGGGTTCTCTTGGCAGGCGCTATGCCACGATTTCCTATGGTTGTCTGGTCATTTCCGTTTACTCGATGCTCGGGGTGGAGCTGTTTGATGAATGGTATAAGCAGGCTGGCCTGCTGGTGATCGGCGCAATGTGGTATGGCTTGCTGTCAACGCTGAGTTTCCTGGTCTTCCCTACCCGACTGGCGCAAGACAAGCTTGCCATCTCCTATTCTGCGCTCGGTGACTTCTTATATGCCAAATCCAATCTTTTTGATGTGGATATGACTCCTAAAAGCTATCAGCAGAGCATGATTGAACTGTCGATGGAAAATGGTAAGCTGATTACCATTTTTAACGAAATGAAAACCGCCCTTCTGACCCGTCTGAAAGGTGACCGTGGGCAAAAAGATACCCGTCGCAGTTTGCAGTATTATTTTGTTGCGCAGGATATTCATGAACGTGCCGATTCGGCACATATTGACTATCAAAAACTGGCCAAGATTTTCCAGCATAGCGATATCCTGTTCCGCTTCCAGCGTATCATGTCAATCCAGAGCAAGGCCTGTAAGGATCTGAGTGAAAGTTTGCTGCAGCGCAAACCTTATGTGCATAACCAGCGTTTTAAGCATGCATTCGATAACCTGAGACTGTCGCTAGATAAATTACGTCAGGATCAGCATTATGACCAGGCTTGGATCAACGCCCTATTTTCGCTGTTTCAGAACCTTAAATCGATTGATGCCCAGCTACGCAACCTGGAAACCGAACAGAGTATCAAGTCTGAACGTTTCAAACATATCGAAAACCAGCTCAAAGATGATGACCTGAAAGGCTGGGATGACATCAAGGTTCGAATTAAACAGCATCTGACCCCAGAATCAGTGCTGTTCCGGCATGCCATCCGCCTGTCGATTGTGCTGCTGATCAGCTATATCTTCGTACAGGTCAGTAATATTGAATATGGTTACTGGATTTTATTGACCGCCCTTTTTGTCAGCCAGCCAAACTTTAACGCCACCAAACGCCGTTTACGTCTGCGCATTATCGGTACTTTGGTCGGGATTATTCTCGGTTATGCCATTCTGTATTTTGTGCCCTCCATCGAAGGACAGTTATTACTTCTGGTACTGAGCGGAATTCTGTTCTTTGAATTGCGTAGTAAACAGTATGCACAAGCCACTGCCTTTATCACAATTTTAGCGCTGATCAACTTCAATCTGGATGGTATGGGCTTTGCTGCGGCCATTCCAAGGATGATTGACACCTTAATTGGCTGTGCGATTGCCTGGTTCGGTGTCAGCTTTATTTTTCCGGACTGGAAGTTCCGACGTTTACCGCGCAGTATCAAACGCAGCTTGCAGGCAGAAGTCAATTATTTGAATGAAGTCATCGAGCAGTATAAATCGGGACGTAATAATGGTCTGCAATATCGGATTGTCCGCCGTGCTGCCCACAATACCGATGCCGAGGTGGCTTCACTGATTTCAACACTGGCCACAGAGCCCGATATTGATCCGGTACAAAAATCACTGGCCTTTGAGTTCCTGTGTCTGAACCATACTTTTATCAGTTATATTGCTGCACTGGGAGCGCATCGGGAAAAAATTGAAGATCAGGACATCCTGAATCTACTGGACCACGCACTGGATAATATTCGTGATGCATTGCTGCAAGATGAAATGCCCGATTCGAGTACACAGAATATGATTGTGAATATTCGGCAGCGTCTGTCTCATGAACGGGAGCAGGATCAGAAATCCCTGATCATTTTGCAGCAACTGTCTTTAATGTTTAGCATTTTAAATCAGTTAAGCCAGCTCAAACAAAGTTTAAGTCATGAGTGGGATGAACAGGCAACAGAATTGGGTTCATTATAATTTGGCTGATTTTGGAACAATATACTCACTGAATTGGTACAATTAATGCTAAACTTTTTACAGTTTAAAATCTGCTAGTTTCCCTATGACCGCGAAAAATTTATACGCTTATACCCTCCAGCCTGTGAACTATGAAATTTCAGAAGCCGAGCAACGTCATGCTCAGCTGGTGATCTGGCGTAGTACCAATAAAATTGGCATGAAAGCATGGCTGATCATGGGTGCTGTTGTTGCACTTTCTATTCTGGGCATTCTGCTTCTGAAGAACTACTCTACTGTGTTCTGCTGGGTAGCGATTGTCTGTGTGGTGTTGTATTACCTGATCCGTACCTTTGGTCTGGAATGGTATGTTAAACGCAAGATGAATGAATTTCCGGTACAGGAAATCAAGGGCGTTCGCTTGGGCGTGCAACCGCACGGTATCGTGATGCGCCAGAAAATGGGTATGCAAGAAGGTGTTGGCGCGATTAGCTGGAAAGACATCTATGAATGGTACAACACACCAGAATTTATGTTGGTCAATTTCAAGGTTAAAGGCCAGCAAGGTGCATACATCCTGCCTAAACGTCTGGACAGCAAAAACTTTTCTTTTGCCACGATTCGCAAACATCTTGAAGCAGAAGTCGGTCCGGCAAAACAAATTTAACCGCTTCATTCTTTCATAAAAAACCTCCTGCCTCGGCATGGAGGTTTTTTTAATCACACAACATTGAATGATAATGAGAATAAATATTATCTTCAACATCTATAATTTAGGCTTAAATTTCAGTTATAATTTTGGCATTATTTTTATCGCTTACCCTTAATCTGACCACCATGATTAAAAAGACATTTTTCCAAATCCACTGGTTTCTGGGGATTACAGCAGGTTTAATCCTCTCGATAATGGGGGTCACTGGCGCAATCTATTCCTATGAACAACAAATATTAAAATGGATAAATAGCGACAGTTATACGGTTCAGGTTCAACAACGTGAAAAACTTACGCCTGCCCAGCTATATCAGCACTTTAACCATACTGCACCTGACATGAAGATCAACAGTATTACCGTGGCACAAGACCCAAGTGCTTCAAGTACTGTAAATGTTGCTAAAGAAGGTGCGCGGCGTGGCCAGAACATCATGGTCAATCCATATACCGCAGAAGTATTGCCAGAGATTAAGGGCCGGGAATTTTTCCAGTTTGTTCAGCAGTTGCACCGTAATTTAACAGTGGGCCCGGTGGGTAAACAGATTACCGGCGCCTGTACCCTGATGCTGATCTTTTTCGTACTGTCAGGTCTTTATCTGCGTTGGCCGAAACGTCATTCGATCAAGCAATGGCTGTTTATAAAGCCTCAGCTGAAAGGCCGTAATTTTATCTGGGATCTGCATGCTGTCGTGGGGACCTGGGTAGTGATTTTCTACCTGATTCTGGCCTGTACCGGCCTGTACTGGTCTTATGACTGGTGGCGCAACGGCATGTTTAAGGTGCTAGGTGTGGAACGCCCGCAACCGGAAATGCAGGCCAATGCCGGCAATAACCGTGGTGAAGGCCGTCAAGGTGGCGAACGTGGACCGCGCAGCGAAGGTAAAATACGTGCTGAAGATCGCCTGAATGGCGAAAGAGGTTCACGTGGTGAAGGACGTGAAGAAACTGGTATGAATCCAGAAAATATCTCTCGCGCACTGGATCTGAGCTGGGCTGGTTTTAATACTCAATTTGCTCACAAATACTCGACTGTAACATTTAACCTGCCGAAAAAATCGGATGGCGAAATGCAGCTGAGCTTTGTCGACCCTGTAGTACAGCATGAACGCGCCCGGAACAATGCTACTTATAATTACCGGACGGCTGAATTCACCAAAGTTGAAATGTACGAAGATAAAAAGCTCAATGAAAAAATCATGAGCAGCATGTTACCGGTGCATCGAGGCAGTTTCTTTGGTCCGATCTACCAATTCTTTGTCATGGTCGCAGCCTTGTTGATGCCCTTGTTCTTTGTGACCGGCTGGATGCTCTATCTGAAACGTCGCAAGCAGAAAAAATTAACCTTGGCTGCACGTCAAGCTACAATAATTCAGCCTTTAGATCCAAATGCCAAACCGTGGCTCATTGCTTATGCCACACAAACAGGAGTTTCCGAGCAGCTGGCCTGGCGTACAGCGACTGCCCTGCAGGAGGCGCGGCAACCTGTAACCGTCAAGCCGGTGCAGCAACTCACACTAGACGAGTTACAGAAAACCGAACAGGTATTATTTGTTGCCAGTACGTATGGCACGGGTGAAGCACCGGACCTGGCCTCTTCTTTCGAGAAAAAAATCCTGTCTGCAAAAGCTGATCTTAGTCATTTAAGCTATGCGGTATTGGCCTTGGGCTCTCGGGAATATCCGGACACCTACTGCAGCTTTGGTCTTCGAATTGACCAGTGGCTACACCAGAATGGTGCGCACCAGCTTTTCAAGACCATTGAAGTAGATAATGCCAATAATGAGCATATTCAGCAGTGGAATACTGCACTTGCACGGGTGACTCGACTTGAACTGCAAGCAATGAATATTGATAAGACTTTTGATCAGTGGATCTTGAGCAAACGTGAACTGCTGAATCCGGGTAGTCTGGGTGCCCCTGCCTTCAATATCGAACTGGTTCCCGAGCATGAAGCAGTCTGGCAGGCAGGTGATATTGCCGAGATCCAGCCAGGAAATAGCCCGGAACGTATTCGTGTATTTATGCAAAAATACCAGATTGCTGCCGGTACACAGGTCCCATCTCTGCAACAAAGCATTGAACAGGTGCTTTGGGATCGTGATCTGACTCAGGCTGAACCTTTTGATTCTCTGGATCAGCTTCTCATTCAATTACCGACCTTGCCAACGCGCGAATACTCGATTGCCAGCATTCCAAGCCAGCAGGTTTTGCGGCTGGTAGTGCGTCAGAAAACCGATGCCGAGGGCAATCTGGGATTGGGCTCCGGCTGGTTGACTCAACATGCAGCGCTGAATGCACCCGTTGCACTACGTATTCGCAGCAATGACTCTTTCCACCTGATTAATGACAACCGTCCGATTATCTGTATTGGTAATGGTACCGGTATTGCGGGACTATTAAGTCTGCTCAGTGCACGTAACCGTCAGGACTATACCCAGAACTGGCTGATCTTCGGTGAACGTCAGCGTGAACATGATTTCTTCTTTAAAGAAACCATTCAGGCCTGGCTGCAAATGGGAACTCTGAAACGTCTCGATCTGGCCTTCTCTCGTGACCAGGAGCAAAAAGTTTATGTACACCATAAACTGCGTGAACAGGCTGAAGAACTGAAAGCCTGGATTGCTCAAGGTGCAGTAATCTATGTCTGTGGTAGCATCAATGGTATGGCCAGCGATGTAGATCAGGCGCTGACTGATATTCTCGGTGAAAGCGTGCTAGATCAATTACGTCTGGATGGCCGTTATCGCCGTGATGTATATTAATATAAGCTGATATATAATAAAAACCGGGCTATTGAGCCCGGTTTTTATTTGAAGATACAGAAGTAATAATAAAAATATTGATAAGAAAAAGGAAACGTAGATGCTCAAGCAACTGAAACGAAGTCTCAGCCTGATTTCTGGCTTGGTTCTCTGCATATATAGTATCTGGTTAATGAACCAGGGGCAGAGGCATTTTGCCATCCCCCTGTTTCTCATGATTGGTGGAGCACTTATCCTGTACACCCTGCTTTTTTCATCTATTCAGCGCTGGAAACAGAATTCCCGGTTCAGGACATGGTTCTGGAACTGTCTCTGGGGCGGTTTTTTTTGTTGGATCATCAGTGTCGCGGCCTTCTTCGCCTATATCCAGATGTCGATCAACTCCAATATTCCAACACAACCCGCTACAGCAATTCTGGTATTAGGCAGTGGCATTGACCAGGGTCAGCCTTCCCCCATTCTGAAAAATCGTCTGGACACTGCAGCAAAGTATGCAGAACGCTATCCCAATATTTTGATGATCATGACCGGTGGACGAAATCTCTGGGAAAGACAGAGCGAAGCTGAAGTCATGCAAAATTATATTCATAGGACCTATCCGCGGCTCAAAAATCCGATCAGTTTAGAAGATCAAAGCAGAAGTACCCAACAGAACCTGCAATATTCTCAAGTGATCTTGAAACAACAGAATATAGGACAACATGAACCCATTGCGATTGTCACCAGCGATTTTCATAGCCCTCGCGCGCGGGCCATTGCCAGACATCAGGGTTATCAACACGTCATCAGTCTGAGTGCCAGCACTCCCCAGAATATCCGCTACAATTCCTGGCTCCGTGAATATTTTGCTTTGATTAGTGGCTGGCTGCTAAATGAATATTCATTATTTCAATAAAAAAAATATTGAAAAACAGGAAAGTTAATTTAAACGAATCTGTCTGGGCAAAGGCATGTCCGGATTTTTAAACAGTTCCGGCTTTTGCATATAGATCTGATACAGATAGTTCTTAATATCAAGTAATAGTTTTTCTGGTGCCACCAGAATATTCTGCCCTTCTGGCGTCAGGTCAAGCGAGACAATGGTACTTTCCTGGCGTAAAAAAGGAATGACTTTTTCTACAAAATCCTTGAGGCTAATTTCCTGAATATCGTAATTCACCCAATTATCTTTAATGAGCAGTCGCGCCAGACTTTTACTGTGCCAGCTGGCAAATGCACGTTGTCCGGTAGGCGTGGCACACAAAGCCCAGCCATCCTGATAAAGCGCAAAAATGCCAGCATTGGCAACAATGGCTTCAATATATTGCTTATAAAGTTGTTGAGGGTCGTATACCGTATGTTGAAATTTGGACGCTGCCTTGCGCTGATAGGGATTTCTCATGGTCGTGAAATCTTAATATTATTATAATAGAATCAGATTCTAAGGAAAAAACAGAATTGAGGCAAGAAGATATGGTGGGCGCTGACGGGATCGAACCGCCGACATTCTGCTTGTAAGGCAGACGCTCTACCAACTGAGCTAAGCGCCCTGAGAAAAACAACAGCGTTGTTTTTAATGACGCAAGACTAACAAGGAATGTTGTCTTGGTATCTGGAAAACTTAGATCTCAGGAATCCAAGCTTCTCATCTTAAGATGGCGCAGCGGACGGGGCTCGAACCCGCGACCCCCGGCGTGACAGGCCGGTATTCTAACCAACTGAACTACCGCTGCA
>NZ_JAYWZK010000017.1:0-49753 GCF_048148385.1 Acinetobacter sp. 197
GGTGCATTCTAGAGGATTTCAGAATCATTGCAACCCCCAATTCACTATATTTTTCACGCATGTATCTTTTTTCTACGAAATTCATTAAAAAATCGTTTTTTTATCTAAATTTTGAGCATTTTTGTGCATTAAAAGCTGTACTCAGTGCAATTTTCTTTAATACCGCCAATCTCATTAAGACCTCCTAGCTATCAAAAATGTCTAAATTTCAAAAAAATGCTTAAATTTCAATCAGACGTTAAGTTTTCCACACTCTATATCCAGAACTTTCTAAAATTTCCTTATATCTATTTATATCTTTTTCTGTTTTCTAACTGACTTATTAGACAAATAGAGGTGGAATGCCAAATTTACTAATTTTTCTATGATCTTTTTTACTAGTAGATTTTTAAAAGCACAAATACAGGCCTGATCCCTACTGGTTCCAGATCAGTTCTAAAATTTCATTAAAGATATTTAACGATAAAAAGGGATTAAAGTAGATTAATTCGTCTTTGATGAACTACGATCTTTTATCCAATACTGCATCACTTCCTGAATAACCTCTTTTTTACCGTTATAGTCTTCAGCAGCGAATAATAATTTAGCCCGATGCGGTAATCGCTCTTTCACTAAGGAAAAAAGTAGATAATGTGAGGCAAGATCTAATTGCTGGAATAAAGCATAAGCATAGTGAAAAGACTTTCGCTTTTGTTCAGAAACGTCATATTCAAATAAAAAACGTAAAATGAAATCAACATCTTCATCAAACATCTGTTCAGTCTGGTAGTGATACACCTTATTTACCTTTCTTTTTTATAAATGAAATGAGGTTTAAAAAAGGATGAAGCTAATTTTGACTTTATTTCATTTGTTGAATACCGAAAATCGCGCTTAGACCACAGCAATAAAAAAGGAAGAGATCTCTCCCAAAATCTCTCCCTTAGAATTGAATCTTTACCCGATCCACGATGTCATTATTATAGTTATTCACTTTAAAGCTTAAAAAGAGTCTCTTTGGAAGGAGACCTTATAAATTGTGGATTTACCTTATTATTACTACCCTCTAGATGTCTAAACAAATTCTCTAGATGAATAAATCCTATACATAATATTCCCGAAAAGCAAGCAATTTGGAAAAAATTACCTATTGTTTTCATAGGGTTTTTTTTGAAGTTACTTATTCGATTTATGAATATAGGACATCAATAAAAAAGCAGGCCGAAGCCTGCTTTTATTTCAACAACTTAGCTCTAAATTTAGTCAACAAAAGTCACTTTAGCGATGGATTTTTTACTCGCTTGAATAATCAAAGTCACGTTCTCTTTCACAGAAAAAGAGGCATCAACTGGTTTCCAGTCTACTTTTACCGCACCACGACCTAAAGCATCTTTGGCTTGTGCTGCATTTTTAGTTAAACCTGCTTCACGTAAAATTGAAGTAATAAAGATTTCGCCACCGAATTCAGCACGTGAAATGGTCACTTCAGGCGTACCTTCAGGCAATTCACCTTCAGTAATGATATTACCTGCACCTTTATGTGCATTGGCAGCCGCTTCAGCACCATGGAAACGCTCGACCAGCTCTAACGCGAGAATCTTTTTGACTTCTTGCGGATTACGACCTTCTGCCACTTCTTTTAATAGTTGCTGAATTTCTTCAATTGACTTGAAACTTAACAGGTCAAAATAACGCTCGATCAGAGAATCCGGCATTGAAAGCACTTTTTGGTACATCGCACCTGGTGCATCAAATACACCAATATAGTTACCTAAAGACTTGGACATCTTGTTGACGCCATCCAGACCTTCAAGAATTGGCACAGTAATACAGACTTGTGGTTCCTGATCATAACGACCTTGAAGCGTACGACCCATCAACAGGTTAAAAGTCTGGTCTGTACCACCCAGCTCTACGTCTGCTTCCAGTGCGATCGAGTCATAACCCTGAACCAATGGATACAAGAATTCATGAATCGCGATTGGCTGATGATTGTTATAGCGCTTGGTAAAGTCATCACGCTCAAGCATACGTGCAACCGTTTGCTGAGATGCCAGTTGAATCAGATCAGCAGCAGTTTTTTGAGCAAACCATTCCGAGTTGAACACCACTTTGGTTTTGTTTGGATCAAGAATCTTAAATACCTGTTCTTGATAAGTTTTAGCATTTTCTAAAACTTGTTCACGTGATAATGGTGGACGTGTCGCGCTTTTACCGGTTGGATCACCGATCATCGCAGTATAGTCACCGATCAGGAAGTACACCTCATGACCCAAGTCTTGGAATACTTTTAACTTATTAATGAGAACCGTATGACCCAGGTGTAAGTCAGGCGCAGTCGGGTCAAAACCCGCTTTAATTTTTAATGGGCGATTCTGTTTTAATTTCTTGAGAAGGTCTTCTTCAGAAATAATTTCGTGGGTGCCTCGTTGAATGAGGGCAAGTTGTTCTTCAGCCGGCAGGAAATTTGACATCACAAAATCCAATACATCAGTTACTCAATTTGTGCGATATACTAACACTTTTTCAGCATATTGCAGGCTTAAGAATAACCATGACAGCGATCTATATTGGGGTAATGACCGGCACGAGCATGGATGGTGTCGATATTGTTGCTGCTTCTTTTGATCCACTCCAGCTTCATGCCACACTCACTTTGGCATTTGATCCCGACCTTCGGGATGAGCTGATGGCACTAACCTTGCCAGATGACAATGAAATTGACCGCATGGGTAAGGCCGATGTTGCACTGGCACAAATGATTGGTCATGGTATTAATGCGCTGATTGAAAAAAATAACCTGGATAAATCCAGAATTAAGGCGATTGGCTCGCATGGCCAGACTATCCGGCATCGTCCTGAACATGGTTTTACCCTGCAAATTGGTGACCCGAATATCATTACTGAAATTACCCAGATTCCGGTAATTTCAGATTTCCGTCGTCGTGATCTGGCGGCAGGTGGTCAGGGAGCGCCTTTAGTTCCGGCATTTCATCAGGATATTTTCCAGCATGACAGCATTCACCGGGTCATTTTAAATCTGGGCGGTATTGCCAATGTCAGCCTGCTGCCTGCCGGCAAGCCTGAAGAGGTGTATGGTTTTGATACCGGACCGGCCAATATCTTGATGGATGCCTGGTGTTCCCGTTATACCGGTCAGCCTTTTGATGAAAATGGCAACTGGGCAGCCTATGGCACCCCGATTCGCAGTTTGCTTGATCGCTTGCAGTCACACGAATTCTTCTCCAAAGAACCTCCGAAAAGTACCGGTCGTGAAGATTTCAACTTGGAATGGCTGGATGAACAGATTGCTGACTGGCGCAATGACCTGCAATACGATGAACTGGAAGACACTCCAGAAAATGTACAGGCGACTTTATTAAAGCTCACCACTCGTGCCATTAAAAAAGCCATTTACCGCTCCGGCATGGATACCGGACAGGTTTTTGTTTGCGGTGGTGGTGCCTACAACTCACATTTACTGGAGCAGTTGCGCTGGCGCCTGCGCAAACATGAATGGAGCGTACAGACTACCGCCGATCTAGGCCTCAGTCCGACCTGGGTAGAAGCTACTGCCTTTGCCTGGCTGGCCATGCGTTTTATGAATCAGCTAAATGGCAACCTGCCTGCAGTCACTGGTGCCGCTGGCTATCGCGTTCTCGGCACCATTACTGCTGTTTAAATTCAGCGAATTACTATTATCTTGCATGACTATATAGCTACTCAAAAACAGTCATCAAAAAAGGTTTGCAAAAATGCAGACCTTTTTCAGTTTTCAATATTCTTTATTGCATCATGCGTTTGGCATTTTCATTTCTAAAGGCCCGCAAAATTTGCTGACCGGCACGACCTGTAGGACTTAAGCCCAAACGCTGCTGTTCCTGACGAATCGCCTGACGGGTTTTATCTCCAATCAGGCCATCCACCGCACCAATGTCATAACCTCGATTCAATAAAAATTGCTGGATCTCACGACGTTCTGCACGAGAAGTTCCCGGATCATCGGTGGGCCATGTGGCCGTAAAGCTACCTTTACCCTGCAAACGATCTGACAGATGTGCAATCGCCAAGGCATAACTTTCTGCCGCGTTATAGCTATAAATGGCATCAAAGTTTTTAAAGACCAGGAACACCGGGCCATTCGGCCCCGCAGGCGCAAGTAATCCAGCTTGAGAGGATTGTGATAAATTTCCTTGAATTAAAGGCGAACCGTCGGCACGCACCACCCCCTGATTAAGCCAGTTACTCAAGGATTTTTTATTACGACGGCCTTCACCAGAAACCGACATGCCTTGCGGAATCTTGACTTCAAAACCCCAAGGCTGGCCGCTCTGCCAGCCTCGCTTGCTTAAAAAATTTGCCGTCGACGCCAGCGCATCAGGAATGCTTGAAACCAGATCACGTCGGCCATCACCATCAAAATCAACTGCAAGTTCATCATAAGTCGATGGCATAAACTGGGTATGACCAAATGCGCCTGCCCATGAGCCACGCAGCTGCTCTTCACGCACATCACCACGCTGCAGCAGTTTCATGGTGGTAAAGAACTCACCACGGAAATAACTTTGACGACGACCTTCACAGCTCAAGGTACCCAAAGCCTGCAATAAAGGGTAACGACCCGAAATATCACCGAAATTACTTTCTACTCCCCATACCGCCACGATGGTTTCTGCAGGCACCCCATAAACGGCACTAATACGGTTTAACACTTCACGATGCTGCTGCAGTTTTTGCCGGCCCAGTTGGACACGCTCTTCATCAACCAAACCTGACAAATAATCCCAGATCGGTGTTGAAAACTCAGGCTGATAGTTCAGGCGCTCGATCACAGAATAATCGGGTGTTAAATTTTGGGTATAGCGATCATAAGTTGACCCACTTACTCCTTGGGCAACTGCCTGACTGCGTAAATTGGCAAGACAGTTCTGAAAATTATTTTGGGATGCATAATTTGGACTACTTGAACTAGCAGGCAAATTAGTCGGTGTGACACGCTGGCCATTAATAATAAGTTCTGCCTGTGCCTGAGTGACAGCCAAAACCACAGAACCAACAAAAAGTGCAAGCCGTTGCATAAGACCCCTGAATATTTAGATTTCGAATTATGTTTTTACCTTAGCAGCTCATGATGAAAATTAAAGCGCCAATACGTAAATTTAAATTCATAATTTCTACACTTTTGAATTCATTTTGTAGTTTTAAATTTAAATATTTATCCACAGGTTGTTTTTTAAATTCAAAATGTGCGCGGTTTTGAATTTAAAGTTATAACTTGAGTCCAATTTTATGAATTTAAAAATTAATTGTGGATAACTTAAGTTGATAATAGAGTGCTTTAAACCGTCAGAGCTTCTGGCTGACACGATGCTGGTTTTAAATTCATTAAAATGACGAGCCAGTTTTAAATTCAGAAACTTTGAATTTATTTATTGGATTTTAAATTTGAATTCATACTTTTAAATTTAAAAGTACAGATTTGAATTCAAAGTTGTTTTAAATTTGAATTTATTTTTATGAATTTAAATTCAAACCCATATCCTAGTTTTAAATTCAAATATTGATTCAGGCTTATCCATAATTGAATAGCACACACTCCCGCGCAAAATCGGCTTGAATGAGATGATGATATTTATAATCAATTGACCGGTTTATAATCAATTCATCCACAAAATGATCCGACCAATGGCAGGTATTTTTGAAGAGGCGCAATCATGCCTGAAAGCAGGCAAATAAAAAAGCGATCACAGTAGTGATCGCTTTTTTTATCAGCAGGTTACAACTTAGATGGTCATATCTTCGCTCAATGCCAATGGATTCGGTAAAATTTTCGCCAGTTGACGGCAAAGTATAGACAATTGCGTACTGTCATTTGGCATCAGGGTAATATGACCAATCTTGCGGCCTTCGCGCTCTGACTTGTTGTAAAGATGCAAATGCGCCCCTTCTAATGCCAGTACATCTTCAGACTTTGGATACTGCCCAATGATGTTCACCAAGACAGTTGGACGGATCACTTCAGTTGAACCTAAAGGTAAACCTGCCACTGCACGTACATGATTCTCAAACTGTGAACATACGGCGCCTTCAATCGACCAGTGCCCCGAGTTATGCACGCGTGGCGCCATCTCGTTGGCATATAAGCCTTTGTCTGTCACAAACAGCTCAAGGGTCAGCACACCAACATAGTTCAGATGATTCAGCAGGCGAGTGATGTAGTCCTGCGCCACAGGCTGCAAATCTGCACTGTGTGGTGCAGGCACAATCGAATGCGACAGGATCCCGTTATGATGATGGTTTTCTGCCAAAGGCCAGGTTTTGACATCGCCATTCTGGCCACGTACTGCAATGATTGAGACTTCACGTGAGAAAGTTACAAAACTTTCAGCAATCAGTTCACCCGCAGGACCCAATTCTGCCCAGGCCTGATCCATCTGGTCTGCCGAACGTAAAACGAATTGGCCTTTGCCATCATAACCGCCACGCGAGGTTTTCAGTACGATCGGCAAGCCCAGTTCAACTACAGCTGTTTTTAAACTTTCCAGTGAAGTGACCGCTTTATACGGTGCAACCGGAATAGCCAGTTCATCAAACAAGGCTTTTTCAGACAGACGATGCTGTGCAATCGCCAAAGCCTGACGTGGCGGATGCAGTTGCTTGCTTTGCGTCAGTACGTCAACATCTGCAAGGGGCGTGTTTTCAAACTCTAGGCTAAATACATCTGCACTGTTAATAAAGTCTTGCAGACCATTTTCAGCTTTGCTCGAAATCACTGGACCTAATGCAGCAGAAGGGCAGTCTGTGCTGGCTTCAAAAAATGTACATTGAATATTTAATGGAAGTGCCGCTTGCGCCATCATACGACCCAGCTGACCGCCACCAAAAATACCGATGGTTTTATCCATAATCTGTATCTCGACTTAAACCTGGCCTGGAATATTGTTGCTTGCCACTTTATCTGTTTGCGCCGTACGGAAATCTGCAACATTTTTTGCGATCTCTGGACGGGTCAAACCCAGAATTTGCGCCGCCATAATGGCAGCATTCGTGGCACCGGCAGGACCAATCGCCAAGGTACCGACTGCAATACCGGCTGGCATTTGCACAATAGACAGCAATGAATCAACACCGTTTAAAATCGAAGATTTCACCGGTACGCCCAGTACTGGCAAATCAGTTTTCGCTGCACACATCCCCGGTAAATGCGCTGCACCGCCTGCACCGGCAATAATCACCTGAATACCACGATCACGCGCTTGCTCGGCATATTCAAACAGGCGGTCTGGGGTACGATGTGCAGAAACGACTTCGGCTTCAAATGGGACACCAAGCTGTTTAAGCATATTGGCAGTGTGTTCGAGAGTTGCCCAATCTGATTGAGAACCCATGATAATACCTACGAGAGGAGTATCTTGTGCAGCAGCCGCATTCATTGCAAATTTTCCAGAGATTAAAGTAAGAAAAGATAAATCTCGACGAGAGAGCCAAGCTTGAATAGGAGTACTCATTATAGACTGAAAATTCAGCTTCATAAAATTTAACGGTCAAAGCAAGACTCGATTTTTCTTATTTTTTTATTGAATTCTTAAAAACTGGAATAAAAATAGGGGAGTAGTCGTAGTTACTGCCATTCAGGAACTGCGGAATACAAAATAGATACATCCGCACAGACACAAAGCGGCCCAGAGATAATCCAGTCTAAGCGGCTGTTTAAACATGAAAATCATGAAAGGTACAAACACCAGTAAGGTCACCACTTCCTGGGTAATTTTCATTTGACCGACAGCCAGTCCTTGCTGTGCCAGTAATTTGGTCGCCGGAATCATCAGGCTATATTCAAACAGGGCAATGATCCAGCTGAATAAAATTGCCTGCCAGAGCGGTGCATCATGTGGCAAAAACTTTAAATGCCCGTACCAGGCCAGTGTCATGAAACAGTTGGCAATCACCAGAAGAAATAGAGCCTGGAGCATCTGCATGCACTCTGCAAAAAGGTTTAACTTATTTTACCGTTTATTTGGTGAAAAGATATTGCACTGCTTGTAACTTTTCTTCGAGTTTATCCTTGAAACTGGATTAAAAAAATCCCGCAATCCGCTCTGAGTTTTGACTATCTTTTCGTGTAAAGCCTTGCTATCGTTGCTTGCAAATTGAATAAATCATGCCAGTAGCACCAATCTAAGGTGACAGGGTCAGACAGGAACGGAGTGAAGTAGATGCATCTGCATATTTTGGGTATTTGTGGCACCTTTATGGGCTCGTTAGCGCTACTTGCACGAGATCTGGGCCATCAGGTAACAGGTTCTGACCTGAATGTATATCCGCCGATGTCGACCCAACTTGAAAATGCAGGCATTACTTTAATGCAGGGCTATGATCGTAGTCATTTGCAGCCTCATCCGGATCTGGTGATTGTCGGTAATGCCATGAAGCGCGGCATTGATGCTGTGGAATACATGCTGAATGAAGGTCTGCCTTATATTTCGGGTCCGCAGTTCCTGGCCGATCATGTGCTGCAGGGCAAACATGTTTTAGGTGTTGCCGGAACACATGGCAAAACGACGACGACCACCATGCTGGCCTGGGTCCTGGATCAGGCAGGTCTGGAGCCGGGTTTCCTGATTGGTGGTGTACCCCTTGGCTTTTCGGAAAGCGCACGTCTGGGCGGTGGCAAATACTTCTGTGTCGAAGCGGATGAATATGACTCTGCTTTCTTCGACAAGCGTTCCAAGTTCGTACATTACCATCCTAAAACTGCAATTTTAAATAACCTGGAATTTGACCATGCCGATATCTTCGATGATCTGGCAGCAATTCAAAAACAGTTCCATCATTTAGTCCGTACCATTCCCAGCGAAGGCCGGATTATCGCACCAATTACTGAAAGTAATATTGATGAAGTCTTGGAACAAGGCTGCTGGACACCGGTGGTGCGTACCAGTCTGGATGCCAATGAAAAAGCTGAGCTGTATGCTGAGCAGTTATCGGAAGATGGTTCCCATTTCAAAGTGCTGCAACATGGTGTGGTCAAAGGTGAAGTGCTGTGGAATATGACCGGGCAACATTCAGTTGCCAATGCACTTGCGACAATCGCAGCCGCTGAACATGTCGGGGTATCCATTGCAACAGCCTGTGAAGCGCTATCGAATTTTGGCGGAGTAAAACGCCGTATGGAGCTGCTAGGCACAGTCCGTGGTATCGAGGTGTATGATGATTTTGCCCATCATCCGACAGCGATTGACACGACCCTGGAAGGCGCACGTAAACGTCTGGGTGAACGCAAACTCTGGGCGATTATCGAACCGCGCTCCAATACCATGCGTATGGGCAGCCATAAAGATGGTCTGGCCCATTCTGCTCGTCTGGCGGATGAAGTGATTTGGTATCAACCTGAAGGGCTGGACTGGGATCTGCAACCGGTCATTGATGCTGCGCCCAACAAAGCCAAAGTTGCACGCACACTGGATGACATCATTCAGACTGTGGTCGCTGAAGCAGGCGAGGGGGATGCCGTAGTGATTATGTCAAATGGTGGTTTTGGCGGTTTGCATCAGAAGCTAATGACTGTTTTACAAGCATAAATTAATCTCGATCTAGTAAAAAAGCCCGCTAAGCGGGCTTTTTTTGACAGTTTAAAATATTCATTGAGCAAAAGTGTATACCTGTACTGACCTGAAATACCATGACTTAGATATTGATCCAAACAGCGGATTCCTCCCTAAATTCCCCCTGATGATTTTTTGTTGCAATCTATACATAAGACTCATTGTAGCCCCATAACACGCAAGGCATAATCGGGAAGAATACAGGTATTTATAGACCTGAAAGCTAGATCATGAATCAGCCCATTGCTGCCACTCTAATAAAAGCGATCAAGGCATTCACCATTCTGGCTAAGCCAGGTCATTCTCACTCCTCACTCCCTTAGGAGATGTGTCATGACAAGTATGAAAGCAATGGTCTATTACGGCGAAAATGATATCCGCTTTGAAGACCGCCCTGTTCCCACCCTTTTGCATCCTGGCGATGCCATCATCAAACTAGAAAAAGTCACGATTTGTGGTACCGATCTCGGGATATGGAAAGGTAAAAACCCGGAAATTGAGCAAGAAGCCGTACGAAAAGAAGGTAGTTTTAATGGCCGGATTCTGGGCCATGAAGGCATTGGCATAGTGGAAGAAGTCGGTGCGGCAGTCAAGAACTTCAAAAAGGGTGACCGGGTCATTATCTCCTGTGTCAGCCGCTGTGGAACCTGTGAAAACTGCCAGAAACAGCTGTATGCCCATTGTCGCAATGACGGCGGCTGGATCATGGGTTATATGATTGACGGCACTCATGCCGAATATGTGCGTACTCCCTTTGCCGACACTTCACTTTATCATTTACCTGAAGGCCTGGATCAAGACGTGGCCGTGTTTCTCTCAGATATTTTGCCTACTTCCCATGAAATTGGGGTGCAATATGGCGATGTCAAACCAGGTGACAATGTCGCTGTGGTCGGCGCAGGGCCAATTGGCATGAGTTGCCTGTTGACTGCACAATTCTACTCACCTGCCAATATTATTATGGTAGATACAGATGATAACCGGCTGGAATTTTCCAAAACTATAGGGGCGACTCATACCGTCAACTCCGCCAAGGAAGATGCCATCCAGAAAATTTTAGAGATTACTGATGGGCGCGGTGTGGACTGTGCCATTGAAGCAGTAGGGATAGAACCTACCTGGAATATTTGTCAACATATCGTCAAAGAGGGTGGACATGTTGCCAACGTCGGCGTGCACGGCAAACCTGTCAGCTTTGAACTGAACAAACTCTGGATTAAAAACCTGACGATTACTACAGGTCTAGTCAATGCCAATACAACCGGTATGCTGCTCAAAACCTGCTGTTCCGGCAAACTGCCACTGGAAAAACTGGCAACCCATCATTTTAAATTTGCCGATTTTGAAAAAGCCTATGATGTATTTAAACATGCAGCTGATGAAAAGGCATTAAAAGTCATGATTGACATGAACTGATGCCTGTCAGATAAAAAAGTCCGCTATGCGGACTTTTTTATTTTCTACTTTTATCTACAGATCAATAGATCAGAAATAGGGGACATACCCGCGTTGCTTATAACCTTTTGGTGATGCCAGACTGGCCTGATTTTCCTCCAGGCGATACAGCACTTTTAAAAATTCAGAAATTCCTGACTGCTGTAAAGCATGCGGTTCAAACTGCTTGAAACCTAAACGTGAAAATAAAGAAGAAATTTCACTATGTTTATGCACATATTTCATTGACCATTCCGAGAAATGGGATTGCTCTACGATCGCATCTTCAAAACGCAGGACATTGTGATGGCGGGCATCTCGAGAAATGCGCTGAAATAAGCTTTCCACTATTTCAGCCTGACCTTCCAGACATTGGAAAAACTTGCCATGGGAATAATATAAAACGCCATGAATCTGATGCTGTTGATTAAAATTCCGGGCAGTCGCCAAAATATCGCTCAACTCTTGTAACAACTCTTGTTCAGATTCTATCCGTTCACTGGCATAGCAAAGTTGTAGCATCATGCGTCTTACTCAGAGGAGGAATTAAAACTGCAGTTTAATCAATTATTTTACCTTAAGTCGACTATTTTTTAAGCAAATATCCGTTTTTGCTTACAAGCATTTCTGTTTGCATTTTAGATTTGAACTTTTAACAATAGCCTCTAAATTATTAAACGAATATTTTCATACACCTACCATAAACATAAGGACACAGCCTGATGTTAAAAGATCTGATCTTAACCCTCGGCTTACTATGTGGGTGTTTTGCCCTGATGATCACTTTAAATAATTTGGCCTTCAGTACTCAAACCAATCTGCTCATCAGTTCGATTTTTATCAGCTGGACCATTTTACAATTTGTCGGTCATCACATTTATTTCCATGCCAGTTATCTGCTGATTATGGCAATTTTGTTGATGCTGCAACAATTTGAAGAAATTTTCTGGGCCATGACCGGTATGATGGCAGGCTTTGGTATATATACCCTGTTACAGGGTGTAGTTCTGCCTGTTTTAAAAGAAAAACTAGGCCGATCTTTTGAAAATTCTCCCTGGATAGTCAAATAGCCGTTGCTGCGACATCGGCCAGACTAGAATCACGTTTAAACATGACATCCACATAGGAACATTGCGGAATAATTTTTAACTGTTTCTGGCGGGCAAAATCCACCAGCACGTCCAGCATTTTGCGTGCAATCCCCTGACCGCGCAAGGAATTGTCTACCCAGGTATGATCGGCCACAATGGTTGACGCATCATGCCACTGATAGGTAATTTCGGCCAGACGTCGACCATTTTCTTCCATAAAAAATACACCGCCGCGTTTTGAATCCTGATGTTGAATATCCATACTGAAAGCTGATCCTGTGTAAAATTGCTGGTTCTTTCAATTTAAAACATCTTGCTGAATTAACAATATGAATTATTGTTAAGTTTTTAATAGGTGATGAAATTTTTTATTTCACTCCCTTATTTATTTTAAATTTTCCTGCCCTCTATCAGGTTTTATTGCTGTCTTAATTGCAGGGATAATCTCGCTTAAATCATCACAGTTTTTTCTACATTTTTTTCTTTCTAGAATTTTAATTTTTATCTACTTCCTGATTAAGAGACAGGATTAGAATACTGCATCTTTTTACAGGCAATCCCTTATGTCTGATTCAGCTTCTGCTTCTTCTGTCACCCAGCAATGGATTGGGGTAATTGCCTTAGCCTGTGCAGCTTTTATTTTTAATACGACTGAATTTATTCCTGTGGCCTTACTGAGCGGAATCGGCCATAGCTTTGCCATGTCTGCGACCCAGGTCGGCATCATGCTCACTATTTATGCCTGGGTCGTGGCATTACTCTCACTTCCGATCATGCTACTCACCAAAACCGTAGAACGGCGTTTTTTGCTGATGCTGGTCTTTGCAGTATTTATTTTGAGTCATGTCCTGTCTTATTTTGCCTGGAGTTTTAGTGTACTACTAGTTAGCCGGGTCGGGATTGCCATCGCACATGCCTTATTCTGGTCGATTACTGCCTCACTCGCGGTTCGGGTGGCACCTAAAGGCAAAGAATTTCAGGCACTGGGCTTGCTGGCCACAGGAACAGCCATGGCTATGGTACTGGGCATTCCGTTTGGCCGGATGATTGGTGAAGCATATGGCTGGCGTAACAGTTTTGCCCTGATTGCCTGTGCAGCGCTTATCATTTGTCTGATTCTAGCCAAAGCCTTGCCACTTCTGCCCAGTGTAAATTCAGGCTCCTTGAGCAGCCTAAAAGTCCTGATTCGACGTCCAAGCCTGATGCTGGTCTTTGCTTTGACCATTCTGATGATTACAGCGCAATTTACCGCCTATAGTTATATTGAGCCGTTTTCCCTGAATATCGCCGGATTTACTTCTGAACAGACTACGACCTTACTGCTGGTCTATGGCGGAGCGGGTTTTCTGGGTTCATATCTGTTTGGCCGCTTTACTGCACAATTCCCGAAAATGACAATTCCTGCTTTTAGCTTGGGTATGGCCATTTCAATGTTACTGCTCTTGCCACTCTCTGCTACGGTCACAGGACTGTCTGGATTAACCTTGCTGTGGGGCTTGAGTATTATTGGCTTTAGTTTGGCCTTACAATCCAAAACCCTGAATCTTGCGGCAGATGCTACCGATGTCGCCATGGCCATTTATTCAGGACTATATAATGTCGGTATAGGTGCAGGTGCCTTACTTGGTGGTATCATCACCAGAAAGATCGGTTTAGACAGCATAGGCTGGGTAGGGGCCGGGCTGGCAATGCTTGGATTTCTACTCAGTGTCTATCTGGTCAAACGTCCAGATTTTCTGTCCAAAGCTGCTGATTAAACGCTGCTTTTTTGTAAAATAAATTGTGATTTCCAGTCAGATCTGTCATGCTCCTTGCATATTGAGCAATCGCTCAAACAGAATTGAGTTTGAACAAGGGGAGTAGCCTCCTCCAAACGTTTAAGAATGAAATTTCAGTTTTTGAACGTGTCAGAATATCGTCATTACACTTTGCAAAAAGTCGGTATCTGAGCATCTTTAGGTCACACTTGATATAAAAAAGTGAAACACCAAGATGTAGGCAAGACCTTGATCATGTTGTTATAGATGTTTTTCATCTGGCAGCTGGTCAAGGTTTTTTATGGCCAGTCGTCCGATGTGGAGAATTCACATGGAAACAATTGGTACGCTCTGGCTGTATCTTGTCTTTTTCGCAATTGTCGCCGTCATGCTGGTGATCGATTTTATCGGCTTTAAGCATCAGCATGGCCAGGAAGTAAAAGTCCGCACTGCGGCCTACTGGAGTATCGCGTGGGTCAGTGTCGCCACCTTATTTGGTGGCGGTTTATGGCTGTATCTGGAACAGACTGTAGGTGCGGCAATTGCCAATACCAAGGTCATGGAATACTTTGCCGGTTATCTGCTGGAAAAATCCCTGGCAATTGATAATGTTTTTGTCTGGCTGATGATCTTCGCCGCCTTTGCCATTCCACCGGCACTACAACGTAAATTGCTGTTATATGGTGTACTGGGTGCGATTATACTCAGAACCATCTTCATTTTTATTGGTGCCTGGTTTGTACAGGAGTTCTCCTGGATTCTGTATATCTTCGGTGCGTTCCTGGTGTATACCGGCTTCAAGTTTCTGCGCGGTCAGCATGAAGAAGACAGTAATATTGAAGATATGGCCATCCTGAAATGGCTACGTAAACACATGCGCATTACCCCGAAACTTCAGGGTGACAAATTTTTTGTACGTCAAAACGGATTGCTCTGGGCAACGCCGTTGTTCCTGGTCCTGATTCTGGTCGAAGCCTCTGATGTGATCTTTGCCGTCGATTCTATTCCAGCTATTTTTGCTGTCACTACCGATCCCTTTATTGTTCTCACTGCAAACCTGATGGCGATTTTAGGCCTGCGCGCCATGTTCTTCCTGCTCTCAGGTGCAGCCTCAAAAATGCATTATCTGCCTTATGGTCTCGGGATCATTCTGGTCTTTATCGGCTTTAAGATGCTGATGCTGGATGTGTTCCATATGCCGATCTGGATTTCCTTAAGCTTTATTGTGCTTGTCTTGACTATCACTGCAATCTTGTCGATTCGACATAGCAAGAAGCATAACGAAACCACACTGTAAAATTAAGCATTAAAAAAGCCTGCATCAGCAGGCTTTTTTTTAGTGTTCTATCAGGGATAATTTGGGCCATTTTTGCAAAAAATGTTTGCTCAATATGCGTTGATCGAACACGGCATAGCTGACTAAATTTGGATTCCAACGCAACTTTAACTCAAATAAATCGATCAAACCGAAAGGGGTGATCAACTCTAACGCATTATCATCTTGCAGGCGCAGTGCCAAAGCTGTGGCTGTTTCTGGCCAAAGAGATAGGGGCTGTTCAACTGAAGTCAAAGGTTCAATCCTTTTATTTTGATCGCTCCGGTACCACTCATGTACAAAAGCTTGATTAGTCACATCCCAAATAATATCTAGAAAATAGTTCTTTAGCTGATCTGCCAGTTGCCACGCTAAAGGACGAGCCTGCTCATTTTCATCATAGAAAATCACATCGACCTCAGTATGATTCATTTCATATTCCCAGCCATGTAAATGTGCCCAGATCACATGACGTAATACACCCGCTGCGACATAAGCTTTAGAGTGCAATTGTGCTAACTGATGCAAGATGCGCATTAAGATCGGCTGCGCACGCACGATCTATTGCAATTGATTATGATCATTGGATGGGGTCATAGAAGAATCGGGATCACTATTTAAATATGAATGTTCATACAAACATGGCAATTTTTTCAGCTACAATCAATCGAAAAAATCAAAAAGCGTAGGTTTAAAATGTCTTCTGTAATTGCAACGACAGCGATCCGTGGTCGCTTCCTCGACATTCAGAATACAGTTGCCCAAGCACGTGACATACACGACCAAGTGCGATATGTAGAAGATGGTTTACTCATCATAAAAAATGGAAAAATCCAGTGGTTTGGCTCCTGGCAGGAAGGACAGCATCAACTTGCTGCAGGGCTAACGGTGACCCACTATCCTGAACAGCTCATTATTCCCGGCATGATTGATACCCACATCCATTTCCCGCAAACTGAAATGGTCGGGGCTTATGGTGAACAGCTGCTGGAATGGTTAAATACCTATACTTTTCCCACTGAAATCCAGTTCCAGGATTCATCCTATAGCGAAAAAATTGCCGAATTTTTCGTGCAGGAATTGCTTAAAAATGGCACTACGACGGCATTGGTGTTTTGTACTGTGCATCCTGAGTCTGTAGATGCTTTGTTCAATGCGGCGACCACGCGCAATATGCGCCTGATTGCAGGTAAAGTTCTGATGGATCGTCATGCACCAGATGCCCTGATGGACACTGCAGACAGGGCTTATTCTGAGTCTAAAGCCCTGATCGAGAAATGGCACGGTAAAGGACGAAACCTGTATGCCATCACACCGCGCTTTGCTCCGACCTCAACACCTGAACAACTGCAAAAAGCCGGCCAGCTCAAAAGTGAATATCCAGACGTGTATGTACATACCCATCTCAGTGAAAATAAAAACGAGATCGCCTGGGTAAAAGAACTCTTTCCAGAACATGAAGGTTATCTGGATGTTTACCATCATTATGGCTTAACCGGCAGCAAATCTGTCTTCGCGCATTGCGTACATCTGGAAGAGGGGGAGTGGGACTGTATGCAGCAGACCGACTCTGCGATTGCTTTCTGTCCAACCTCCAACCTGTTCCTTGGCAGTGGTTTATTTCCCCTGAAGAAAGCCTGGAGTAAAGGAGTTAAAGTCGGTTTAGGTACAGATATTGGAGCAGGAACATCCTTTAACCAGCTGCAAACCCTGAATGAAGCGTATAAAGTTCAACAGCTGCAGGGAGAAAAACTATCAGCTTTTGAATCGCTGTATCATGCCACTTTAGGTGGTGCTAGAGCTTTAAGTCTGGATGACCGGCTGGGTAACTTCAACATTGGCAAAGAGGCAGACTTTGTGGTTCTGGATCTGAATGCGACTGCCTTACAAACACTGCGGCAGAGCAAAGCGAGGAATATTGAAGATACCTTTTTTGCACTGACCATGCTGGGGGATGACCGTAATATTGCAGCTACTTATGTTGCTGGACAAGCTGTCTATGTCAAAGCCCAATAAACCGCGTCAGCGCCGGATCATTTTGACTGCAATCGTTGCTCTCTGTGCTTTTGCACTGAAACGAGACTCCCGGCAGCCAAAAAAATGATTACATTTACCGCAGGTAAAACAGGTGCATCTCAGCTAAGGATGTATTAAAATTACCGCAATTCAGGTGTTGCAGGTCAACACCTTTTTTATTTTGCTATTTTTACTTTTTAGGTATCTACCCATGACCGTTCAAATGAGCGTAATGATTTCCGCTGAAGAAATTCAAGCTAAAGTCAAAGAGCTTGGTGCTCAAATCGATGCACACTATGCCAATAGTGACAAAGAACTTGTGCTCATCGGTTTATTACGCGGTTCAGTGATTTTTATGGCTGACTTATGTCGTGCCATTAACAAGCCGCATGAACTCGACTTCATGACTGTATCCAGCTACGCTGGCGGTACGGTATCAAGCCGTGATGTTAAAATCCTGAAAGATCTGGACGGTGAAATTCATGGTAAAGATGTACTGGTCGTTGAAGATATTATCGACTCGGGCAATACCTTGAGCAAAGTACTGGAAATCCTGCAGACCCGTAAACCTAATTCTATTCAGTTATGTACGTTGGTAAGCAAACCTTCACGTCGCGAGATTGAACTTGAGGTGAAATTTTTGGGCTTTGAAGTTGAAGACAAGTTTATTGTCGGTTATGGCCTGGATTATGATCAGAAATACCGTCATATTCCTTTTATTGGTGAAATCGGTCTTTAAGATTGGGTTAAATCGATAAGCACTGTTTAGAAAGTGGCCTTGTGCCACTTTTTTTTATTTCTTGAATAATTTCAGTAACACAGGGAACAAAAACACAACAGCCCGTTTCAGGATTCAACTTTTTATCCACCCGACTTTATTTCAATAATATGAGTGAACGATGTAAAACAAAGACATGACAAGAAGGAGTATGCATATGTGGACAATTATTATGGCTATTGTCATCGGTTTTATAGCAGGTCTGATTGCTCGTGCCATTCATCCCGGTAACGATAAGGCAGGTTTTATTATGACGACCTTGCTAGGTATAGCAGGCTCCTTGTTGGCAACTTTTGCTGGCCGTATGCTGGGTTTGTATTCTGCGGACTCAGCTGCCGGTCTGATCGCTTCGGTGATTGGTGCAGTGATTATTCTGTTTATTTATAATATGATCAACAAACGCCATACCGTCTAAAGCAATTTGCTATTCCGGTTAGGCCAGGCTTGATTGCCGGCATATAAAAAAAAGCACCTGATCAGGTGCTTTTTTTATATTGCATAACGGATCACCTGATTGGATATTATAGCTCGAATTCTTTAAAGATCTGTTCAATCTGTTCTGCCGGATAGGCACCCATCACCTTAAAACCATTTGAAAATATAATCGCTGGTGTTCCATTCACACCTAAAGATTGCGCCAGTTTGTTATTACGCTCAATCGGATTGGTACAGCCTTTTTTAGAACCCGGCTGAATTCCTTTAGCAATCAAATCTTCCCAAGCCTGGGCTGGATTGGACTCGCAGTACACCTGTTTTGAAGGAGTCACAGATTGCGATTTTAATGGCAGGATAAAAGTATAAATAGTTACATCATTGAGTTTTTTCAGCTCTAGTTCAAGTTTTTTGCAATACGGGCAATTTGGGTCAGAAAAGATCGCAATCTGACGTTTACCCGTACCTCTTACACTTTTCAGTGCATCCTGAAGCGGTAATTTTTTCCAGTCGATACTATTTTGTTTTAGCATTAAATCGCGGGTCAAATTATGCTGATCCTGAATCCGCAGCATCGGGCCGGCAATTACATGCTTGGCATCTTCATTCAGATAAACCACCTGGCCCTGCATGGAGCCGCTATAAATGCCTTGCATTTCTGTGGTCTGAATATTTTCAATTTTTAAGTTAGGACTGTTTTTGGCCAAATTCGTTTTCACCGTATCAATGTTAGCGAATGCAAAGCTTGAAACGAAGGCACTTAAACTCATGATCAGTATTTTTTTTAACATGAATGTTCTACATGAATTAGATAAAAATGTACTTCGATTCTAAACGCTCTTCTTTTAAATTTCTCAAGCATTTATGTTACTGCGCATTCTGGGTTAAATCCTCTTGTGATGTTTCACGTGGAACAAAAAAGAAGAATTACATTTAATTCAACCACATCAAAACCAGAATAAAAACAAATAAGTATTTGTATTTTATTATTAAATTATGATTTAAATTATTTCCACCAAAGATCTGGGCAATTCAGCCTTGACCATTTTTCTCTATCCATTCTAAACTGCAGACACTTTCTATATTCCTCGCTATGCCCTGACATGGATTGGCCAAGGATGAATACTAAAATGGCATTTTCATGACAATAACGACCAGCTGGCGACCGTTCTTGATGGTTAGCCTGGCTTTAATGATGGGAACGCTTGGCACAGCTTTGGCGAGCCCTCTTTATCCCATCTATCAGCAACTCTGGCATTTACTGCCCAGTCAGATTACCTACATTTTTGTTGCCTATATGTTGGGCTGTCTCTCGACCCTGTTATTTTTGGGCAGGACCAGCAATAGCATCGGATTTTTACGCACCCTGCAAATTGGTCTGGCACTGATCACACTGGGACTTATTGTTTCGGTCTTTGCCCAGAATGCACTCATACTATCGATTGGCCGTTTTATTATTGGGATTGCCTCAGGCCTGATGACTACTTCTGCCATGATGGGTTTGCTGTATACCATTCCAGAAAGCCATAAACATACAGCACCGCAACTGATTTCAATCATTACCGCAATGGGGTTTGGTTTGGGACCTCTGGTCGGGGGAGTGATTGCACAGTTTTCCGCTGCACCTTTGGTGATGCCATATTTACCGGTTATTCTGGGCGCTATGTTCTGTCTGTTTGGTCTGTTCTGGATCAAGGTGCCCAAGGTTGAGCTGCAGCCCTTTAGTATGGCACCCAAACTGCAACGACCTGAAGCAAAGTTTCATCTGGTGTTTATGATTATTGCAGTAACGGCTTTTAGTGCTTTTGCTGCCTTTAGCCTGTTTGCTTCTCTGTCCCCCTCCTTTGTCCGCAATATTTTACCTTGGCATGGTCCTCTGGTCAGTGGCCTAGCCATTACCAGTATTCTGGTGGTCTCGGTGATCGTGCAGATGATGGCCAAAACGGTCGCAGCTTCAAAATGTCTGAATATCGGCCTGATGATGATGGGCTTGAGCATGATAATTCTGGCGCTCTGTATGTACGCAAAAATCAGCCTGCTTTTTTTCATCAGTGATCTTTGCTTTGGAATCGGCCATGGTTTTGCCCTGATGGGGGCTTTTGCAATGATTCACCAAATCACCAGCATGAACAACCGTGCAGCCGTCATGTCAACCTATCTGTTTATTGCCTATCTGGGCACCATTGTGCCCATTATTGCCGTGGGTTATCTGGCCGATCACTGGGGGCTGGATTTCGCCGTAATCAGCTTTTGTATCGCGATCAGTCTGTTGTGTTCTGCACTATGGTGGACTTATCAAAAATCCCTCAACTGAGGGATTTTTTAAATAATTATTTACCAATACAGAACGATCCGAAGATCTTGCCCAGCAGATCATCGGCACTAAAATCACCCGTGATTTCGCCCAAGGCATTTTGTGCCAGACGCAAGGACTCTGCCACCAGTTCCCCCGCGTTATACACCACCAGCTGTTCACGCGCTTCAGCCAAGTACATTTGAGTGCGCTTCATTGCGTCTAAATGACGGGTACGGGCAATAAAGGTGTCTTCCTCAGGCTGGAAGCCTGCATGCGCTGTAATCGCTTCTATGAGCGCCTGAACGCCGGTTTCCTGTTTGGCGGAGACGGTGATATGGCGAAAGCCATTTAAATCCCCAATCTTGGCTTTAGTACCGGTCAGGTCGCATTTATTGCCAATCAGCATCAAACGTTTCGGTTCGATATATTCGGCAAAATATTCCTGAGCAAGTTGCAGCGGATCTTCCCCCTGGCTTAAATCATAGACCAGTAGTAATAAATCAGCCTGTTCAATTTCTTTAATCGCGCGGCGGATTCCTTCTTTTTCAACAATATCGCCGGTTTCACGCAAACCTGCGGTATCGGTGAGGGTAATTGGCAGACCATTTAAGGTAATTTTTTCATGCAAGACATCACGTGTGGTACCGGCAATATCGGTCACAATCGCACGTTCAATTCCGGCCAGCGCATTCAGCAGAGAGGATTTACCGGCATTCGGTTTACCTGCAATTACGACTTGCAAGCCTTCACGTAATAACTGACCTTGACGTGCAGATTGCTGTACTTGAGTGACTGCACTGGATACGCCATCCAGCAGATTTAAAATCTTGCCATCCGCCAGAAAATCAATTTCTTCTTCCGGGAAATCAATCGCGGCTTCCACATGCAAACGCAGGTGAATCAGCTGCTCAAGCACTGCATTGACTTTGGTCGAAAACGCGCCTTGCAAAGAACGTACCGCAGAACGGGCGGCTGCTTGCGAGCTTGCATCAATCAGGTCGGCAATCGCCTCGGCCTGCACCAGATCCAGCTTGCCATTCTCAAAAGCACGCATGGAAAACTCACCCGCTTTGGCCGCAGTAGCGCCCAGCTCAAGCAAACGGCCGAGCAGGGCATTCTGAATTACCGGCCCGCCATGACCTTGCAGTTCCACCACATCTTCACCGGTAAATGAGTTTGGATTCGGAAAACAGATGACCAGTCCTTCATCCATGACCTCACCGGCTGCATCATAGAACTGGCGGAAACCGGCAAAACGCGCTTTAGGCAGCGCTTTTTGGGTCAGTTGCTGGGCAATCTCATAGGATTTTGGACCAGACAGGCGAATCACCCCAACGCCGCCACGTCCTGGTGGAGTTGCAATCGCAGCAATAGTTGTGGTTCGGTTGAGCATAAAATTCACCTGCAAAGACTCAAAAGTACAGCCAAAAAAAATCCGCCTAAGATTACCATCTTAAGCGGATTTATTCAGCCTATCCGTACAACTTAGTTGACTGGAGTGGCCTCATCACGTTTAGCACGATCTTTGGCAACAGACTTGTTAATCAAAGTTTGTTGCAGAATCGTGATCAAGTTGTTGACGATCCAGTATAAAACCAAGCCTGCCGGGAAGAATAACAAGAATACCGTAAAGATAATCGGCATAAACTTGAAGACTTTCGCCTGCATTGGATCGGTCGGCTGCGGATTTAACGACTGCTGGATATACATGGTCAAGCCCATCAGCAATGGCAGGATGAACCAAGGATCCATTGAAGATAAATCCTGAATCCACAGAATCCATGGGGCATGACGCAGTTCAACCGATTCCATCAATACCCAGTACAAGGCCAGGAAGATTGGCATTTGCAATAATAGCGGTAAACAGCCCGCAAGCGGATTGACCTGTTCACGTTTGTACAATGCCATCATTTCTTGAGAGAAGCGCATCCGATCTTCACCGAATTCTTCTTTCATGCGCTGCATTTCCGGGGCAATCAAGCGCATTTTCGCCATCGAGCGATAGCTCTTCGACGACAATGGCCACAGGATCAGTTTCACCAGAACGGTCAACAGAATAATTGCCCACCCCCAGTTACCTACCAAGCCATGGAAGAATTCAAGACCCACGAACAGCAATTTTGCAATTGGCCATAACCAGCCATAATCAACGGTCTGGTTTAAACCTGGAGCCAAATCTTTCAGTTCTGACTGGATTTTTGGACCTGAATAGAAAGTCGCATCTACTTCAGCCACGGTACCTGCAGGCACATTGAAAGTCGGTGAAGTAAAACCGATGATGTTCATGTTATCGGTTGATTTGCGTGATTCAAGCTTGGCGCTATAGGCTTCACCATCGCCTTGAGTCAACTTCAGATGACCTGGTACCCATGCACTCACAAAGTAATGCTGCACCATTGCCACCCAGCCGCCTTTGGCTTCAGTACTGACTTTCTCTTCAACAAAGTTGTCGAATTTAAGTTTGTTATACTGCTCGTCCGGAGTACCCCATGCACCGCCCAGGAATGTTCCCAGCGTGAAGATACCCTGATCGGATTTACCCGGATCTTCCGAGTTATCCCGTTTGATCTGACCGAACATCTGACCTTGCCAGGTCTGGCCACTGCGGTTAACCACTTTATGGTTTACCACGACCGGATATTCACCTTCAGTGAAATTGAAGGTCTTGATGATCTCGACACCATCAGCGGTTTTAAACACCAGCGGTACAGACAAGACTTTCAGGTTTTTACCGTCTTTGCTCTTGACTGTCTTTGCATCTGCCAGAGTATAAGCGGTTTTTTCCATTTCATAGGTTGGACGGCCGTTACGGCTGCTGTCCGGTCCATTCAGACCGATCAGGCCAGACTGGGCGACATAGGTCCGTTTCGCATCGCTTTCCAGCATGACGAAAGGTTCATCGCTGTCTTTGTTCTTGTCATGATTGAGTAATTCAACACGAACAATATCACCACCCTTGGGATTAATCCAAAGATGATAAAGGTCAGTTTGTACTGAAATAAGCTGCTGACTTACAGGTGCTGTGGCATCCGTGGCTTGCTGCGCTGGCACATTTGCTTGTGGCAGATCAGAGGCAACTGTAGCCGTCTGACCATTTGGCAAATCTGCAGATACGTCATGCGAAACAACAGCAGTTTCCTGCTGCGGTTTTGTTTCAGCATTTCCATAATCTTTTTGCCACGCCAAAATGAGCAAATATGCGACAACAAACATGGCTCCGAGAATTGCAATCCTGGCCCATTGTTGCATATGTATTACCCCAAGTGGTGAGAGTGATTTTGGTTCAATAAACGATCACGAAAGGGTACAGCAACGTGAAGCGTTTGAGAATCTATTTGCTGAAATGAAATAAAACGAATCGCTTTTGAGGGAACAGGATCATATCCCGAGCCCCCCCACGGATGACAACGGCAAATACGTTTAGTAGCCAGCCACACTCCACGCCCAGCGCCATGCATCTGGACTGCTTCCAAGGAATATTGAGAACAAGTTGGAATATAACGACAGCGCGGTCCAAGAAGAGGACTAATCGCAATCTGATAGAAACGGATCAACCAATGCAGTAAACGTACCATTGGCCAACTCTACTTTTGTGGGAAGGGGGCTATTTTTGAATGCTTTTTGGCAAGACGGTTAAGTTTTTGCCAGGCAAATTGTAATTGCTGGTGCAATTCTGCATTAGGTACTGTCTCAATACCAATTTTCGGCATGATTACAATATCTAAGTCATCTAATTGCTGTTGATGCAGGCGAAAACTTTCGCGAGCAAGTCGTTTTACTCTATTTCTTTCGTGTGCGCGTCGCACTTTCTTCTTGGCAACAACTAAACCCAAACGGCTATTTGGCAGTTCGGAATGTTTTGCAAGAAATAAGAAATGGGGTTGATGCACTTTAAAAAGCGCACCATCAAAGACACCTTTATAATCGGCAGCACAGCGTAATCGCAACTCTGTGCCAAAACTATAAAGTTTTGTCATAACACCCAAAATCGTCTTAGCGTAACTGATTAAACAGTTAAGCTATGACGACCTTTTGCACGACGGCGAGCTAATACTTGACGACCAGCTTTAGTAGCCATACGAGCACGGAAACCATGAACACGCTTACGCTTTAATTCAGACGGTTGGAATGTACGTTTCATATTGAAACTCCAAAAAATGATCTTTCTGTGAAGGTCCGCGATTTTAGTGCTCATTGCTTGAGCTGTCAATGCAAAAGCACTTTTCTTTTCAAATAAGAGCAAAAAAGAGAGAAGGTGTATTTTTTATGCAGAACTGGATAACACTATCTCGATTTGAGTTAACCACAAATCAAGTTATTGTTATTTAAATAAATATAAGTTATAAACAACTCTATCAACAAAGTTATCCACATGTTATCCAGAGTTTAAATTTGAACTCCGAGTTTTGAATTTAAATTTAATGCTTTATGAGTTATCCACAAAAACTCGCGATCTTATAAGTAAATTCAAATTTATAAATTTAAATTTATTACTATTAGGGAGCACTTTTTCTATGGATAAGCTATTTTTTATTTATATAAACATTGATTTATGTTGTGGATAAAACTGTTGTTATTAATTTTATACTTTGTGGATAACTTTGTGATATATTTTATCCACAGCTTGCGGATAAACTTATCCACACCGGGTTTTAAATTTAAATTTATGCACCTTGATTTCTTTTTGCACAATTTTTGTGGAAATTGCCATGACAGATGTGGATAACTTGGTTAGAATGGCGACCCGCTTTTGGTCGCGGGCAGCTTTTTTTCGAATGAACAATGGAATGAATAGGGGATTCACATGCTTTGGACGGACTGCTTAAATCGCCTGCGACAAGAGCTCTCTGGAAATGTCTTTACCATGTGGATTCGGCCATTGGTTGCAGAAGAGCTGGAGGATACCTTGCGTCTTTATGCACCGAATCCTTACTGGACGCGCTACATTCAGGAACATCATCTGGAACTGATTTCAATTCTGGCAGAACAGCTGTCTGAAGGTCGTGTGCGTAAAGTTGAAATTCTGGTAGATTCTCGCCCGGGGGCAATCCTGTCTGCGAGTGAACAGCCGGCCACCACGACTGCTGCACTAGAATCCGCACCTGTTGTCGCGCCATCCCCGCGTCCCAAGAAAGAAAAAGAAGATTCAGGCAAAAATAGCCGTAAACGTCAGTTGAACCCCTTATTCACCTTTTCGCTGTTTGTGGAAGGTCGTTCTAACCAGATGGCAGCAGAAACCTGTCGTAAGGTACTGACCCAGCTGGGTGCTTCCCAGCATAACCCCTTATTTTTATATGGTCCGACCGGTCTGGGTAAAACCCATTTGATGCAGGCAGTCGGCAATGCACTGTTGCAGGCCAAACCGAATGCCCGGGTCATGTACATGACCGCAGAAAGTTTTGTGCAGGATTTTGTCAGCTCTTTGCAGCAGGGCAAGGTTGAAGAGTTTAAAAAGAACTGCCGCTCTCTGGATCTGTTACTGGTTGATGATATCCATCTGCTGGCGGGTAAAGAAGCCAGTCTGGTGGAGTTTTTCTATACTTTTAACGCACTGCTGGACGAGTCCAAGCAGATTATCCTGACCTCGGATCGTTATCCTAAAGAGCTGACCGAACTGGATCCACGTCTGGTTTCACGTTTTTCCTGGGGCTTATCGGTAGGTGTTGAACCACCGGATATTGAAACCCGGATTGAAATTTTGCTGAAAAAAGCAGAAAACACCGGAGTGGATTTACCACGTAACTGTGCGCTGTTTATTGCCCAACAGGTCGTGGCCAATGTACGTGAGCTTGAAGGTGCGCTGAATAAAGTGGTGGCGATTTCACGTTTCAAAGGCACGCCGATTGATCTGGATGTAGTGCGTGAATCTTTGAAAGATGTGCTGGCGATTCGAGCGCGTACCATCAGTACTGAAAACATTCAGCGTGTGGTCAGTGAATATTTCCGTATTCCGTTAAAAGAGATTGTTGGTCCAAAACGTACCCGGATTTATGCCCGCCCCCGTCAGCTGGCGATGGGCTTGGCCCGTGAACTCACCGGCGACAGTTTTCCAGAAATTGGCATGGCTTTTGGGGGGCGTGATCACAGTACCGTGATGCATGCCTGCGAGAAAGTACAGAGCCTGCGCGAAGAAGATCCGATCTTTAACGAAGACTATAAAAACCTGCAACGTCTGTTGCAAAGTTGACCGAAAACGCTCAAATTCTATTCTTGCTATGCGGCTGCTTTTGCCGCATAGTAAACCGTCAAAAAATCACTTTTTCTATATTAATCTTCAGCTTTAGAGGAATGCACCGTGCGTTTAAAAATCGCGAAAGAAAGCTTACTGAATGTTCTCTCACATGTCGTAGGAGCGGTTGAACGTCGCCATACCTTGAATATCCTGTCTAATCTGAAAATTCAGGTGACCGCACAAGCATTGACCGTAACCGGTTCGGATCTGGAGGTTGAGCTGGTGGCGAGTACGGCGCTGGCTGAAGGTGCCTGTCTGCAGGAAGGTGAGACCACAGTTCCTGCACGTAAACTGATTGATATCTGTAAGTCACTTCCTTCAGCGGCATTGATCGATTTGCATATTACTGAAGACCAGCGCTGCATTCTTAAATCAGGTAACAGCCGTTTTGTACTGGGTACCTTGCCTGCTGATGATTATCCATTACTAAATACTGAAAACACGCAAGGCACGCAAGTGACAGTGACACAGCGTGAACTGAAACGCCTGTTTGAAAAAACTGCTTTTGCCATGGCGGTTCAGGATGTGCGTTTTTACCTGACCGGTACCTTGCTGGAAATTGATGCCAATCAGCTTCGTGCAGTGACTACCGATGGTCACCGTCTGGCACTGTGTGAAACGACAGCACAATCTACAGCAACCCAGCCGATTCAGGCGATTGTGCCACGTAAAGCCGTTGCAGAATTACAGCGTCTGCTGAGCGTTGAAGATGAGCAATTATCTTTATTGATTGGCCGTGAACTGCTCAATGTGACCATTACCATGCCAAGCCGTGACAAGGAACAGGCGGATATTACCGTACGTTTCACGACTAAACTGATTGATGGTAAGTTCCCGGACTACCGCCGTGTAATTCCACGTGGTGGCGACAAAGTGGTGATGATCGCACATGACGTGTTCAAGCAGTCTTTGCAACGTGTGGCGATTTTAAGTAATGAAAAACTTCGCGGTGTGTTTCTGAACTTCAATGCCGATTCCTTGCAGCTTCGCGCCAATAACCCGGAGCAGGATGAAGCAATTGAAGACCTGGCAATTCAATATTCAGATTCCCCGCTAGAAATGTCATTTAATGCGCAGTATCTGATTGAAGTGCTCGGGGTGCTGGATGGCGATGATGTGTCGATGACCATGACTGAAGCGAACCAGTCTGTCTTGGTACAGGACCCGGCACATACAGATCAAGTCTATGTTGTCATGCCGATGCGTGTTTAAGCCGCGGCTTTTTGATACTCAGATAAGCTATGCATATTACGCGTTTACATATTGAGCGTGTACGGAATTTAAAGACGGTTGCTCTCCACGGATTGCAGCCGTTTAATGTTTTTTATGGCCAAAATGGTTCAGGTAAAACCTCGATTTTAGAGGCGATTCATTTACTGGCTGCCGGACGTTCCTTCCGTACCCATATTCCCAAAAATTATATCCAGCATGGCGCACAGGATGCGATTGTGTTTGCACAGTCCGCGACTGAAAAAATAGGCATGCAAAAAATGGCTGGCGGGGAGCAGTTGATTAAGGTCAATGGTGATCTGGTCGCGACTCAGGGTCAGCTGGCCAAACTGCTACCCTTGCAGCTGATTGATCCGCAAAGTACCGATATTATTGATCATGGTGCCAAACCACGGCGTCAATTGCTGGACTGGTTGATGTTCCACGTGGAACCGGAATTTTATCATGCCTGGCAATATTATTCGCGTGCGCTGAAACAGCGGAACAGCCTGCTCAAAAGCAAACGCTTTCTCAGTCTTTCCGATCTGGAACCGTGGAACCAGATGCTGAGTGAATATGGAGAAATCCTGCATTCGCAGCGTGTCGGGATCGTAGAACAATGGAAGCCATTTTTTGAAGATGATCTGAAACAGTTGTTACCTGACGTACAGGTCAGTCTGGAATACAGTCCAGGCTTCCATAGTGAAAGCGGTCTGTTGAATGACCTGACCAATCATCATGAAAAAGACTGCGAGCGACGCTATACCGAATATGGTCCACATCGCGCAGATTTGCGTTTAAAGACCCCGATGGGGGACGCAGATGTAATCCTGTCGCGCGGGCAGAAAAAGCTGCTGATGATCGCATTAAAACTGTCGCAAATCGCAATGCTACATTCTTGTAATAAGGAAACTGTGGTATTATTAGATGATGTGACAGCAGAATTAGATTTAACCGCACAACAACGTTTAATTGAGCGATTGAGCCAACTTGGTAGTCAAGTTTTTATTACCACCTTAGACCATGAAGCAGTACAGAAGCACTTACATGATTTGTCTATCTCATATCAGTTATTCAGTGTTGAAAACGGTACTGTTCAAGTTGTGCAATAATATTTTTTGAGTTTTACCCATCTTTGGATAGACCTATTTTTCACTAGGGAGAAACCATGAGTTCAGAAGATCAAGCTGCTTCTCAAACAGAACAAACCATTGAAAAGGCTTATGATTCCTCTAGCATCAAGGTATTACGTGGTTTAGACGCAGTCCGTAAGCGTCCGGGCATGTATATTGGTGACACAGACGATGGTACGGGCCTGCACCACATGGTGTTCGAAGTAGTCGACAACTCGATTGACGAAGCCTTGGCGGGCCACTGTGATGAAATTATAGTCACCATCCATGAAGATGAATCGGTTTCAGTTTCTGATAATGGCCGTGGTATTCCGACCGATATTCACCCTGAAGAAGGTGTGTCTGCAGCAGAAGTAATTTTAACGATTCTGCATGCCGGTGGTAAGTTCGACGATAACAGTTATAAGGTCTCTGGCGGTCTGCATGGTGTGGGTGTTTCCGTAGTCAACGCACTGTCTGAAAAATTACTACTGAATATCAGCCGTGCCGGAAAAACCTATGAACAAGAATACCGTCATGGTGATCCTGTTTATAAATTACGCGAAACAGGCACAACAGATCAATCGGGTACTACCGTTCGTTTCTGGCCAAGTGCAGAAACCTTTAGCCAGACCATTTTCAATGTTGATATTTTAGCGCGTCGTTTGCGTGAACTGTCCTTCCTGAATGCTGGCGTACGCATTGTGCTTCGCGATGAGCGCGTGAATCTTGAAAATGTTTATGACTATGAGGGTGGCCTGTCCGAATTCGTTAAATATATTAACGAAGGCAAAACGCACCTGAATGATATCTTCCATTTCACCACACAGGCTGAAAATGGCATTGGTGTGGAAGTGGCGTTGCAGTGGAATGATTCTTATCAGGAAAACGTGCGCTGCTTTACCAATAACATCCCGCAAAAGGATGGCGGTACACATCTGGCTGGTTTCCGTGCTGCTTTGACCCGTGGTTTAAATAACTACATGGACAGCGAAAATATCCTGAAAAAGGAAAAAGTGGTAGTCTCGGGTGATGATGCGCGTGAAGGTCTGACTGCCATCGTGTCAGTCAAAGTACCTGATCCAAAATTCTCTTCACAAACCAAAGAAAAACTGGTGTCAAGTGAAGTGAAGACTGCGGTTGAACAGGCCATGAATAAGTCATTCTCTGAGTACTTGCTGGAAAATCCGCAAGCAGCGAAAGCTATTGCCGGCAAGATTATTGATGCAGCGCGTGCCCGTGATGCAGCACGTAAAGCGCGTGAAATGACACGTCGTAAGAGTGCGCTGGATATTGCCGGTCTTCCAGGTAAACTGGCTGATTGTCAGGAAAAAGATCCGGCACTGTCGGAACTATATCTGGTCGAGGGTGACTCTGCAGGTGGTTCAGCCAAGCAGGGCCGTAACCGTAAGATGCAGGCGATTTTACCGTTGAAAGGTAAGATTTTGAACGTAGAGCGTGCCCGTTTTGACCGGATGATTTCTTCTGCTGAAGTGGGTACTCTCATTACTGCGCTCGGCTGTGGTATTGGCCGTGAAGAATATAATCCGGACAAGCTGCGTTATCACAAAATCATCATCATGACCGATGCTGATGTGGATGGTTCGCACATCCGTACGCTGCTCTTGACCTTCTTCTTCCGTCAAATGCCGGAACTGGTCGAGCGGGGTCATATCTATATCGCGCAGCCACCATTGTACAAGCTGAAAAAAGGCAAGCAGGAACAGTACATCAAGGACAATGATGCACTGGAAACTTACCTGATCTCCAATGCGATTGATGAGCTGGAACTGCATATTAGCGCAGAGGCTCCCGCGATTCGTGGTGAAGCTTTGGCACAAGTCATTGCAGATTATCAAACCTCGCAAAAGAGTTTGGCGCGTTTAACTGTACGCTATCCTGCAACGGTACTTGATGGCTTGCTTGCTCTTGATGCGTTCAAACTTGATCAAGCCAATGATTTGGATTATGTAGAAACTTGGGCTAAGCAAATGCGTGACCATGTTGAGAATATGCAACCAAGTTTGCGGCCTGAACTCAGCATTGAAACCTTTGAAAAAGAAGATGCTGAAGGTAATAAATCAAATACCTATTTACCACGTATCACGATTTATATTCATAACTTACCGCATTCTTATTTGCTGGATGCAAACTTGTTGGGTTCAAGTGAATACGCACGTTTGTTGAAAAACTCGAAGAGTTGGTTCACCTTGCTTGAAGAAGGGGCTTACCTACAAAAAGGCGAGCGTAAAATCCCTGTTTCAAGCTTCCATCAAGTGTGGCAAAACATCTTGGCTGACTCACGTCGTGGCATGATGATCCAGCGTTATAAAGGTCTGGGCGAGATGAATGCAGAGCAGTTGTGGGAAACGACCATGGATCCAGACAATCGTAACATGCTGCAAGTGACGGTCACAGATGCGATTGAGGCGGACCGTATGTTCTCTTGCTTGATGGGCGATGATGTAGAACCACGTCGTGCCTTCATTGAAGAAAATGCCTTGAATGCTGACATTGATGCCTGATCCTTCAGGATAAACTCAAACATAAAAAAGCGCCTTTCGAGGCGCTTTTTTTAGATCAATTTTTTACTCATATCCTGTGGACTAGGCAGGATAGAGTAAATATGGACAGATTTTTAGATATCGAACTGGTTCATTTTAGTTTTAAAAAGCCGGCTTGAGTGAGCCAGTTTGATTCTAGGAAAGGGGTTAGGTATAGATCCACCAGCTTGGAGGAATACAGGAAATTTGGAATGAGTATCTCATTATAAAAATGAACTGCATCAGAACTTTCAAGAGAATTTTTTGAATAATAAGGTGAGGGAGAAGGACGCTCTTTATATGATGAGGAGTATCTATGCAGTCCAAAATGCTGGGTGAACACTGTATCGGTCAAAATGGAATTAAAGGAATATAAATACAATAAGGACTGTTCAAACACTTAGTATGGAATTGGCTAAAAATAAAAAATAGCTTGTTCAAAAAAATCCAATATCCCAAAAAGAAATGAAAAATTGTTGAATATAAACTTTTAAATTTTCAATAACTTGTAAAAAATTTGGTGTAAGAAGTTAAATAATACGTGAATGGTATTGCTTTAATCGTGTAGTAAACCTGATTAAATATGTGGATAACTCTGAAGTTATCCACGATTTTTATGTGAATAAGATAGTATTTTGCAATAAGTCTTAATTCACTTCTTAATTCCTTTTTCTAAATTCAAAGTTAAACTTTATGGTCTTGTGGATAAGTGTTTTTAAATTTAAAATAGCACTTTAAATTTAAAAATAGATTTGGCGAGATATTCGTAGAGTGTCCAGACTATTTTCTATATGGGTTTTAAAATAATAAATTATTATAAATTATGTACTTGTTGGTATAGTGTAGTTTATCTAATCATTGGCGTGGAACATATTTTTTAATCAAAATTCAGGGTGTAGTTAAACTACATAGTTAATTTAATAATCAAGTGAACTTTCATTTTTATTTAAAATCATACTTTTATCGCTTTTTGCTTAATTTTTTCTTTTTTCTCTTAGGGCTTATTTTTGACTTCATTATTGAAAATCGAACATCTCTTTCGTTTCTAGAGAAAAAAGGGAGGGGATTGCTGAAGTGTGATGATGAGGAGTAGAAAAAAGAGAAGTGATAAAATAACTATAAAAATAAAAAAAGCGCCTGACGGCGCTTTCCTTTAATCATCTTTATGGCGTCAGGATGACTTTACGGCAATCTTCTTCCCGTTTATCAAAGATACGATAACCTTCTGCGGCTTCTTCCAGTTTCATGCGATGGGTAATGATCACATCAGGAGAAAGATCCCCATTTTCAATATATTCTAGTAACTGCGGCAGGTATTTATGCACATGGGTTTGTCCCATTTTAAAGGTCAAACCTTTGTCGAAGGCATCCCCGAACAGGAAGCCATGAATTGGGCCGGCATAAACTCCCGGTACACTCACCACACCACCACGACGGACTGCCGCAATACATTGTCTCAATGCAGAGCCACTCGAACCTTCTAGTTTTAGATTGGTCATTACAGTTTCCAGAACGCTACCTTTAGCTTCAAAACCAACAGCATCAATGACTGCATCAACCCCACGATAACCTGCGGTATTTTGAATAATAAACTCAGCAGCATCGACTTCATCAAAATTGACCGGAATCGCCCCATAAGTTTGATGAGCAAATCGTAAGCGGTAAGGATGGTGATCGACCATGAAGATCTGTTCAGCACCGAGCATTCGCGCACAGGCAGCAGCAAGTAGACCCACTGGTCCGGCTCCATAAATGGCGACACTGGAACCTCGACCAACTTGGGCATTGGTGACTGCCTGCCAGGCAGTCGGCAGAATATCGGTCAGGAACAATACTTTTTCATCCGGCAAGGAGCCGGGTACCTTAAACGGGCCCACATTGCCTTTGGGAATTCGCACATATTCGGCTTGACCGCCTGGCACACCACCATACAGGTGGCTATATCCAAACAATGCTGCACCAGGTGGAATCTGCTTTTTATTCAGGATGGCACCACGGCCTGTATTGGTATTTTCACAGGCAGCCATGAGTTCATGTTCACAGAAAAAACAGTGTCCGCATGCAATCACAAACGGAATAATAACCCGGTCACCTTTTTTTACTGAAGTAACTTCAGGACCGACTTCTTCAACCACCCCCATAAATTCATGACCAAAAATATCCCCTTGTTCGGTTGCTGGAATTTTCCCCCGATAAAGATGCAGATCTGAGCCACAGATGGCAGTGGCCGTTACTCTAAGAATGACATCATCTGCTTCCTGAATGACTGGATCAGGAACGGATTCAACTCGTACATCGCGAGTACCGTGATAAGTAAGAGCACGCATGCGGATTTCCTCTCTAGTTCAACATTAAACAGACTTGAATTTAAGGCTGTCAAAAATTAAAAGTACTTGTATTAGAGCCTTAGGAGGTAAACTGGCGCTGTAAATTAATGTATGAAAAAAGCCACTCAATTGTTTAAAAAATAAACTTATATAAGAGTTGCGTAATTCACATACAAAATGTGTCAATTAATCAATAAAGAGGAAACTTGAAAGCACGGGGGAATAAAGTGGGTAAAAAAATATTGAAACTAGACTATTCAAATAAAAAAGAGACGAGTAACGATTGTTACCCATCTCTCAGCTAATGAATGGGATAGAAACAGCTTTAGAAGGATTGCTCCAGATTTTCCAGTTCCATCATCAGTTCCAGCATCTGTTCTTCGGCTGTTTCCAGCTTGGCTTTCAGCTCGGTTTGCTCATTCATCAATTTCAGTAAGTCATTTTTACGTGATGCTTCATATAAAGCACTGTCACCGAGTAAGGTTTCAATTTCAGCCAGACGCGGCTGAAGCTTTGCAATCTGTGCTTCGCATTTTTCAATATTTTTACGAATCGGACGACTGAGTTCCCGCTGGCGCGCAGCTTCTTTACGTTGAGCTTCTTTATCCAGTTTGGAAATGGTCGGTTTGACTTCAACCTGGGATTTCACCGGTTCGGCCGGCTTCTGCCCGTTTTTGATCATCTCGCTCCGGGCCTGGCGTAACCAGTCCGCATAAGCAGCGAGATCACCGTCAAATTCACGGCATTGACCATTATGAACCAGTAACAGTTCATCACAGACACTGGCAATCAGCTGGCGTTCATGCGAAACCAGTACCACGGCACCCTGGAAATCCTGCAAGGCCATAGTCAGTGCATGACGCATATCCAGATCTAAGTGGTTGGTTGGCTCATCCAGAATCAGTACATTGGGACGCTGCCAGACAATCAGTGCCAAGGCCAGACGTGCGCGCTCACCGCCAGAGAAGCTTTCACTTGGCGTATCCATACGTTCGCCACTAAACCCAAAACTACCGAGGAAAGAACGCAGGCTGGCTTCACTGATTTTTTTATCGGCAATACGTGCCAGCTGTAACATCGGGCTGGCATTGCCATCCAGTGCGTCCATCTGATGCTGGGCAAAATAACCGATATTGAGCAATTCTGAATCTTTACGCAGACCTTGAATCAGTTTTAAGTCACCGACCAGTGATTTGATCAGCGTGGATTTACCAGCGCCATTCATCCCGAGCAAACCGATCCGGCTGTTTGGCGTGATCTGTAAATTTACATTGGTCACAATCAGCTTGTCACCATAACCGATATCGGCATGTTCCAGTTGCAATAATGGCGAACTCATTTTGGTCGGTTCACGGAAACTGAAAGTAAATGGCGTATCGACATGTGCAGCGGACAGTTCCTGCATACGTTCCAGCTGTTTGATCCGGCTTTGGGCCTGTTTGGCTTTGGTCGCTTGTGCTTTGAACCGGTCAATATATTTTTGCAGGTGCGCGCGGGTTTCCAGCTGCTTTTCATAAGCTTGCTGCTGCTGTGCCAGACGTTCACTACGGGTGCGCTCAAAGGTCGAATAGTTACCGGTATATAAAGTCAGTTCCTGATTTTCGATATGTAAAATATGGTCGGTAATCGCATCGAGGAAATCCCGGTCATGCGAAATCAGTACCAGCGTACCTTCATAGGCTTTCAGCCAGTCTTCGAGCCAGAGAATCGCATCCAGGTCCAGATGGTTGGTCGGTTCATCAAGAAGCAGTAAGTCTGACCGGCTCATCAGGGTACGCGCCAGATTCAGGCGCATACGCCAGCCACCGGAAAAACTTGAAACATCCAGTTGTGATTGGTGTTCAAAGAAGCCCAGACCAGCCATCAGCTGCGAGGCTTTGGCAGGAGCCGAATAACCTGAAATTTCATCAAAACGGCCATATAAATGGGCCAGTTCTGCATCATCCAGTTGATCCGGCTGATCGAGTTTCTGCTGAATCTCCCAGTATTCTTCATCGCCCGACAACACGAAATCAATGGCTTTCATATCCAGGGCTTTAATTTCCTGAGCCATATGCGCCACGGTCCATACCGCAGGTCGGGTCAGTGAACCACTGTCCGATTCCATACCACCGAGCAAGGCTGCAAACAGGGTCGATTTCCCCGCACCATTAACACCGGTTAGGCCAATTTTCCATCCTGGGTGTAACTGCATCGACGCTTTTTGAAATAAAACACGTCCACCGCGACGTATAGATAACTGGTCTAACTGAATCATTGAGAAATCAAGGCTAAGCAATAAGATGTGCCTATTCTAAAGGAAAGCCCCAGAAAAATGAAAAATCTTGCAGTTTTTACTGAAATGAAAAGTTTTTTGACCTCTGTTCCCTACTAGGAGGTAAACGCTCAAGTTGAGTAAAAGCTCTATTTTTACTGTGAGTAGTCGTTTATAGTTCATATGGTTAGAACAATAAGTACGATAGAGTCAAATAAAAATGAAAAAGGGATATTTAATTTTGTCTGCGCTGGGTCTGTTTGTGTCGACTTCGAGTCAAGCCAGTGTGAATGTCTGTGTTTTCGATTTGCTGGGAAAATCGGGTGAGTCCTATAAGTTACTGGAGGAATGGGCACTGGCAGCAAAAAGCTGGGGAGTACAGGTAAAGTTGAGCGCCTATCAGGATGAAGCCAAGGTAGATCAGGATGTCAAAGCTGGAAAGTGTGATGCTTTTTATATGACCTCCATGCGCTCCCGGGCCTATAACAAATTTGCCGGATCAATTGATGCGATTGGTGGCGTGCCGAATAATGACATTGCCATGAAAGCTATCAGTTATGTACTGGATAAACGCAACAGCAAACGCCTGATGACCCAAATTGGCAAGGAAAAATTTGAAGTCGCAGGCATCGGCCAGATTGGTCCGGCTTATATTTTTGTTCGTGATCGCGGACTGAATAAACTGGAACAGGTCAAAGGCAAGAAATTTGCCGTATTGCATTATGACTATGCACAAAAGATCATGGTGAACCGGATTGAAGCGGTACCGGTAATGTCGGAAATTTCCAATTTTATCCGTAAGTTCAATCAGGGGGAAGTCGATATTGTGGCTGCACCGGCCTATGCTTTTAAACCGCTGGAGCTGGAAAAAGGCCTGGGCTCTAGAGGTGCCATGATCAATTTTCCGGTAGTGAATGTCACTGCAGACCTGATTATTCGACCAGATAAGTTCCCGGCAAGCTTTGCGGCGCAATCCCGAAGCTGGTTTGTCAGACAGTTACCACGCAGCTTTGCCATGGTCAAGCGCATGGAAGCTGAAATTCCAAGCAAATATATTCTGAATCTCAGCCGTGAAGACCGTGTGGCTTATCAAAAGATTTTGCGTGAGGGCCGAATCGATTTAACCAAGCAGGGGATTTATGATTCAGGCATGATGACTGTGTTGAAGCGTGCGCGTTGTACGGTAGAAAGAACCAATTTTGAGTGTTCAATTAGTGGTGAATAAAACTGTAATCATGTATATCTTTGTAACTATGACGAGCTAAATGTAATTATAAGCAAGCAGTATTTAAATTTAAATTACTGATAATTAACAATATATTTAAAAGTGGCTTGGGCAGCTTAAATGAATTTATCTTTAGAGGCCAAAATGCGGCTTTTGAATGGAGTAAATGCTCTATTTTTTTTAATTAAACTTGCTTAATATTTGTTCCGTGTACGGACACTCAGCAAATAACAAGATTTCAAAGGATCACTACAATGAAAAAAACACTCTTATCATTGGCTGCATTTTCTGCATTTGGTTTTGCAAGTGTGGCACATGCAGAAAAAGTCGATATCTGTGTGTTTGACTTACTGGGTAAATCCGGTGAGTCTTTCCAGATGGCGCAAGAATGGGCACTGGCTGCAAAAGGCTGGGGCGCAGACATCAATCTGATTGCGCGTCAGGATGAAGCGGTTGCTGACAATGACTTTAAGGCAGGTAAATGTGATGGCGTATTTATGACTGCCATGCGTGCCCGTCAATATAACAAGTTTGCCGGTTCCATCGATGCCTTGGGTGGTGCACCGAATAATGCCATCGCCCAGCGTGCCATCAGTTTTGCCTTGGATAAACGTAATGCAGGCAAAATGGTGACCAATATGGGCGGCAAAAAATATGAAATCGCCGGTATTTCTCCGCTGGGTTCGGCATTTATTTTTGTTCGTGACAAAAATATCAATTCGATTGAAAAAGCCGCAGGTAAAAAATTCGCAGTACTTGGCTACGATGATGCCCAGAAAATCATGGTACAGCGTGTCGGTGCGCAGGCAGTAATTTCCGATGTTTCCAACTTTGTGGCCAAATTTAATAATGGTCAGGTAGATATGGTCGGTGCACCTGCCTATGCTTATAAGCCGCTGGAAATCTACAAGGGCCTGGGTAATAACGGCGCGATGTTTAATTTCCCGGTGCTGCATGTGACTTCTGATTTTGTGATTCGTCCGGAAAAATTCCCGGCAGGTTTTGGACAAAAATCGCGTGACTGGTTTATCAAAAACCTGCCAAAGAGCATGGGAATGATCAGCCGTCTGGAAGCAGGTATTCCGTCAAAGTATAAAATGAATCTGAGTGCTGAAGATAAAACCAAGTATCAGAAAATGTTACGTGATGGCCGGATGGATATGACCAAACGCGGAATCTATGATGCCAGCATGATGTCGGTATTAAAACGTGCGCGCTGTTCTGTCGATAAAGCCAACTTTGAATGTTCACTTTCTGGCGAATAATTTGATTTTTAAAGAAAAAAGCTTAGATGAATCTAAGCTTTTTTTATGGATGCCTCGGTCAGATCTGCCATTGTGCAGCGAATAAAATAGCTTAAGCTTGATCTAAATATTAAATTCGCATGTTTTATATAAAAAACAATCACATGTGACTAAAACTGCAATAACAAAAACAAGCAATAAGGAAATGAGAATGATGCATAGAGGATGGAAAGCACTGGCATTGGCTACGGCGACACTGGCTGTTTCAGGTCTGGCCCAAGCCAAACAGGTGATTTGCGTATTTGATCTGGTCGGTAAAAACGGTGATGTCTATAGTGTGATGAAAGACTATCAGTTGGCGGCCAAAAACTGGGGTGCAGATGTCGAACTGCGAGTAAATACCAATGAAGCCGTAGTTGCAGAAGATTTTAAAGCTGGAAAATGTGACGGGATCAGTGTGACCGGTATGCGTGGCCGTCAATTTAACAAGTTCACCGGTTCTCTGGATGCAATCGGGGCTATCACTGATCTGAATCTGGCGGTTAAAGTCATGCAGGGCCTGGCCAGTCCCACCTTCGCCAAACAAATGCTGCAAGGTAAATATGAAATTGTCGGCGTGATTCCGGTGGGGGATGCTTATCTGCTGGTGAATGACCGCAGTATCAATACTGTTGCCAAAGCAGCCGGCAAGAAAATTGCGGTACTGAGCCATGACGAAGCACAAAAAATCATGGTACAGCAGGTCGGTGCACAAGCGGTGAGTGCCGAAATCAGCAATTTTGCCAGTATGTTTAACAATGGTCAGGTGGATATTATCGGTGCACCAGCTGCAGCATTTAAGCCTTTAGAATTACATAAAGGGTTAGGTAGTAAGGGTGCGATTGTGAATTATCCGGTGTTGCAGGTTACCGGTAATATTATTATCCGTCCCGATAAATTCCCGGCCGGATACGGACAAAAATCACGTGAGTGGGTCAAGAGCCAGTTACCGCGTGCCTTTGGCATTTTGGGTAAAATGAAATCAGATATTCCATCAAAATACTGGATGGATATTCCTGCGGCAGATAAACCGGGTTATCAAAAAATGATGCGGGATTCCCGAATTGACCTGACCAAACGCGGCGTTTATGACAAACGTATGATGAAACTGCTGTGGCAATTCCGTTGCAAACAGAATCCGACAAATTTTGAATGTGCCTTACAGGATGAGAACTACAAATAATCCTGATAAAATTACTCTGATTTGACTTTTAATCTGTAGAGACTGACCATATATTGAGTGTGTTATACTTAAATATGGTCTTTTCTTTCTAAAGACATTCCATTCAACAGAGGAATCCGCCATGAATGCCCAAGCGCTTGTGCTCACCGACAATGCCGCAAATAAAGTACGCCAGTTGCGTGACAGTGAAGGTAACCAAGACTTAATGCTCCGTGTTTATGTCACCGGTGGCGGCTGTTCAGGTTTCTCTTATGGCTTTAACTTTGCAGAAAGCCAGAATGAAGATGATGCAGAATTTGCCAATGGTGATGTTAAAGTCCTGGTCGATTCACTGAGTTATCAGTATCTGGTCGGTTCAGTTGTGGATTATTTAGAAGGTCTGGAAGGTTCACGTTTCGTGGTACAAAACCCGAATGCCACTACCACCTGTGGTTGTGGATCTTCATTCTCGATCTAAATCCAGATACAAAAAAAGTCCTTTTTATAAGGACTTTTTTTGTATCTGAAAAAATTAACTGTCTAGTTTCACCGCTTCAAGCAGGTCAAAGATTACGGTAGTAACATCCTGACTCAACTCGCGGTTATTAAAAATTTCATAGGCGCTAATAGTAATATCGGTATCGCTTGGCAACAGGCGCTGTTCTTCTTCAATCAGGTCATTGATCGGTAATAAAGTCTGTTTGATTGCCAGATGCAGAATATCTTTGTATTCCAGATTTTCATCGTCGAGTTCAATCAGTTGTTCATTAAAATAAGGCAATAAAATCGAATGAAGATAGGGTTGGATGTCCTCGATATCAAAGATTTCGATATCACGGGTTTCATCAATCGTACTAATGTGGTCATTTACTTCAATTAAAATATGGTAGTAACTCACACGAATCTCCAAAGATGGCCTGAACAATGTAGCCGTTCACAATAACATGAAATCAGAATGGAGTCTTTTTTATAATACTTATACACTTAAATTAACTAGGGGATTCAGACTGATTAACTAACGGTTATATAGCAGGGTTTTATCTGCAGGGCGTAGCTGGAAGTGTTGCAGATTCTGTTTGCCCAGTACAGGATACATCAGCGCTTCGGGGTCATTATGGTGATACAGCCCCAAGGCATGTCCGAGTTCATGTGCCAGAGTTAGGCGGAGGTCATCTTTTGCATCAAACTGATAAACCTGAATTTGATCACCCATAAAAACACCCTTATGAAATTCGCGGGCAGGAAAACGCTGTTGAGCCTGAATGATATTCTGCTGATGGTTCTGGAGGCCATGCTGATGCATGGAAACATTCATATTAAAGGAACTTTGCTGTTCCTGCAGGTACTGAAACTCCCGTTGAAAAGTTGCCGATTTACGCTGTAAAGCCAAGACTTCATATTCAATCTGTTCGCGTTCATATGCGGATAAATCTGACTGCTGACGGCGGTGCTGTAAGGCTTGAAATTCACTATTGATCTGGTTTTTTTGCTGAATGAGGCGTTGCTGCTGACTTTCCAGATGTTGATAGGAGGCTTGCAGATTTTTGACCTGACGCTGATACCTGGCATCATCTGCCAGTAACTGTTTTTCAATTTTCTTTAAGGCATTGTAGTCTTGCTGGCGTTGATCATAGATCAGGCGAATACTTAGTCTGGCATTTTCATCATATACCAGCAGATCATCACGATTTGTACCCTGATGCCAGATCTCGACTGCTTCCTTGCTCAGCTGAATGACCTGATCTTTACTCATTCCAAAGCCTGAATCGACCTGATCAATGCGAAAACGTAAGCGGGTGTCGAAAGGATGCGTCAAGCGATCAGCCAGTGAGTTATAGCGCAGTTGTGGATGGGTTTTGGTCTGCATATGTAGATAGGCAGACACGATCAATCCCATAATGAACAGGCAGAGCAAGAGACGCATATTTTTATTTAAATGTTTATTTTTTAAAAATATAACTTAATTTTAATACTTTTCCCATGCCTATTTGCTTTGCTGCTCCGCTTTTGGGTAAAGCCCTAATTCGCCTAGAGCCTGCTGTAGAATTTCAAGGCGAATGGCTGGATTCATATTGGTTTGCATTTGCATATTCAGGGAAAATGCCACGATTTCCCCCTGAGGGGTTTCGACCCACCCGGTCAGCCAGCCGACTTGCGGTTCTACATCCATGCCCCAACCGGATTTAGCATACAGGCGATAAGCTTGCCGTTCCTGTAAAAGTAACATGGCTTTAACTTGCTGCTGGACTTGAGGATCAAAGGCAAGTTCTCCTCGAGCAAGAGCAGAGACAAATTCGACTTCCTGTTTCGGACTAATTTTTAGAGGCCCGACCAGCCAGAAGTTATCGACCTGCTGCCCAATCTGCTGATTGCCGAACCGGATGCGTTGCACTTCCTGCTGCATCAATTCCAGACCGATACGGCGTGCCAGTTCCTGATAGACCGGTACCGCAGAAGCTTGCATGGCCTCGCCGAGCGTCATATCTTTTTCCCAGGTGGCAAAACTGCGTTTCTTGCCATCCCATTTAAAGATTTCATTGGCTGTGGCTTTGCCATGTTGCAAGCCAATCAGGGCATTCACTATTTTAAAGGTTGAAGCAGGAACATATTCGGTATCTGCTCGGCTCAAATCATTGCCATAGACCTGTAACTGTTGACCACGCTGAATCACTAGAACGCCAGAGCTTTGTGCTTGATCAAATAAGCTGGCGATGGCTTGGGTGGATTGAGTCAAAGTGCTTTGAGATGGGGAAGATGAAACGGGCAGGCTACATGCTGTCAGGCCCAAGCAACTCAGTAAAGGCAGCAAAATCAGAATTTTCATGGGTTCAAGGTATTTTAATGATTGATTTAACTTAAACAGCTTTTCCTGAAAATACGATCAAATTTTAGTAATTTTTATTTTATTCCCTCAATTCGAGACATAAAAAACCGCGCTTTCGCGCGGTTTTTTCAGTTAAAGCGACAAATTATTTTTTGTCATCTTTCACTTCAGTGAACTCAGCATCTACAACGCCGTCATCCGCTTTTTGAGCTTGGCCTTCGCCACCTTGGAATGCATTCGGGTCGAAACCTTGTGCACCGCCTTGGCCTTGTGCTGCTTCATATGCACGTTGTGTGATCGGCATGATGATGTTTTGCAATGCTTCAGTTTTAGACTTAATCACTTCAGCGTCATTTTCTTTAGTTGAAGCTTCAAGTTCAGAAACCGCAGTTTCAACCGCAGTTTTCTCGTCCGCAGTCACTTGTTCACCAAGATCTTTCACTGCTTTTTGAGCAGAAGCAATTAATGCATCAGCTTCGTTACGTGCTTTTGCAAGCTCTTCAAACTTACGGTCTTCTTCAGCATTCGCTTCAGCATCTTTGATCATCGCTTCAATTTCAGCATCACTCAAACCGGAGTTTGCTTTAATTTGAATAGATTGCTCTTTACCTGTGCTCTTATCTTTCGCAGATACTTTCAAGATACCATCAGCATTGATGTCGAACGATACTTCAATTTGTGGCACACCACGTGGAGCCGGTGGAATATCGCCTAATTGGAAGTTACCCAACAATTTGTTTTGTTGAGCCATTTTACGTTCACCTTGGTAAACCGAAATGTCTACTGCAGGCTGGTTGTCAGCAGCTGTAGAGAACACTTGTGATTTTTTCGCCGGAATTGTAGTGTTTTTCTCGATAATTGGAGTTAACACACCACCCATTGTTTCAATACCAAGAGTCAATGGAGTTACGTCAAGAAGAAGTACGTCAGTTTTATCACCAGACAATACTGCACCTTGAATTGCTGCACCAATCGCTACTGCTTCGTCAGGGTTTACGTCTTTACGTGGCTCTTTACCAAAGAATTCCTGAACTTTTTGTTGTACCAGTGGCATACGTGATTGACCACCGACCAAAATCACATCAGAGATGTCAGAAGTCGAAAGACCTGCATCTTTAAGTGCAGTCTTACATGGTTCAATCGTACGCGCTACCAGATCAGCCACCAAACCTTCAAGTTTTGCACGGGTAACGTTGATCACCAAGTGTTTAGGACCAGTCGCATCCGCGGTAATGTATGGAAGGTTGATTTCAGTTGCATTAGAAGATGAAAGTTCGATCTTCGCTTTCTCAGCAGCTTCTTTCAAACGTTGTAACGCTAAAGGATCTTGCTTCAAGTTGAAGTTCTGTTCTTTCTTGAACTCTTCAACCAGGTACTCGATTAACGCGTTATCGAAGTCTTCACCACCCAGGAATGTATCACCGTTGGTAGATAACACTTCAATTTGCTGGTCGCCATCAAGGTCTGCAATTTCAATGATTGATACGTCAAAAGTACCACCACCCAAGTCGTAAACTGCGATTTTACGATCGCCTTCTTTCTTGTCCATACCGAACGCAAGTGCCGCAGCAGTTGGTTCATTGATGATACGTTTAACTTCTAGACCAGCAATTCGGCCTGCATCTTTGGTAGCCTGACGCTGTGCATCGTTGAAGTAAGCAGGGACAGTAATAACTGCTTCAGTCACTGTCTCGCCCAGGTAATCTTCAGCAGTTTTCTTCATCTTTTTCAAGATTTCAGCAGAAACCTGTTGTGGCGCAAGTTTTTTGTCGTTGACCTCAACCCAAGCATCACCATTATCCGCTTTGATGATCTTATAAGGTACCAGACCGATATCTTTTTGTACCGCTTGGTCTTCATAACGACGACCGATCAAACGTTTGATCGCGAATAGTGTATTTTTCGGGTTAGTTACGGCCTGACGCTTTGCAGATTGACCCACAAGAATCTCGCCATCTTTATAGGCAATAATAGATGGCGTAGTCCGTGTGCCTTCAGCATTTTCAATTACTTTAACTTTGTCGCCTTCAAGTACTGCAACACATGAGTTGGTAGTACCTAAGTCAATACCAATAATTTTAGCCATTTGGATGTTTCCTCAAAAATTTTCTTGTGATTTCCACTTGTTATCTGATATGAGAGTCATTCATTTTTTTTCAAGTAACATTTTTGAAAAAAATGTACAAACTCCCTAATTTATTCAGCTTAAGCGCCAACCATCACCATTGCAGGACGCAATAAGCGACTGTTTAACGTATAGCCTTTCTGCAAAACACTACCAATTTCATTGGCCTTAGCATTTGCATCAATGCCTACAGCCTGATGAAGCTCAGCATTAAATCCGCTACTGGTATCTACAACCACAACACCAAATTTTTCCAGTGTAGTGAGTAATGATTTCAAGGTAAGTTTGACGCCCTCAAGCAAAGGAGATTCTTCTTCATTCGCAGCATTAATTGCGCGCTCAAGATTATCAACCGTATCCAAAAGCTCTTTGGCGAATTTTTCTAATACTGTATCTTTATGTTTTTCAGATTCACGCTGAATACGTTCCACGCTTTTCTGTGCTTCATAGACTGCATTGGCCGTACGTGCTTTCTCTAGCTTTAAGTCGCCTTCAAGCTGCGCAATCTGTTCTTGTAAAGACTCAACAGAAACTTCTGCCTGCTCGGATTCAGCTTGAGTTTGCGCTATATCTTTTTCCGCTTGCTCTTGCTCAAATTCTTGAGCTTGCTCATTTTGCTCAGTCGCCATTGATTTACTCCGTTTGAATGGGTTCTTAAACATGTACAGTCTACAGTCCTTGGCCCTTAGTGTTCATCGTATTAAGATGGAACTGCCAAGGTTGAAATAGTCAATTACCTTAAGAAATCGGGGCGGGGTATAAAAATTCAAGCATAAGCCCAGATAAATTTTATGATTTATGCAAAATCCCGAATACAGAAGGGAGAAGATTTTATAATTGTGAAAAAAATACAGCGGAAAAATCTTAAAAAGATAGCTCGTCTTTATGTGCCTAAGTCCAGTATCCTGATGTAAATATGTTGTATTTATTAGAATATAAAAAAGAAAAATCCACTAAATATTAAAATGAAAATAATAATAATCGTATTTTTAAATTAAAATGGCAGTCTTGATTTATTTTAAGTCACTATAAAAAAGTAACCTTGCACTTTTACTTATCCTAGTGGCCTTAATTAGAAAAATGCACTAAGTCAGCCTCATAATATCCTGTTTTTAATTTACTTTTCTCGGCTACACCTCTCCCAAAAACTCAGCTTTTTTAGCTGCTTATTTATTAGACACAAAAGCGATTAATATTTAACTAATAAAGTATTACACAAAAAATAAGCAACTCGGTATGATTCATTTTAGATTCTATCGCTGTAGTTTCTTCTTATTTTGAATGTGTTTTCGTGGCTTATCCTATTCTCTAGATAAGCCTTTTTTTTGCCCGATATTTTCTCGCATTCAAATAAAAAGCCCGATCCGGGCTTTTAGTGAATACAATGACAGATCTTAATCACGACGATCGCGTGAGCGTTGCTCCTGATGGCGTCGGTTATCATTCCAGCGTGGATTAGAACGATTTTGCTGGACTTTTTTCGTGCGCTGATCTGTGGCACGTTTACGATCCAGCTCCTGACGACGCTTATTACGATCTGCTTCTGCCTGTTTTTGCCGTTGCGTCATCAGATTTTTACGCTGCTGTTCCTGGCGTTGCCGTTCTAGCTGGTTTTTACGTCGATCCTGATCTAACTGTCTTTTGCGATCCTGTTCCCAATTACGACGCTGTAATTCCTGTTTACGTCGATCCTGTTCAATATGTTTGCGCTGCTGTTCATATTCCCAGCGTTGCCGGTCATAGCGACGATCCTGTTCATAACGACGGTCATAACGCTGATCATAGCGACCGTCATAATAGCCGCCATCTTCAGGAAATGCGACGCAGCCTACAGCTAAAAATGCAGTCGCCAAAGACAAAGCTATAATTTTAATAGCCATAGGCATTCTCCCGATTTTTAATAAAAAATATACTTAACCATGCAAAATTACGTCAAAAATAACCTTTAACCGGTCAATGACATCTTCTATAAATGAGGATAACGTATCGGGAAAAAGCTATCTGTACATAGATATTAAGACTTCTATAAGAATATGGTCACTGAAACGCTAATCGTGTAGAAACTATGAAGAATTAAGAGAATAAGGACTAAAAGTAATGACAGTGAATCATCCGGTTCTGCAACGTTTGATGGAAAAAGGACAGGGAACTGCAGCCCGTATGCTGGATCGCTTACCCGGTATGGCCCAGGAGGCAGTAGTGAAGGCTTTGGATTATCCTCATGTCTATCCTGATTTAGACCCTTTGGTAAAATGCCTGATGGCCATCCAGATCAAACAGGGGCACAGCAGTTTTATCAGTAAAGATGTTGTACATTCACGTGCCCTGTTTGACGCACGCATGAAAGCCATCCGGGCCAGACCGACCGCGGTCAAATTTGTCGAAGAGCTCCGCCTTCCTCTACAGAGTGGCAGTATTTTTGCACGACATTATCATCCTGCACCGCAAAAGAAGTTACCGATGGTAATTTTTTATCATGGCGGTGCCTTTATGGTCGGCGGTCTGGATACTCACGATGAATTTTGTCGCTTGCTGGCAGTGCATGCCAAAGTTCAGGTATTAAGTGTAGCCTATCCGCTGACGCCAGAATTTAGCCCCTTGCAGATGGTACAGGTGTGTGAAGATGCCTTGGCGTGGGCACATCAGCATAGCAAGCAACTGAAAGTCTATAAAAACCGTATTGCTGTGGCAGGGGACAGTGCCGGCGGAAATCTGGCAGCTGTGGTAGCGCAGCGCAGCGCAGGCAAATCTTATGCCGCCCGGGCACAACTTCTGCTTTATCCTGCGGTTGACTTCAAAAGTCGCCATCCATCTTTTTATGCCTATAAAGATGGACTGGTACTTTCAGAGCAGGATATTGATCTGGTGACCTTCATGTATGCCCAAACCCATCAGATTGAACTGGATGACCCACTGATTTCGCCGACCTATGGTGAGCTGAAAAACTTGCCGCCAAGTTATGTGATTACAGCACGTCATGATGTCCTGCATGATGAAGGTTCAATCTATGCACACAAGTTGCGTCAGAATGGTGTAGCTGTTCATTATGATGAATATACCGATCAAGCCCATGGTTTTATCAATCTGACCCCGATCTCCCGTCGTGCCAAAAAATATGTGATTGAGATCAGTAAGAACTTCCGCAAATTTTGGGACAAAAACAGTTAAGCCGAAAGCATAAAGAAAAAGGTGTTTCTTATGAAACACCTTTTTTATAGCTAAATTTAAATGCATGATTATGGCTTGTTACTGATCTGTGCTTCAGGAAAGATCAGATTAAATTGGGGGACATAAAAGCTTTGCAGTAATTTGGCTTTGGAAAAATCTGGAAATATATCCTCAGCATCTTGCCACTCTACTTGTGAAAGTGTGGAGAGGTGTCCACGAAACTGGGGACTAAACTGAAAACGTTGACCTTTCCAGGCTTGCTGAATCTTGAGCATCGAGGCTGGAATATGGTGACTATTAATATAAAATTGACGTGCAGATTTGGTTTTCTTCAACCGAATCGTCATTTGCTGGTTCTGATGCTGAATCTGACACAGAATTTCCTGATCCTTTTCTTGCCATTTAAATTGTGCATATTGTTTGGGAATACCCCATAAATGCTGACCATGTATGACAGATTCATGGGTAGACACATAAATTTTAGGAATCGAGCTTAGACGCCGTTTACTAATTAAAGGATGATCCAGAATTAGTAACTCATCATAGGGACCAATCGGTGAAGTTTGATAGCGTACCAGCATCACTTGAACCATACGCCCCAGCGGAGAGGGTGCGATACGGAACTGTTTTGCTTGTTCAATAAAGCTGGGGGTCAGCCAATAGTTCAGAATAAAACCTTCACCCTGCAAGCGCCAAGGTGGAAACTGATGGATATTTTGCTTCTGTAATAATGCATGTTTCATTCTTATTCTCTTGTCTTTAGTCGGCAGATCACTGCAATATAAATCATAAAAGATTAATATATAGTCATTCACAACCATTACTTCTAAGTAGATGAGTTAATAAATGTTAAAGAAATCATTATGTGTGATCGCGCTTGCCGCGACCAGTCTGCCAAGCTTTGCTGCAAATACGATTATTGAGATGAATACTTCAATGGGAAATATTGAAATTGAACTCTTTAATGATAAAGCTCCCATCTCGGCAAAAAATTTTGAAAATTATGTAAAAAGCAATTTTTATAAGGACACCATCTTTCACCGGGTCATTCCCGGCTTTATGGTTCAGGGTGGGGGTTTTGATGTGAACATGCAGGAAAAAGCCAATACCAAAGCACCGATTAAAAACGAATCGTCAAATGGCCTGCATAACAAGCGTGGCACTTTAGCCATGGCACGTACCAATCAGCCGGATTCTGCTCGCGCACAATTCTTTGTGAACTTGGTCGATAATGATTTTCTGGATCGTTCTGCTAGAAATGCCGGCTATGCGGTATTTGGTAAGGTCACTAAAGGTATGGATGTAATTGATCAGATTGCTAAAGTACCCACTAGAAACTATGGAATGCATCAAAATGTGCCAGTAAACCCTGTAAAAATCACCAGTGTGACGATTAAAGCACCAGTTGTGAAAAACTAGACATAGAATAAACCAGAAATATTTAATTTATATTTCTGTTTTAAAAATATGTACTTATGTAATGATTTGCATAAAATTGAACCAATTTGGTGCATAAAAATAAAACACTCGTGATTCTTGTGCGTTAAAAGCGCTTGCACGTGTAAGAAATTGCCCTATAATGAGCA
>NZ_JAYWZK010000018.1:0-46137 GCF_048148385.1 Acinetobacter sp. 197
GTCCATGGTGATAAAAATCATCATAAACCAGACATTTTTATTGGTGAGAATATAGACACTTTAAATGGGTTCTAACATTTCGACTTCATATAACGTGTATTATGTTAATTTTAGGGAAATTAAAGAGTAGAAATGAACTTAAATCTAAATAATAAAAAATTTGTAAATGCTAAAAATACATCTAATGGAGAAGTATCTCACGAGACTATTTTTAATTATTACCAAGTAGGTGAACGTATAGAAGCTACCTATTCTGGTGGCAGTATTACCAATGGACATTTACTAGGTTTCATGACTTCTGAAAAAACTTTCACTATGGCATACCACCACATCAATGAGATGAATGAATTACGTATAGGTGAATGTAATACTGAGATTGAGATCCAAGCCAATGGAAAAATTAAGTTAATTGAAAATTGGCAATGGCGTAATGGAGACTGTTCTACAGGCGAATCAATACTTGTTGAAATGTAAGGTAGAAATAAATAAAGCCCAGATCTTAGATCGGGGCTTCGTATAATCCGTATTATTGGACTGCTCCCAGTATCTTAGACATGAGATAGCCTCATTTTGAAGCTGTCTCGAATGCTTCTGGGCTCATACCATCGAGGTGCGAATGACGCCTGATTCGATTGTAGAACATTTCGATATAATCAAACACATCCGCACGAGCCATTTCTCGTGTTTTATAGATTCTCTTTTTAATTCTTTCCTTCTTTAAACTGCTAAAAAAAGATTCAGCAACAGCGTTGTCCCAACAGTTTCCTCTGCGACTCATACTGGGAATTAAATTATGCTTTTGACAGAATTTCTGCCAGTCTCCACTACTGTATTGTGAGCCTTGGTCTGAGTGTATGATCACAGGTTCATCGGGTCTGCGTCGCCATACTGCCATGAGTAGTGCATCAAGAACGATATCCTTAGCAAGAGTTGGTTTCATTGACCAACCGATCACTTTTCTCGAATATAAATCAAGCACTACAGCCAGATATAACCAGCCTTGCCAAGTCCGAATATAGGTAATATCAGTTACCCAGGAAGTATTCGGAGTATTCACAACAAACTCTCTATTTAAATGGTTGGGTGGCACAATCTGAGGACGACCACGGCCATAACTTTTATGCTTCTTGTATCCTCTAACTGCTGCAATACCATTGTTTTTCATGATCTTCAGTACACGATTCGGGCCACAGCCTTCACCTAGTTCTTTAAGATCCAAAGTAATGCGACGATAACCATAAATACCATAACTAGCATCATAAGAAGATCGGATGAGCTGTAATAACCGTTTATCTTCAATAGTTCTGCCTGATTCGGGTTCATGCAACCAAGCGTAATAACCAGCACGAGCAAGCTTTAAAACCCGACACATCGTTTTAATCTTAAATTGATTACTGTACTCAAGAATAAACTGATACTTTACTCGGGCAGACTTGCAAAGTACCTTGCGGCCTTTTTTAGTATGTCCCGTTCCTCTTCAGTTTGTCTAAGTTGACTTTTAAGACGGAGGATCTCTTTCTTTGCTTCGAGCAATTCATGTTCATCAGGGTTGTTGCGTAAAGGCTGTATCGCCTTTAACCATTTATAAATACTGTGTTGTGATACACCTAAACGTTCCGCTACATCAGTGACAGAATATCCTCGTTCAGTAATTAATTTTATAGCTTCGTCTTTAAATTCTGGGGTATATCGTTGTCCACTCATAATGTTTTCTCCTGTGCAAAAAGAATAGACGATATTTGTCTAGGAGAGTGGTGGCAGTCCACAATGAGGCTATCTCATGTCTAAGATACTGGGAGCAGTCCATATGTTAATTTTAGAAAAACTGAAATAAGATCAATCTAACTCGTAGCACGACAGGAGGTGATATGAATAATGATATAAGTGAAGCCCCCTATCACCCAGATAAATTACTGATGAAAATTCTTGATGAATTATCCCCTTATCGGTATTTTTATTTACATTTATTTTCCTTAGTTTTTATTGTTGCTTATATTTTTGGGTTCTCTATTGAAGGTTATTCTGGGATTACGAACTTTTCCCAATCGATGATTTTGGCATCACCACAAGTAAAACTGGTTAATGATGTTACGTTAATATTTGAGATATTTATTTTTTTAATTATGTTTTCAAAGTATACCTTTTGGGGGCTAGACATCAGAACTAAACATCTATTTAAAAGATATGAAAGATATTATCAGAGCATTCATGAGATTAAAGATAATAGATCTTTAGTTTTACTAGTATGTTTTTTAACTCTAATAATTATGATTTGTTTTAGATATCAAATGTTTATTTTTACCGATGGTGGGAATATATCTTCAATAAGAAAACTTTTAAATGAACCTAATTTTTTTGTGTATTTGTATATGATTTTAGGTTTTTTAATGAATTTTTTTCTATTTATATGTGCAATTTTTAGTCTAGAGTTAAGAAAGCATGTTAGAAACAGATATTTTAATTAATCATTTGGAAAACTAAGCTTATTTAACATAATGGGTATTATACAAAATTCCTTTTTAAATAGTGTTACTTATCAAATACTTAAATCAATAAATCCAAAACCCCAAAGATCAAAAAACACACGTTTTCACAACTCGTGTGTTTTTTGATCATATTTGTAATATTCTGCTTATAAAATTGATTATTTTTTAATCAAATCGAAGATTTTTTCAATGTTTCCGCTCTTTCCAGGGCAAAAACTATCCCCAATTTCTGGGGATAAAATTTAGACATATATTATGCATATCTTAGTAAAAATTAATCTCGACCTTTGCATCTATTTATTCATTATATTTTTAAACTGTTTAATGAACAATTTTAAACATCAAGGTAAATTACCTCATTAGCTTCTTCTGCCTTCCCCCAATGACTTGGAGAAAGCCAGAACCTGATTTTTAAGCACTACGCCTTAAACCTTCAAGTCGTAGTGAGTCAGTCATATTTAACAGCATCTGTTCGGTTTTAGCCCAACCCAGACATCCATCAGTGATTGATTGACCATAAGTCATTTGCTCAGAAATTTTCTGATTCCCATCAACCAGATGGCTTTCAAGCATTACACCACGAACCTTGGTATGTAAACGTTCTGCCAAGATCTGTTTCAGCACTTCAGGTTGTAGCATCGGATTTTTTGAGCTGTTGCCATGACTACAGTCAATCACCAGTGCCGGCAATTCCATCTGATGTTTTGCCTGTATTTTCTCGATTTCAGCCAACTGGTAATTAGGTCCACTATTTGAACCACGTAAAATTAAATGCGCTTTAGGATTACCTTGAGAATGTAAAATACATGGCAAACCGGACTGGCTCATACCCAGGAATTGATGCGGATGAGAGGCAGACTGAATAGCATCTAGGGCAATCTGGATCGAACCATCAGTACCATTTTTGAAACCAATGCTATATGGCATATGACTTGAGATTTCACGGTGAATTTGTGATTCGCTGGTACGTGCTCCAATCGCGCCCCAAGCCAGCAGATCATCGAAATAAGCGGTTGCCATCGGGCTGAGAATTTCCGAAGCGATTGGCAGACCCATTTCAATAATTTTAAGATATAAGTCACGGGATTTTTCCAGACCCAGTTGCATATTGGATGAACCATCCAGATTCGGATCGTAAAGGAAACCTTTCCAGCCTACCGTAGTCCGCGGTTTTTCAATATAAGTACGCATGACCAGAAAAATCTGATCAGAAACCTGAGTTTGTAGCTGTTTTAATTTTTCTGCATATTCTAGCGCGGAAGCTTCATCATGAATGGAACATGGACCTGTAATCACCATTAATCGATGATCTCTGCCTTCTAATATATTTTGAACAGTTTGACGATGTTCAGCGACCTGGCTAGCCAATTGCGGAGACAGTGGCAATTGCTGCTTAAGTTGCTGGGGTAAAGTTAAAATGCTTTCAGCATGATGTTGTTGTGATGTATTTGGGGTATTCATGACTTTAATCCTGGGACTGAAAAGCAGTCCAAACTTTTATTTGAGCGTTATGGGTCTAATCGAAACTGTCTTGAGGGTCATTAGCTGACTAAAATAAGACCAATAAAAGCTGTTAAAGTATGAATAGTTAAATGTTGTCATGATTGTCTCCAAAATATTCTTAAAAATTAAAGGCATAAAAAAACCTGATCAGGGTTGCCGATCAGGTATAAACTGGTGGGCAACTATTTCATTGCCCAAACGCATTCAGGCAATTATCTAAACTGCCAGAAATAAAAATATGCGTTTGAAATGAGAGGTTGCGTTAACATATTATGTCTTTCATAAAATATGAATCTGAAATTAAAATACGCGCTCTAGGGTCATTTGACAAGTATTAAATATAAAAAAATATTTATTAACTTTTCTACTTTTTTTTATGATTTTATCACACAGTTAAATATATCAATAAAAATGGCAAAACCCACAGAAATGTAGATTTTGCCAACAGTACTTCACTTCATTTTCATGAAGATGAATAATTAACGTGAAACACGATTCCAGGCATCACGTACTGCAAATTTCGCCTGTTCCCAGTTTAAACGAGATTCGCCTTTCATTTGTTCCCATTTTAATTTCAGATCTTGTTCTGCATCTTCAAAACGGGTGTGGGCATCATAGCTGCCCCGGTTTTCATAACCTACGCGGTAAGCAGTATCGTAATCGCGGTCATAATCCAGATCGCTGTATGTGGTACGGGCATCTGAATAGTATGGGGTATTTACAGAATTATCACGCCAGTAAGCCTGTTCTTCGGTTGGATTTACTGCTTCGCCTATACCTTTACCGGCCAGACCACCGACCACAGCACCCACAACACCACCTACAGCAGCACCAACAGGACCACCTGCTGCACCAACTGCTACGCCTGCGGCTGCACCGCCTGCAGCACCCAAACCTGTTCCTACAGGATGTGCACCAGGTTCACCAGTAATCGGATCTGCATTTAAATCGTCGCGGACATCTTTTGGAGAGTTCTTAATAACATCACGATCAAAATTATCATTCGACATAAAACTTATCCTTATTTTTTAAAATGGTTTTAATCACGTATGTTGATACGTTCTATTTAATATAAACATCTGGAATGTAATGACCTTAGTTTGCTTGTGTTCTTTGGGTGAGTCTGTGTGATGCTTTAATGCACTAATGTATCCTGAATCAAGTGAAATCCGCATAAAAAAGACCGGTTTAATACCGGTCTTTTTCTCTCTTAAGCCTACGATAATCATTTATTCAAAATGAATGACCGTACGGATTGATTTACCTTCATGCATCAGGTCAAAAGCTTCATTGATCTGATCTAATGGCATGGTATGAGTTACAAAAGGTTCAAGCTGAATTTCACCTTTCATTGACTGCTCTACCATTCCTGGTAATTGTGAACGGCCTTTCACGCCACCAAAAGCGGTACCCATCCATTTACGCCCTGTGACTAACTGGAATGGACGGGTTGAAATTTCTTTACCTGCACCGGCTACCCCAATAATCACCGACTGGCCCCAGCCACGGTGCGCACATTCCAGTGCTGAACGCATCACATCCACATTACCGATACATTCAAAGGAGTGGTCAACACCCCAACCGGTCATTTCCACAATAACCTGCTGGATTGGTTGATCATAGTCTTTTGGATTAAGGAAATCTGTCGCACCAAACTGTTTCGCCAGTTCAAACTTATCTGGATTGGTATCTACCACAATAATACGGCCTGCTTTTGCCTGGCGGGCGCCCTGTACCACAGCAAGACCAATACCGCCTAAACCAAATACAGCAACACTGTCACCTTCCTGTACTTTGGCAGTGTTATGGACAGCACCAATGCCTGTCGTCACGCCACAGCCCAGCAGGCAGACATGCTCATGGTTAGCTTCAGGATTAATTTTTGCCAAGGATACTTCAGCAACTACGGTATATTCAGAGAATGTTGAACAGCCCATGTAATGGTAAATTGGCTCTCCGTTATAAGAAAAACGTGTAGTTCCGTCTGGCATGACACCTTTACCTTGGGTCGCCCGTACAGCAACACACAGGTTGGTTTTTCCAGATTTACAGAACAAGCACTCACCACATTCAGCAGTATAAAGTGGAATTACGTGATCACCTGGTTTCAGACTGGTGACCCCTTCACCCACTTCAACCACTACACCTGCACCTTCATGGCCCAGGATTGCAGGAAACACACCTTCAGGATCTTCACCAGACAAGGTAAATGCATCGGTATGACACACACCTGTATGGCTAATTTTCACCAGTACTTCACCTGCTTTTGGTGGAGCAACATCCACCTCAACAATCTCTAAGGGTTGGCCCGGACCAAACGCAACCGCTGCACGTGATTTCATGTAAAACTATCCTTTTTTTGCTGGTTTACAGATGACTAACAGTAACCTCTTTCTATTCGGAGATTCAACTATTAACATCGGGAGTTAAGGAATAAAAAATCCTATAATCAATGGAAGATCAATGACTAAACCTTCACCGTTTATCTGTTTAAGTGTTTTTACTTTAACCCTCATGATTTCTGGCTGCGAACTGGCTCCCAACACTACCAAAGATGCAGAAATTACTCCAGCCCAACCTGCGCAATGGATTGAAGGTCAATTTTCAAAACAGCAGATTCATGAAGGGAAAACTGCTTTTTTACCCTTATATGACGGCTTTATGAGCATGGCGGCACGTGTGTACCTGATTAATAAGGCCCAACACCATCTTGATCTGCAATATTATATCTGGAAAGATGATTATATCGGTAACATGATGTTGGCCCAACTGTTGAAAGCTGCGGAGCGTGGAGTCAAGGTGCGGTTACAGATTGATGATCAGAATGGTACGCAGCTAGATGACAAATTGCTGGCCCTGAGCCAGCATCCAAATATTCAGGTAAAGCTTTTTAATCCCTATAAATTTCGTAAATTACGTGCACTTGATTATGGTTTCCGGATGAAACAGGTTAATCATCGCATGCATAATAAACTGATCATTGCTGATGGGACTGCAGCAGTGACTGGTGGTCGTAATATCAGCAGTGAATACTTTGATGCCAGTGAAGATTTCCAGTTTACCGATGTCGATATCTTTTTTACAGGTCAAAGCGTAAATGCTGCGAATCAGACCTTTATCAAGTTCTGGAATGACGATCTTAGTTATAATCTTCAGCAGGTGCTAAATGATGCAGGCAATCCTGAAATGCTCAAAAAACTCAAAACTGAGTTTGCGCGCGAAGATGTTGATGAAACTGAATTAAAACGCCGGGTAGGAATAGCAGAGAAACAAGTCGAACAGCAATTGAAAAAACAGCCCATTCACTGGGCACCTGCTTATTTCGTCGCGGATACTCCTGCTAAAGCACGTCCCCATGCAAAAAATGGCGATTATATCTATACCCATATGCTCGAACTCATGGGTGAGCCAAAAAAACATCTGGAACTGGTGTCTTCATATTTCATTCCAACACAAGAAGGCACCGACTATTTAACTCATCGTGCTCAACAAGGCGTCAAAATCAGAATCCTGACCAACTCTTTTCAGGCCAATGATGTGGCTCTGGTATATGCCTATTATCAACAATATCGTCAGCAGTTACTACAAAACGGCATCGAACTCTGGGAATTTAAACCTTATATTATCCGGCCTGAACGTACCTGGTATGAAGTCATGACTGGAAATATTATTCCGGCAAAGAATAAAAATAGCTCAAGTTTGCATGCCAAATTCTTTGATCTGGATGGCATGGTATTTATTGGTTCCTTCAATTTTGATCCGCGTTCAGCTTTTTTGAATACTGAAGTCGGCCTCGTGATCCAGTCGGAAGATTTCCAGAAGGAAATTACTTACGCAATGGATCAGTATTTGCCACGTATCGCTTATCAGCTCAAGCTGAATGAAAAAAATGAAATCATTTGGCTGGAATATCAAAAAGATGGTCGTATTATTCAACATTTACATGATCCAGACACTACAAAATTCCAGCGCTTCATGATGAATCTTGTGACCAAATTTCCAGGCGAATGGTTAATGTAATGACAAAAAAATTACGTTTTAATTACACAAATTATTTTAATGATTAAAAATCATAAATGAAATTTCATTTTTTGAGTAATCTCCTTCTTATCATTCCAGTCTATTCCCTGTGGGAGGAGAGATTTTCAATATTAATTAAATTCTTATACTTATATTTATTAGTTTTTTTCTTATACATTAATCAGCTCAATCACGACAAAGCTTTTACCTCCTCCCTCGATTGCTTTAAAATTACACTTTTCCAATCTTTTGCGATTATTCGCCCTCACTCCCATGCAATTTTTTGATTTAAGTCGCCAGTTTAAGTTTAGTGACATTCTGACGCCTGTTAAAACTCTCCATGATTTATCCCAGCAAGAGTGGTATCTGGCCAAGATTCGGGTTGAACATGACTGTCTGTCTGAATCCGATACAGTCGAGGGTCAGGTAGTTTTAAAATCGAATGAAAATATCCAGCTCGAACTGGAATGGCTGATTCAGGATAATGGCTATGAGTTACAGGTTTTATTTAAAGGTGTAGAAACTGAAGCTACTGATGAGGCTGGCATTATATTAAAAGGTGCTCAACTGGTCGATGAACAGCAGCAAACTCTCTCTGCACAAGCTTTGAGCTTATGGATTGATGGTAGTTTATTACCGATGTTACCTGAAATCCGCCGAGAGATTAAAGCACGTTTAAACTTGTGGGATTATGTCGAATACGATGGCTAATCGCCTGCTGCCATTTTTCAAAGAGCCATTTAGCTCTTTTTTATAATCTGAAACATATTTTAGATTGGTAAAGCTACCTGTTTTCAAGGTTTTTTCAGACAATGCCATATGGAAAAATTTACTATAAGCTTTATAAAAAATAATAAGAGAATCAATACATGATTTCTGATAGTGAATGGCAACAGATTCGCCAGATCGTTGCTGATGCACAACGTACTGCCATGCATTGCTCTATTGCAACAGTCAATTCCAAAGGCCTTCCTAGCATTACCCCGATTGGAACGGTATTTTTAAATCAAAAGACCAGTATAGGTTTCTTCTTTGATACTTATTCCGCTACCTTTACTGAAAATTTACAGCATCAGCCACTGGCCTGCATACAAGCTGTGAATACTAGTAAACTGTTTTGGTTGAATGCGCTGCTTAAGGGGAAATTCAAACGTTATCCAGGAGTACGTCTATATGCAGAAATTGGCCCTTTACGTTCAGCCACATCTGAAGAAATACAGCAGGTGGAATCTCGTATTCGAGTTTTAAGATGGACTAAAGGCAGTCAGTTAATCTGGTCTAACTTTCATCATGTTCGGGATATTCAAATTTATAGCTATCGTTGGGTCGAATATCCAAATATGTGAATAATAAAAAACCAAGTTACTAAGCGTAAGTTAATTTCATATTTACAGCTTTAAATTTTTCTAGCTATTTTTCATCTGAATATTGAATTAAATATTAAATCAACCCCACATGCTTAAACATTAATCTGTAACTTTCGGCTTTTTTCTCTAAAGAAACCGGATAAGCGCGGGAAGATGAAGGCATACGATATAAATACAGATCACGTCCGGCAAAATGAGCCTGACTTGGGTGATCAATGCTCGGTTTGACCGTACCTTCAGGCATGGACAACATCATAGTATCTGTAGCCTTATCTCCAGTAGTCATAATATGATTGCACTGCGGCATTTGACTAAGCAGTTGCTCGATATTGGTGGGTACGACAATTTCCAGAAATTTGTCTGAGGCATTACCTTTTAAACGCCGGATCTGATAACCACTGTCAAAGATTGCAATTCCCCTTTGTGTCAAAAACTCCCGGATTAAATTTTCCTTAAATTTTTTGTTGGGTAGATCTAAAAAATAATCTTTATTATTAAAAAAAATCAGTCCAAAAATCCGCCACATATCATTTTGATAATTTGGATAATAAAAATTCATTTTCCAGCGTGTAGCAGGTGGCGGAAAACTACCCAACATCAGTAATTTGGCATTGGGCGGTAAAAATGGAGGTAACGGATGGGTTTCAATATCGGACATAGGATTAACTAAATTGAGAGCTTTTTACTATTTTAGAATGCCTTCTGAATCTTGCCAGCGACTTCTTGTCCCCAAAGTGTATAAACTTCCTTGCTCGGGTGAAAACCATCTGCAGCCATTTGTAAATTCATGGCACGGTATTTTTCAATATCATATTCAATCCATTGCATATTCACCTGCTGATTTACAAATTTTTCCAGTTGCCGGTTCATCTGTTTGGCATATTGGCCAAATAACCAGGCTAAAGGATTCGGTAGCGCTGGGAACATATTCATGGGGGGAACACCGGCAGCAATAACCAGCTTCGGACTAAATTTTTGCTTAATTTTGCTATAAAGTTGTTGCTGTTTCTGAATCCAGACTTCTGCAGACATGAGCCTAGTTACATCATTGACCCCAACTGAAGTAACAATTACATCATAATGCTGGACTTCCATCTGGTCCAAAGTACGCAGTACATTTGAGGTGGTATCACCGGTTTTGGCTTGCAACTTCCATTCAACCTGAAAGTCACTTTTCAGTTCATGCAGAATTGCACCCAGTAATGCATCATCCTGATGTTCTACGCCTACACCTGCCGCCGCGGAATCTCCTAGAATGAGCAAGGACAGTTTTTTGCCTGTTCCGATTTTTCCTTTACGTACACCTTCGGGTTCCGGAAGCCTTAAGGTATTTTTCTTAACGCGACTACCTTGAATGACAAGTGCAGGAATCAAAGCAATGGTGGCGGCTTTCAGCAACATAGCGGGCTATTTTATATAGAGATATATTTAATTTTACCTGAGTTTGTTCTTTTGAACTATTTCCTCAGCAGTCACTTTAGATGAATAATCACCTAAATTTGACTAAGATAGGATTCTTACAAAATATAGGCTTAGATATCTTTATTTTATCTTCGATAAATAATAAAAAATCCCGCTAAAAAGCAGGATTTTTACAAGCTCACTTATCAGGTTTTATAATCATTCCAGCGATTCATACGCTTGAATGTTCCAACATCATTGAAACGTACACCTACTTCTTTCATCACTTTATGCGCCGTTTTGGATGTCAGTTGACGGATATAAAATGGCTCCTTGACCACAAAATGATGAATGGCATGAGTTGAACCAAAATTACAGCAGAATAACTGGAACGGAACCATCCACCATGGATTGAGTACCTGGGTTTGTTTGATCACATCACGTGGATCAATATCGCCATAATAATGCATATTTGAACTGACAAACTGCAAGCTAAAAGAACGGATAAAGTTCGGAATCACCCAGATGACTACCAGCAGATTTACGATCGGCATAGCATCGACAATGCCTTGCGACCAAAGCATCTCATAACCGAAGAGTGGTGCAATTGCATTTAAACCATGAAAGACCACAAACAGATAGCACAATCCATAATAAATAATGCTGAGTGGCAAAAAGCCGAGTAACTGGGAGATCATGGCAATTTTACGTTCTTTTTCAGGCTGTTTTTCCAGAAAAAGATGAATCATTTTAAACATCTGAAATGGACGCAGATACACTGACATTAACTGGTCACTAATCACCAGAATTCGGCGAATGCCCCAAGGCATACCATTACTGATGCCACGTTCTTCCAGGTCATGTTCAGTGCCTGAATATTTATGATGATGCAAATGTAAACGACGACGTGCCCAGGGACTAATCGTGTTTGGACGCGCCAGCCAGACAAGTGCCAGCATCAGATGATGGGCCCAAGGCGTTTTCTTGAAATACATATAATGAATCAGGTCATGTTCCAATTCATGCGTTAAAGATGCAAAAATCGCGATTAAAGGAATGGTAAACCATGCTGAGAGATAACCCGTTCCATATGCTACTGCGCATGTAATCATACCTGCCCACGCCAAGCCTAGAATACTTGCACCGATAAAATTCTGATGTTTAAGTATGGGATAACGAGCACGCACCTCTTCCCCGGCCTGAATAACGATACTTCTAACCTTGGAGATTCGCTGCTGGTCAGTCATATCGGAAGATGTAGACATATGGACAACCTTTGATTTTTGAACAGTTGTACATTAAAGGAAATTCTAGAAAAAAGAAGTTATCTTTCCACTTTTGAAGCGAGTATGTCTAAGTTTTGGACAGTTGAGAAAGTTCTTTAAATTGGAGGGAATTATGAAAAGTGAGAGATTATCTTTTTCATGAAATTAACAGTCAAAATTAGTCGAATTAACTGATCATTAATCATTAAAATTTTTTAAGGTTTGGCTGTAATATCGTTATCATAAAAAGAGAAGCATTCTCGCTTCTCTTTTCAAATATCTAAAATTGCTTTTAGCCCAACTTATTTACCAGTTTAAGTGGTAATACCTTCATGGCTAGACCGAGTGGCAACCACGGCCATTTCGGTACATAGGCTTTAACTGGCGCTTTTTCAATTTCTGCTGCCAATAAACGTGAACCGGTTTTCTCATCTACTTCAAAAGGCAGCTTTTTCGCGCCTTCATTGATTTCAGTACGAATATATCCTGGGAAAATTGTAGTGACTTTAATTGGCGTATTCATCAGTTCAGCACGAATGCCTTCCGCTAAATGAGCGACCCCTGCCTTACTTGCGCCATAAGCAGTCAAGTGTTTTGGCATACCACGCATGGCACTCATGGATGAGATCATGACCAGATGGCCAGAGTTTTGGGCGCGGAAAATTTCCACTGCAGCTTCACATTGTGCCAATGCCGAAATAAAGTTGGTTTCCACTGTAGCTTTATTGATGGCGAAATTACCTTTACCGATGCGGCGACCTTCACCCACACCTGCATTCACGATAATCCGGTCAATGGTGCCGAAGTCTTCTTTAAAAGCGCGGAAAACTTCAAAAACCTGATCGTAATCGGTGACATCCAGTGTTTTGGCAATGACTTTAATATTATATTGGCTTTCCAGTTCCTGCTTTAAGGTTTCCAGACGATCCAGGCGACGTGCACAAATCGCCAGGTTATAGCCTTTCTTGGCAAATTCACGTGCCATACCGGCACCGATCCCTGAACTTGCACCGGTAATTAAAATTGTTTTAGCCATGGGTTTACCCTATTCCTTTATTTTTTTACAGTAGTATTCGATATGATTTAGATCCAGGTCAGCAATTCCGGATGCTGTGCCTTGATAAAATGATGTTCATTTAAACTGAGTAGTTGCGGTTCATTACCTACCAGCCGCAGTGTCGTAATACTGGTATTGGTAATCGCCCAGTTCAAAGCAAAGGTTTTTTCTGGGCTAAGGCCCAAAATTTTGCCTACAGCCACAGAAATCACGCCGCCTGAGGTATAAACGACTGCATAACGTGGGCGGCTTTTGGCCAGCTGGTCACACAGATTTTGCAAACCGGTTTCCACACGGTCTTTAAAATTCGGCCAGGATTCATCATATTCATGGTGGTAATCATCGCCGGTCCAACGTGCAATCGCACCGGTAAAAATTTTGCTGAGGTAATCCCGAGGATTTGCATGCTCTGACACGTCCTGTTTGAGCAATTCAGGCTGATTAAAACGCGGTTCATAACGTGCAAATACCTGCTGATGATTAAATTCATTCCAGGCACTATCCGTCAGAATCTCACTTTCCGGAAAACATTCTTCCAGAGATAATTTTGCTGTCTGTTGATGACGCTGCATGGAGCCTGCAACCACATAAGGTGCTTCTTTCAGAATTTCATCAAAATAGCGGCCCAAAAGCTTTGCCTGTAACTCGCCATTGGGCGAAAGCTGATCATAACTTTCTGCGCCAAAAGAGGCTTGGCCATGCCGGATCAGGTAAATAGTGGTCATTTTGGCATTATCTCTTTAAATTTCAGAATATATTTCTGTGCGATCTCATTAGCTTCCAGTTTTTGGCTGCCAATCAGTTTTAAAGCACGAATATGCAAGGCATGAATTATCACCCAGAAATCCTTAAAGGCCGGATTATTGGTTTGTTTGTAGTAATAACGATAATAAATCTGCTGGGCGATGACCGCGAGGCGGAATACACCAAACACCTCATAAAATGTCCAGTTCTCAGGCTGCAAACCGGTTTTTTCAAGATAGTAATCTACGACCTCTTTACGGGTAAACATACCTTTTAGATTGGTTGGCTGACGACGAGTCGCTTTAAAAATGGCATTATCGGTATCTTCTACCCAATAGGCCAAGGCAGAACCCAGATCCATCAGCGGATCGCCGAGAGTGGCCATTTCCCAGTCCAGTACACCAATCACTTCAGTCGGATTCTCTGGATCCAGAATGAGATTGTCAAAACGCCAGTCATTATGAATGACGCAGGTTTTAGAGTCGGAAGGAATATTTTCATTAAGCCAGTTGCGTACATATTTAAAAGATGGAACATTTATGGTCTTGGCTTTCTCATAACGATTATCCCAACCTTCTACCTGACGGCGGCAATAACCCTCACCTTTGCCCAACTTTTCCAGCTCGGTGCCTGTATAAGGAACCTGATGCAATTCGATCAGTTTATCAATCATATTGATACATAATGTCCGAATATCAGACTCAGTCAGTTGCAATTCAGGTGGCATTTTGGCGCGTGGAATAATGCCTTCGATGCGTTTCATCACATAGAAGTCACAGCCAATCACCGATTCATCCTGACAAAGCGCGACCATTTCAGGTACGACCGGATAGTACCCAGCCAAAGCTTTCTGCACATGATATTCACGTGCCATATCATGGGCTGATTTGGCTTTGGTGCCTTGTGGCGGGCGACGTAAAATTAGATCGGCATTGGCATACTTTAGACGATAGGTCCAGTTTGAAGCCCCACCTGAATATTGAGTCACTTCAACGGGGCTTTCAACATTATTGCCGTTTTGGATTAACCATTCGGTGATGGCCTGTACATCCAGTTCTTCACCTTGACGAACTCTTCCACCAACATCAATAACCGCCATAATGTTTCCTCAAAATTTTTAATACGTTTCAATCTTCTTGTTAAAAAACCAGATTACTTTTTGCGACGAGTACTGTAGCCATGTTTTGCCAGTTCTAGTTTGGCAATCATGCCTTTATGCACTTCATCCGGACCATCGGCCAGACGCAAGGCACGTGCCTGAGCAAAGAATCCAGTCAATGGCGTATCCCGAGAGACTCCGGCACCGCCGTGGATCTGGATCGCCATATCGACCACTTTTTCCAGCACACTCGGCGCAACGACTTTAATTGCAGAAATTTCAGTCAATGCAGCCATATTCCCTAAAGTATCCATTTTATAGGCAGCATACAAGGTCAAAAGACGCGCCTGATCAATTGCAACCCGTGCTTCCGCGACACGCTCCAGGTTGCCGCCAAGTTTTAAAATCTCTTTGCCAAATGCGCTGCGGCTCATACCACGGTCTATCATCAACTCCAAAGATTTTTCCGCCGCACCAATACAGCGCATGCAATGATGAATACGACCTGGTCCTAAGCGACCTTGAGCAATTTCAAAGCCCTGACCGGCACCACCAATAAAATTTGAAACAGGGACACGGACATTATCAAAACTGATTTCGCCGTGGCCATGTGGTGCATCATAGTCACCAAACACTGGCAGCATACGTTCGATTTTAACGCCGGCAGTATCTACCGGGACCAGAACCATCGAATGCTGATGATGACGGCCTTTTGTTTCATCTGGAGTATGCGCCATAAAAATAATGATTTTAGCATTCGGATCACCCAGACCTGATGACCACCATTTACGACCATTCAGAACAATCTCATCACCTTGAATTACCGCCGTTGCCTGCATATTGGTGGCATCACTGGATGCAACTGCAGGTTCAGTCATACAAAAGACCGAACGGATTTTTCCTTCTAAAAGTGGCATCAACCATTGCTGTTTCTGTTCTTCAGAACCATAACGCCATAAAACTTCCATATTGCCGCTATCAGGAGCATTACAGTTAAATACCGTTGGCGCAATCAGGCTACGGCCGGAAAGTTCCGCGATATGCGCATATTCCTGAACCGACAGGCCTTGACCAAGTTCTGGACAAGGAAGAAACATATTCCAGAGGTTTGCAGCTTTGGCTTTGGCTTTTAAATTTTCCAGTTCTGTAGGCCATTGCCATTTGGTCCAGTCTCCACCTTGGTTTAACTCGTGAACCTGCTGCCAGAATTCAGCTTCGACCGGTTCAATTTCTTCACTAATAAACTTTTTAGTTCTGTTTAAATAATCCTGTGCATGTGCTGACAGTTCAAACATTGATTCATCCCTCTAAATATTCTAATTCATACGCTTTACAACACCTTAACCCAAATTATATTATGAATAAAATGATTTTAATCCATACAATATTATGCATAGTATTCATTCTAAAACCGTGATGGATCTTCGAAATTTCCATCGTATTGACATTAACCTTTATCCACTTTTTATTGCGATTTATGAGCAAAATAGTATTTCTAAAGCTGCACAGATTTTATCAGTTAGTCAGTCTGCTGCCAGTCATGCATTGCAACGTTTAAGACAGCATTTACAAGATGATTTATTTGTGCGCACCAGTAGCAAAATGCAGCCTACCCCGTTTTCAGAACAGATATATCCTGAAGTAAAAAAAGCACTTTTTGCGATTCAAAATATTTCGATTCAGCATCAGCAGTTTAACCCTGAGATGATCCAGAGCCTGAAGATTGCGGTTCATGATGAAATTGAGCCGATGATTTTCCCTAAACTGGTTCAGCACTTTCAGCAGCTTAGCCTTGATATTCAACTTAGCAGCATGAAGCTGGATCGTAAAAATATTGCAGCAGATTTGGCCTCTCAGCAGGTCGATTTCGTCATAGATCTGGAACAAAATATTGCTGAAAAAATCCAGTTTGAGCGCCTGGTACAAGATGAATTTGTAGTATGTACACAATTGACAGAAATGAGTGAACAGATTTATCTTGCCTCTCCTCATATTGGCGTGTCCTCACGTCGTACTGGGGTTTTAGTTGAAGATATTTATTTAAATCGGAAACAGTATTCACGGCAGATTTTTTTACGTTGTCAGCATTATTCAACTGCACTACAAATTTTAGAGCAACAAAAGACAGCTATGTTGACTATTCCTAAAAATGTATTGGCACATTTACAACTGGCTGCTTGTCTGAATATTTTTAAAGTTCCTGTAGAACTGCCTGAAATTAATATGGGTATGTATTGGCATAAGGATTTACAAGAGAATAAGAGACATCAATTTTTAAAAAGTGAAATTTATAAAATTTTTGCTTAGGCTATTTATAAAGGAGTTTAAATCTGCTTAGGCTATTTAAAATATTAATTTTTGATGCCCGTGGATTTATCTTATCAGCATAAAAATATACTTAGGCTATTTTAGTCGGTACAAAACTAAACACTGAGTGATTAGCTTTTAATCCGTAGATCTACTGGCTTTGCTCTAAAATGACCCAACTTTTAGCTGTGTTCTCGCAGCTGTATCTTGCTGATTTGGATCTCGCCCTTGTTAAATCTCTCCACCAGCTGGCAAATTGTGCTGGGTCTAGTATTGTTGTGTTTTTCCTATTATCTACTGCACAAAATTACGGTCTATTTAAAAGACATATTCCGTCCCTTTAAGAAAGGGAAAAAATATTGGTGCCGCGTAAAAGCTGTGAGTGATGGGGATACACTCACCTGCTACCGTTTTAATATCCGTCGCTCTGAAACCAAATTACGCTTTGCTTTTGTAGATGCACCAGAATCTAGTCAGGCCTATGGCAAGGAATCACAGCGACTAGTCAAAAGTATGGTGCATAATAAAATGGTTCGGGTAAAGATTACCGACATTGACCGTTATGGCCGTTGCGTCGGGGTGGTCTACCGCTATCGTAAAAATATCAATGAAGAGATTGTTAAACGTGGTGCAGCCTGGGTTTATGAGGAATACATCAAAGATAAAAACCATTTACGCTATATGATTGGACTGCAAGATAAAGCTAAGAAGCAGAAGAAAGGCCTTTGGAAACATACTCGTCCTGTACGTCCAAGTGTTTATCGCAAACAGTTAAAATCCTAAATTTAATTTTTTTATAATAGATCAATTGCAGCTAAGAAAAGTGATCAGGATATCCAGATCACTTTTCTTTTCATATTGATTTTATTAATTTAGTAAGCTAAATGCACCATAAAGCGGAATGCGCCGGCAATCACTGCCAGCGTTAAAAATCCCGCTAGCCATAATCCTACAAACCATAATACCTGTTTGCCTTTCATGACCGCTCCTTAATGATAGCCATCATCGCCAACCCTGACCTTATGCCGGAATACCCAATAGGACATACCCGTATAAATCACAATAATCGGGATCAGGATCAACGCACCAATCAAAGTGAATAACTGGCTATTTTCATGTGCTGCTGCCTGCCAGATGGTCACGCTTGGCGGAATAATATATGGCCACAGGCTGATTAAGAAGCCAGTATAAGCGAGGAAAACCAGCACCAGCATATAGGTAAATGGACCTAATTCACTGCGTCTCTTACAGGCACGCAAAGCCAGCCAGGTAAACAGCAGAACCAGAATTGGAACCGGCATAAAATACGTAAGTTGAGGCTGGCTGAACCAGCGTTCAGCAATTTGCGGATGAGTTAACGGCGTATATATACTCACACCGGCCAGTATGATCAGTAAGGCAATAATCAGCTTTGGCATCAGTTTAAACATTCGATCCTGCAAGTCATCTCCAGTTTTATAGATCAGCCAACCACAACCCAATGCTGCGTAGAGTACTACCACACTAATACCGGTAAAAATACTAAATGGACTAAGCCAGTCCAGACCACCTCCGACATAGACACCGTTCCGGGTCTCAATACCCTGAATATAGGCTCCTAGAATCATGCCTTGCAGAAAACTGGTAAGTACAGAGCCGCCTATAAAGGCTTTATCCCACCAATGCTTGCTACGGTTAGCCTTGAAGCGGAATTCAAAAGCCACGCCCCGGAAAATCAGAGCAATCACCATCAGAATAATCGGCATATACAATGCCGAGAGTACGGTTGAGTAAGCAAGGGGGAAAGCTGCAAATAGCCCGGCACCGCCCAACACCATCCAGGTTTCATTACCGTCCCAAACCGGAGCAACAGTATTCATCATGACATCACGTTCATCCTGATGCGGGAAAAAAGGAAACAAGATGCCGATTCCCAGATCGAAACCATCAAGAATGGTATATACCAGTACACCAAGACCAATAATCGCAATCCAGATTAATGATAAATCAATCATTTTTTATCCTCCTGATCCGGTTGTTCAGGAACTTCTTCAATACGCTCGCGAATACTACTTAATGGTCGACGCGAAGCCTGAACCACATCGCTATCTGTTTCATGATGTGGTCTGGAATGAATGAACTCTGGACCTTTGTGCATAAGACGTAACATGTAGTAGATCCCGATGCCAAATACCACACAGTAGACGACTACAAAAATTATCAGGGTTAGCCCCACCTGTTCGGCGGATACCGGTGACAGTGCATCCTTGGTCCGCATGATGCCGTAGACTACCCAAGGCTGACGGCCGACTTCCGTCGTAAACCATCCAGCCAGCAAGGCAATAAATCCGGAGGGACCCATAATCAAGGCAAAACGGTGTAATGCGCGGGACTCATAAAAACGACCTCGGTTACGTGCCCACGCCCCCCATAATGCCAGTAACAGCATGAGGACTCCCAGACCGACCATGATCCTGAAGCTCCAGAAAACGATTAATGAATTAGGCCGGTCTTCAGGTGCAAAATCTTTGAGTCCTGTGACCGTTCCATCCATTGAGTGAGTCAGAATCAGGCTCCCCAAGTTCGGAATTCCGATTGCATATTTGGTTTCTTCAGCTTGCATATCGGGAATCCCAAAAAGATATAAAGGCATGCCTTCATCATGGTTGGTTTCCCAGTGCCCTTCTATTGCGGCCAGTTTCGCTGGTTGATGCTCAAGAGTATTAATACCATGCATATCACCAATAACCACCTGCAATGGCGCAAGTACCAGAATCAACCACATTGCCATAGAGAATGAAGTTTTAACCAGTGGATCACGACGTCCCTTGAGCAGATGCCAGGCTGCTGCAGAAGCTACCAGCAAAGCAGAAACCAGAAAAGCAGCTGTACCCATATGTGCCAGACGATAAAGGAAAGAAGGATTAAATATGATAGCAATCCAGTCTTGCGGGATAATCAGGCCATTTTCTATTGCAAAACCGTGTGGAGTCTGCATCCAGCTGTTGGAAGATAAAATCCAGAACATGGAAATACAGGTTCCAAGCGAAACCATCAAGGTCGAGAAAAAATGTGCCTTCGGTCCCACTCGTCCCCAGCCAAATAACATGATGCCGAGAAATCCGGCTTCCAGAAAGAAAGCGGTTAAAACTTCATAGGCCAGTAAAGGTCCGGTGACACTACCCGCCACCCGTGAAAACTCACTCCAGTTCGTTCCGAACTGATAGCTCATGACCACGCCTGAGACTACACCCATCCCGAATGCAACAGCGAAAATTTTCACCCAGAATTTGAACAGATCCTGAAAAATCGGGTTTTTGGTTTTGAGCCAGCGCCATTCCAGAATAGCCAGAAAACCGGCCAGCCCAATTGAAATGGCAGGAAAAATGATATGAAAAGATACAGTAAAGGCGAACTGTATTCGTGCTAACTCTAATGCAGTTAAACCCAGAGTCATAAGCTTCACCTATGTATTGTTATTTGGCATCTTTGCCTTACAATTTTTAAGTCATGAATTCTTCTAGTGACATGGCTAGCTTAGGCGCGACCATTATAAAAAGTATGTATTCTTTTGTTGGTTATTTTTTAATCATGTTAAACCATGTAACTATAGCTAGCAAAAAGAACATGCTTAATCATTTTAAAAATCCCCCCTTGAGCTTTAGATAAAACAGGCGTAAATTAAGCAAAAATTAGTTACCCAGGTTAACTATATGTTCTATCAGACTTCCAGATTTCGTTCCTTGTTGTTGCGGTGCGCACGACTCATGAGTGATGAGATCAATACTATTTTATTATCCTCTCAGCTCAATTACTCCCTATGGCAAGTGCTTTACATCATTCAAGCCCACCAACAATGTACATTGGTTGATATTTCAAGCTATTTGAATGTGTCGAAGCCCAGTATTACTAGGCGGATTCAGCAACTGGTGGAGCTGGATCTGATCGCCCAGATCGAAACTGAAGATAAGCGTCAAAAACTATTCAAACTGAGTGAACAAGGCATAGAAACCTTTGCCATGTGTTCCAAGCAGATCGATGCATTTGAAGATCAGTTACTTGAACAGATTGAGGCAAATGATCTGCAAAAAAGTAAAACCACCCTGGTACAACTTATTCAGCAGTTACAACCTACTTCTCAGGAAAACTCATGATGAGCCAAGAAGAAGAAGCGCCTTTATGGACGCCCAACTTTATCCTGATCAGTCTGGTAAATTTTCAACTGGTTCTGGTGTTTTACTTGCTAGTAATTGTCATCGTCGGTTACTCAGTTGCTGAGTTAAGCGCGTCGACTGCTCAAGCCGGTCTGGTATCGGGTCTGTTTATTGTGGGTACGTTATTTGGACGATTATTGATTGGAAAATTACTGAACCGTCTGGGTTTGAAAAATACTCTTGTTATTGGTTTGACTGGTTTCCTTCTTTTTTCCGGACTGTATTTGATTCCAGCCAAGCTGGAGGTTTTATTAGGGATCCGGCTGATACACGGTTTTATGATGGGTATGGCTTCTACTGTACTGGGTACAGTGATTGCACAGACCATTCCTGCCACCCGGCGTGGTGAAGGAATTGGCTATTACAGCATGAGCAGCACCCTTGGCACAGCGATTGGTCCCTTTGTCGGAATCTGGCTGATGACAAATTTTAATTATCAGGTTATTTTCATCTTTACCAGTATCGTTGCGCTCAGCTGCCTGATTTGTGGCTTGTTCATCCAGCCACCACGCCTTAAGGCAAGTCATTCATCAGCAGATTCTACCTCGCAAAGCACCAGCAAACTGGCTCAGTATATTGAACCGAATGCCCTACCGATTGCACTGATTGTACTGCTGGTGGCTACTTCTTACTCAGGTGTACTGTCCTTTATTCATTTTTATGCCAAAGACATTAATCTGGTCGAAGCAGCATCATTCTTTTTCTTAATGTATGCCTTTGCCATTTTGCTTTCGCGTCCTTTTACCGGCCCGCTCATGGATCGTAAAGGCGAAAATATCATTATCTATCCTGCCATTGTGATTATGGCACTGGGGATATTGCTACTCAGTCAGGCGCAAAACTCTGTGATGTTACTTGCCAGTGCTGCCTTGCTTGGTTTTGGTTTTGGTAATATCCAGTCGGTGTGTCAAACCATTGCGGTGAAAAGTACGACATTGCAGCGTATGGGACTCGCAACCTCAACCTTCTTTATTGCCCTGGATGCCGGTCTTGGTTTTGGCCCTTATTTCTTGGGTATTCTGCTGGATCAGATTGGTTATCGCCAGCTTTATCTATTCTTGGCACTGCTCACCCTGAGCTGTCTGGTCTGGTATTACCTTGTGCATGGCCGTAAAGCAGGAAAAGTACAGCCTTCTCATTAAACACTTTTAAAAGCGCCGGCTAAACCGGCGCCGGTATTCCAACGGCGTCAGACCGGTTTTTTTATGAAATAAACGGCAGAATGAACTTGGATCCTGATAGCCGACATTTTGCATGATCACATCCACAGCTTGATCGGTTTCTTCCAGTCGTTTACGGGCAGCTTCAATTCGGATCGCTTGTAGATACTGATTGGGCGGTATGTCTAAGGCTTGTTTAAAGCGTCGAATCAGGGTTCGGCCAGTCACATTAAACTGCTCTGCCAGCTGGTTCAAACTAAAATCTTCATGAAAATGCTGCTCTAGCCAGTTCTGGATTTTTTGTACCAGTTCATCATGGTGCGGCTGGCCAATATTCAGCAATGAATAAGACAACTGGCTATCTCTGCGGTAATCAATTACGAAAGATTTAGCCGATTGCATGGCCACCTCAAAGCCATACAAGCGCTCAATCAGATGCAAACCCAGGTCAAACCAGGCCAGGCCTCCACCCGCGCAATAGATATTCTGATCCCGGCTAATCATCAGATCGGCATTCAGTTTCACCTTAGGATAGCGTGAACGGAACATTTCCTGAAAACCCCAATGCGTTGTTGCAACTCGGTCATCTAAAATGCCTGCTTCTGCCAGAAAGAAATTCCCGGTACAGTTTCCTGCAATTAAAGTCGCATCTGCATGTGCAGATTGTAAAAAATGAATCAGTTCTGGATTCTGTTGCAATACATCCTGAATCGGTGCGGCAATAGTCGGCACCACCAGAATATCAGCAGTTTGAATCTCTTGATAAGAAACATGTGCCTGCAACTGCAGCCCATTGATACACCGAATCGGGTGTCCATCCGGACTGGCGATACTCACCTTAAACAGGCGCTTTACATCCTGCTGCTGGATCCGGTTCCAGCTTACGCCAGCCATGGAAAATAAATCGACCACACCCGTAATGGCTGAAGCCAAAGCGCCATCAAAGCCTAAAATCACCACCTGTTGCATATTTTTCTATTTGTCACTTTTCACCCGATTCATGTCATTATTGACAATCCTCCTCAATAAAAGCAACTGCTAGTCTTGATGCTATCTCAAGGATTAAACATTCAGGATAGTACCGTGACTCAACTGATGAACGATAAAGATCTTCATTTCCAGCTTTATGACGTATTCAAACTTGAAGCGCTGACTAAACTGCAACGCTATCAGGATCATGACAAAAATACTTTCGACAGTATTCTGGAAACGGCAAAAGGTATCGCGACTGATTATTTTGCACCGCATAATGCCAAAGCTGATCAGCATGAACCGAACTTTGACGGCAAACAGGTCAAAACCATTGATGAAGTGAAGACAGCTTGGCAACAGTTTGCCGATGCCGGCCTGCTCTGCGCCCAGCATGATTATGCAGATGGCGGCATGCAACTGCCCACTTTGGTGAATATGGCCTGTAATACTTATTTCATGTCGGCCAATCCGTCCACCGTGGCTTATTCTTTTCTAACAGCAGCTGCGGCGAACCTGATACAAGCTTTTGCCTCCCCAGAACAAAAGCAAATATTCCTACCGCATATGTTGAGTGGCCGCTTTGCTGGCACCATGGCCATGACCGAACCGAATGTAGGTTCCTCTTTGGGCGATCTGACCACTAAAGCGATTCCTCAGACAGATGGAATTTATAAAATTAAAGGCCAGAAAATGTTTATTTCGGGTGGCGATCAGGACATTAGCGAAAATATTGTGCATCTGGTCTTGGCGAGGATTCAGGATGCGCCGCAAGGCGTGAAAGGAATTTCCCTGTTTATCGTACCAAAACTCAGAACTCATGAGGATGGTTCCCTCGGTAAAGCTAATGATGTACAGCTGGCTGGCTTACTGCACAAAATGGGCTATCGAGGTACTACATCTACAGTTTTAAGCTTTGGAGAAAATGATAATTGCTTAGGCTATTTAATTGGAGAACCTGGACATGGCTTAAAATATATGTTCAAGATGATGAATGAAGCGCGTGTGGGTGTAGGTCTGGGCGCAGCCATGATTGGTTATCGTGGCTATCTGGAATCTCTGGATTATGCTAAAAACCGTCCGCAAGGCCGGCCAGTTCATGAAAAAACACCTGATTCCAAACCGGTGAATATCATTGAACATACCGATGTCAAATGCATGCTGCTGGCGCAAAAGTCGTATGTAGAAGGTTCGCTGGCACTTTGCTTATTTGCAGCCCGATTAATTGATGAACATCAGGCAGCTCAAGATGAAGATAGTGCCATTCTGCTTGATCTTATCACCCCGGTGGTCAAATCCTTCCCTTCTGCATATGGCCCGAAAGCCAATGATCTGGCTATTCAGGTCCTGGGCGGCGCGGGTTATACCCGTGAATATCCGGTGGAGCAATGTTACCGTGATAACCGGCTCAATCCGATTCATGAAGGTACTTATGGCATTCAATCTCTGGATCTGCTGGGTCGTAAACTCTGGCAGCACAATGGCAAAGGGCTAAATCTGCTCATGCAGCGCATCCAGAAGACCTTGTCAGAAATTCATGAACCTAAGATAGTGGAACTGGCAGAGATCTATAAACAGCATCTTGTCACTGTACAAGAAACTACTCAGGTTTTAGGTCAGGCCCTACATCAAGGCAAAGTCAGTGAAGCTTTGGCCAATTCAGGCCTGTATCTGGATATGATGGGTAAGACCATCCTGTCCTGGCTCTGGCTGGAAATGGCGAATCAGGCTCAACTCAAGTTTGGCACATCTTCGCAGGCAGAAGATCAGACTTTTCTGGCAGGGAAAATTCAGGCAGCTCAATATTTTATTCGCTGGGAACTCCCGGAAGTTGAACATCAAGCCAAATTACTGATGAATCTGGATGATACTTGCCTGAATATGCAAGCCGACTGGTTCTAGGCAGAATTCATCAAAAAATGCGCCTTTATCGGCGCATTTTTATTTTGTAATTCATTAAGCTGCAGAGTCTTTTACACCAAATTTTTTAAACAGTTTGGCACCCTTGGAAGGCAAGATATTGGCCTTGCTTAAATCGCCCTGATAATGCTGATATACCCGCTGATCCATGATTTTGTACCATAAAGGTGGAATCAAGGCTGGAATCAACATGGTTGCATAACCGCTGGGTAATTCTGGCGCTTCATCAAAATGCCGCAACGCCTGAAATGGACGGCTTGGGAAAGCATGATGATCAGAATGGCGCTGTAACTGATACAAAAACAGATTGGTCACGATATTATTATTGTTCCAGCTATGTTCCGGTAAGGTTCGCTCATAACTGCCATCCGCTTTCTGTCCGCGTTTTAGTCCGTAGTGCTCGATATAATTCACAATCTCAAACAGGCTGACGCCATAAAATGCCTGTGTCAGTGTATAAGGAATAATTTTCTTGCCGTACGCCTGCAGCATCAATGCATGATAGCCGGCACTCATGGCCCAGCCATGAAACAGTTCATTTTCCTGATTAAAGAATTTCAGTCCTTTACGCTCGAGCCGTCTTTTTTCAATCTGGATTGCAGATTTTAATCCGCCTATTACTGTACGTGGCCAGAAGCGGTAAAAAGACTCACCCATTTTCGAAGATGCCGGATCTTCTGGTGTCGCCACCCGTTTATGGTGTCCATAAGGATGTTCAATCCGAAAATGGTTATAACCCAAAGGCATCAGGCTGGCATGAGACCAGTAATGGTCTTTTTTCTGGGGACGATGGCTGAGTTCATGTGCGGTATTCACCCCCACACCATTAATCGCCCCCATAGAAACTCCAAGCAGTATCTGATCCAGCAAAGACACATTTGGCCGGCTTACGACATAGCCGGCAAAGGCATTGGCTGCCATTTGCAAGGGAATAAATGCTTTTACAATGCGGTCATAATAAGGATCGTTAACCAGTGCCTTGATCTGCTCATCATTTGGATTATTGGCATCATCGCCAATCAGTGCGTCCAATGTCGGAATGATTACATGCAGTAATAAAGGCCCGCCCATCGCAAAGATTTTTTGAGTGGCTTTGGGACCAAAATGATAACCAGCCAGAATTCCCATTCCGATCACAGGCAGACCTGGGCTGAGCAACCAGCCAAAACGTTTTTTATCCAGCTTTACACCTTTTGGTGCGTACGCTTCCTGCGTAAACTGCGCTTTCTGGATTTGTGCAGGGGCATTCATTGCGACCTTCCTTTTTTATGTTACTCTGCACTTATAGTTGAATATTTCAGCAGTAGCGAACAGTATTCAACGTCCAGAAAAGCTATGTCAGCGTCTTTGGCACATGCTGCCAAATTCTGGCCTAAAATCACAAAGTTAAAAAATTTATTGTCAATTAAATGAAATAAAACAGAAGAATAGAGCTAGGCATGGATGCTTTAAGTAAAATTTTTGATGATATTCATCTGGAAAAATCGGAATATCTTTATCTAAATGTGTTTCATCCGGGCGGCTTTGACTATCAGCATGAGCCTTTTATGCTGGCCTATATCCTGTTACAGGGACAGGCCCAATTAAAGTTCATGAATGGTGATTGGCTGGAGCTGCAACAAGGTGATCTGGTGCTATTACCAGCAGGTTCCGCCCATCATGTTTCCTGCCCAGACAATGCCGATTTTTCTGCACGCTGTGCGATTAATCCTTATTTTCAGAGCCATGCACAGCAATGTGTCGATCTCAATGGGGAAAATTCTACGGAGCATAGCTTCATACTGGCCATTCGTTCCAGCCTGGATATCCAGATGGCCAAACCTCTTTTGAGTGCCTTACCTAAATACCTGCATATTCAGCATATTCTGGGTGATACGGCGCCGGAATGGTTACAGGTCGGCTTGCAGTTTCTGGCACTGGAAACCCAGCAGCTTCGTCCGGGACGTGACAAGATTCTGGATCATCTGGTCAGTATTTTACTGATTGAATGCGTGCGTGATTATATTTTAAACCTGGAAAATGCCTCGAGCTGGCTGAATGCTCTCTCACATCCGGAATTATCTAATGCACTGGCGGCGATTCATGGCAAACCTGAACAGTCCTGGACCGTAGAAAGTCTGGCCGAACAGTGTCATATGTCACGTTCCAAATTCGCCCAGTTGTTTACCCAGATTGTCGGTGAGCCGCCTCTTGCTTATCTGCAACAGCACCGCCTGCGCCTCGCCGCGCAATATTTGAGAAATAGTGGATTTGGTATCCAGCAGATCGCTTATCTGGTTGGTTATTCATCCGAGACGGCATTTAGTCAAAGTTTTAAAAAACAGTTTGAACAGACGCCGACCCAATACCGGCTGAATTCTCAGAAGAATCAGTCTATATTACCAGACTAAAATTACTAGACTAAAGCCAGTACCGCTTTGACCGGGTCTTCACTATTACCAGAAAGCAGCTGCTTGTGCATGGTAATATGCTGCATGACTTGAGTCTGCGCCACTTCAATATCCATTAACTTTTCAATTTCAGCAGCCAGATTTTCCGGGGTAGCATCGGACTGAATCAATTCCTGAATCACTTTTTTGCCAGCAATGATATTTGGCAATGAAAAATAAGGGATTTTTACCAGTAATTTGGCAATTTGATAAGTCAGCCAGTGCAGTTTATAAAAAGTCACCATCGGACGGTGCAGCAACATCGCTTCAAGCGTTGCAGTTCCAGACGCCAATGCGATGATATTCGATGCATTCATCACCTGACGGCCAATTTTGGATTCAGCGCTGGTATTTTCCATCAGACGAATCTGGGCCTTTAGGCTCTCAGGATAAGTGGCCAGTAAACTTTCGATTTGCTGCTTCCGTGCATCATTAATGGCCGGAATCAAAAAGGTATAATCCGAACATTTTTGGTGCAGAATATTGGCGGCATCCAGAACCAAAGGGCCTAAACGTTCAATTTCCCCACGGCGGCTGCCCGGCAATAAGGCAATATATTTCTGATGTGGATCGAGGCCTAATTCTGTTTGAGCATCCAGAATTGGATTTTCAAGCGGTAATTGGCTAGCGAGCGGATGTCCAACAAAAGCTGCCGGTACATCCCATTGTTTGAAAAAGGCTTTTTCAAATGGAAATAAGCACAGTACCAGATCAATACTGGCTTTAATGCCATGCACACGACCTTGACGCCATGCCCAGACCGAAGGACTGACGTATTGCACGGTTTTAATCGGTAACTGTTTTTGTTTAATGGTTTTCGACAAACGCAGGTTAAAATCAGGCGCATCAATCCCGATAAAAATATCGACCGGATCTTTAGTCCAGGTTTCCACCAGACCGTCACGAACAGCAAACAGTTTTTTAATATCTTTTAAAACTTCGACAATGCCCATCACCGATAAAATATCCATCGGATAATAGCTTTTAAAGCCTTCCTCGATCATTTGTGGACCACCGATACCTTCAAATTCAGCATCAATGCCTTGCTCACGAAAACGGCGAATCAATTTTGCGCCAAGCGTATCTCCAGAAACTTCACCGACCACGATTCCAATTTTAAGTTTTCGATTTAGCAAGTGGGTTTCCTCTCAGATCCGCATGGAAATTTATTGAATCGGGATTCTAACATAATCCTGTCGCTATTCCGGAATAAGCTTAAGCATCTTCTAATTTTAAGAAACTCACCGTTTAGAATGACTTAGTCAATGATCGAACTTGCCTAACAAGAATTAAATCGACATTAACAGATACATTAAATTAGACAGAAATGAGGCAAATCGGGCAGTTAAAATCAATCATCATATTCGCACTTTATACATAACCCAGTGAATAAACATGAAAGATCACCTAATATTCTTCACCTAGCTTTATCTTTTTTATGCATAAGCAAATCAATAATCAAGACAACGACTTATATCCAAAAGTCATAAGATATGCTCGTTTTTTGATTTTGGCATATATGCATGTTTGGTCCGATTGAATTTATTTTAGCAGGCGTTCTGGTAGGTTTTTGTGTAGGTGTCACCGGTGTGGGTGGTGGTTCATTGATGACGCCAATTCTCATCAGTTTATTCCGGATTGAACCGCATATCGCGATTGGTACTGACCTGCTCTATGCCGCGATTTCTAAATTCTGTGGCTCGTTTGTGCATGCCAAAAAAATGAATATCGTCTGGCCGATTGTGATCTGGCTGGCCGTTGGCAGTATCCCCGCTTCTTTTGCAACGCATTGGGTTCTTGATAACTATCTGAGCCAATCAACGCATTACAAAGCCGTCCTGACCATGGTATTGGGCTTTATGCTGACCATTACCGGCTTATCTATTCTGTTTCGCACCCAGATCGAAAATCTTTTCAATAAATACAGAAAACAAGAACTGCCTGACATGACGCAGGATCTGGAAAAAATAAAACTGCAAGCTAAAGATAAGCGCATAGCCATTATCATTATGGGCATTATCTTAGGCATATTTGTCACGCTCTCTTCAGTGGGAGCCGGCGCATTTGGTATCATGGCTCTTGTAGTGATGTTCCCGAATCTACCGATGATTCGTATCATTGGCTCAGATGTTGTGCATGCAGTGTTATTGACCCTGGTTGCAGGGCTGGGTCATATGTCTTCAGGCAACGTCGATTTCATGCTACTCATGTGGTTATTGGTGGGATCTATTCCGGCGATTATTGTGGGGACCTTGCTTAGTTCACGTATGCCGGAAAAACTGATCCGGAAAATTTTAGGTATCACCCTATTTGCCCTAGGTGTAAATTTCATGATTAATCCTGTGAAATCAAAACCGGCCCAACCTGCTGAAACAGCAATGATAATCATGAGCCAAAATTCACAATCTGTTTAACTTAACTATCCGATTCATCACTTTTTTTTCAAAGAAATATTCATCTTTTTTATAACAAAGTGACGCATCATTCATGTTATATTCGGGCTATTAAACAACCTTTTGTATGATCGAACCAGTGACGGCAATGAATACACAACAGTCAAATCCTATTTCAGCATCAGATATTGATGACGTGAATATCCACAGCATGATTCCTCTTGTAACCCCTGCCGAGCTTAAAGCAGAATTACCGTTGACTGAAACTGCTTATCAAACCGTACTGCATGGTCGTGAAACGATTCGTAAAATCCTGGATGGTGAAGACAAACGCCTGTTCGTTGTAATTGGCCCTTGCTCTATACATGATCCGGCGGCTGCACATGAATATGCAGAACGTTTAAAAGTACTGAGCGAAAAAGTTAAAGACAGCTTATATATTGTGATGCGCGTTTATTTTGAAAAACCACGTACCACAATAGGCTGGAAAGGCCTGATCAATGATCCAGATATGAATGATTCATTCAATATTGAAAAAGGTCTGCGTATTGGTCGCAAACTGTTACTTGAACTAAATGAAATGGGCTTGCCATGTGCCACTGAAGCACTTGATCCAAACTCTCCACAGTATTATCAAGACTTGATTTCATGGTCAGCGATTGGTGCACGTACGACTGAAAGCCAGACCCATCGTGAAATGTCTTCAGGCCTTTCTTCTCCGGTCGGCTTTAAAAATGGTACTGACGGCGGTTTAACTGTCGCAACCAATGCGATGCAGTCGGTGAAACACGGCCATAGTTTCCTGGGTCTGAATGACCAGGGTCAGGTGGCTGTCATTCGTACCTCTGGTAACCCATATGCGCACGTGGTATTGCGTGGTGGTAATGGCAAACCGAACTATGATGCAGGCTCGGTCGCAGATGCAGAAGCTGCACTGGCCAAAGCCAAGGTCAGCGGCAAGATCATGATCGATGCCAGTCATGCAAACTCGAACAAAGATCCGTACTTACAACCGCTCGTCTTAAAAAATATTACGGAACAAATTCTTGATGGAAATAAGTCAATTGTTGGTATTATGGTAGAAAGTCACCTGAAAGGTGGCCGTCAGGATATTCCTGCCAATCTATGTGATCTGGAATATGGAAAATCAGTTACTGATGGCTGTATCGACTGGGAAACGACTGAAAAAGTTTTACTCGACATGCATGAGGCATTGAAAGACATTTTACCTAATCGTTAAATGATCTGACAAACGCCATCGCCAAGATGGCGTTTGCATTTCTAGAACAAGGAAATTATATCTGATGAATGACATTGAAACGGCATTAAGCCAGATTGAGAATTTTCAGTTCATACATGAACATCTGTTTAGTTCGGGTCAGCCGACCATTGCCCAGCTACAGCTGATGAAAGAATACGGCGTGTCTACAGTCATTAACGTAGCATTAACCGATAGCCAGCAGCATCTACCACATGAAGATAAAATTTGTCTTGAACTGGGATTGAACTATATTCAGGTTCCACTTTCCTGGGAAACGCCTTCAGACAATCAGTGCCTGCTGGTACTAGACCTGATCGATCACCTGGTAAAAGATCAAATGATCTGGGTACATTGTTCGCAAAATTACCATGTCAGTTGTCTCATGTATCTATATCGCCAATACTATATGGATATTGAACTGCCTCACGCACAACAGCATTTGCATAAAATTTGGGAACCTAATGAAACCTGGACCGGTTTAATGCATGCGGTTGCCCTACAGTTACAAGGCCGTAAAGCAACACAGGAACTGGAACTTTCCCTGATTAATCCGAATCATTTTACTTGAGCTTATTTACTATGGCTCAACAGCACGATTGCCGTGGACATAATTCCTTCCTGACGACCAGTAAAGCCTAGCTGCTCAGTGGTGGTGGCTTTAATACTGATCTGTGTCACATCGACATCCAAGACATCCGCGATACTTTGACGCATTGCCAGATTATGTTTCGCCAGTTTTGGACGTTCACAGGCTACGGTAATATCGGCATTATTCAAAAGATAACCACGATCCAGAATCAACTGATAAACATGTTTGAGTAATACCCGGCTATCTGCACCTTTAAACTCAGGATCTGTATCCGGAAAATGCTGGCCAATATCTCCAAGCGCCAAGGCCCCCAACAAAGCATCACAGAGTGCATGCAACACCACATCACCATCCGAATGTGCTTTCAGACCATGAGTATGCGGAATTTGAATGCCTGCCAAAGTGACAAAATCACCTTCTTCAAATGCATGCACATCCAGCCCCTGGCCAATACGAATTTGTGCGATCACCTTATACATCCTTTAGAAATAGCCAATTGAAATCTTGTACACTTGCTTTCTATTTCGCTATAGTTAGACCAAGCGTAACACAGTGAAAGTATAAGCGATCATGCTACTGAAAACTGATATAAAAATGTTGAAAATAATTGCAATGATGCTCGGTCTGGGGACGATTTCTACGGGCAGTTCGGCGATTACACTAGACTGTAATAACGACAGTAAAAAAACGGCTGCCATGAAGAAACTCTGTTCAGCAGCACTGGCCGAATCTCGTGAAAAACTTACAGACCAATACTTTACTGCTTTCCTGATTACTGATGCACCTGTACGCTTATTGCAAGATACCCAAAAATTATGGGTAAGCCGCTTGCAGCAATGCAAAACCATAGACTGTTTTAAACAGCAGTTCGAATGGCGTTTAGATGATTTAAATATCTATATTTCGCTGAATCAAAGTTTAACCCAGCATTATATCAAGTTTGAACAGGGGCAAATTGCCAAGCAGCCTGTTCATCTCAAGATTCATCAACTGACCAAAGACCGGATCAAGATTGAAGGCCTGGCATATCGCAATCCGAATAACCGGGCCGAGACGCAGACCATTCCCTTTTTAGCTTATACCACACCTGAGGCAAAAAATCAGATTACCGACAATGAAAATGACTGCCGCTATGAGTTTGACTATAGTAAAGCCATTTTAGTTGTCAGCAGCCAGCAGAAAGGTTGTGAGCGATTTACTGGCATTTATCGTTTATATGATTAAATAGCTAACTAACATAAAGTCATCAAAAAGCGAGCATTAATTAGTATCTAAAGTCCCTTCTCCTTCAGGGATGAGAAGCACTGCTTCCCGGGATAACCAGATATTTATAAGAGCCTCTCCCCAGAGGAGCATGCTCCGCACTCCTATAAAAAGAGGAAATTTCCTTGCTCATTTTGAATGGTTTAAAAATAATTTATGAAAGAACCACACTATTTTAAAGTTCAGATAAACCTTTAAAGATTTTTAAAATTCATCTTTAAAAAATAGCCCGAAAGCGGGCTATCAGTTCAAGCAGGATAATATTGAGCCACTTCCTGACCAATCATGACTGCTGTTGCCGCTGATAAAGTCCAGCCCAGATGACCATGTCCGGTATTGTAAAATACCCGTTCATGTTTGCCACGGCGTACTACCGGCATCATATTTGGCATCATTGGGCGTAAGCCAGCCCAAGGCACGACATGTTCGGTACACAGGTCAAAATTGCGATTGGTCCAATCAATCAGCGGCTGAATCCGGTCCGCGCGAATATCGCGATTATAGCCATTAAACTCGGCGGTGCCTGCAACACGTAAACGGTCCTTGCCTAGACGTGACAAGACAATTTTAGCACTTTCATCTAGCAGGCTGACCCAGGGCGCATTGTTCTGGCTCTGCTCATCATTTAACTGTAAGGTTATGGAATAACCTTTGACTGGATAAACATTGACCCGCTCACCGAGAATTTCAGCCAGCTGATAACTGCCAACACCTGCACATACCACAATGGCATCTGCATTAATTTCCAGAATATCCTCTGGAGAGGAATGGACATTTTCAGTACTGGGTTTGCATTTAACCCGAATATTATGAGCTTGATAATCAACAGCGAAAACATCTTGACCAAACTCAAATTTTACGCCTTTTTGCATACAGGCTTTAGCCAGCCCGGTGCTAAATTTATGAATATCCCCGGTGGCATCGCTCTGGCAGTAAAATCCTGCGTAATAATCGCCCGTTAATGCAGGTTCTATCTGCTTGATTTCTGTATCGGAAATGGCATTTCGCTCCAGACCCCCACTACACAACAAATCATTGACTTTGATCGCAACGTCATAATCTGTCTTATTATGATAAAAATGTAAAATACCGCGTTTTTCCAGATTAAAATCAATATTTTCTGTTTGAGCAATTTCAAACAAACGCGCTCTGGCCAGTAAGGCCAACCGTACCGTTTCTCGGGTATTGGCTTCGTAATGTTTGATATTGCCTAAAAACTCCATGAGCCAGCTGTATTTATGCACACTAAAAGAGGGATTGAGCAAAAGTGGTGCAGTTTTTTGTGACATCCATTTAATGCCTTTCAGCACCGTAGCTTTCTGGTTCCATACTTCTGCGTTACAGGCAGAAAGCTGGCCACCATTGGCAAAAGATGTTTCCATCGCCGGATATAGATGCCGATCCACCACGGTCACCTGATAGCCTGATAATGCCAGCTCATAAGCTGTAGTTACTCCGGTAATACCAGCCCCAATCACCACGACATGACGCATAGACACCTCCTTGATTATATTGATGTCTTTTCCCATCTGTCATGTGTACCTGAGAGCTTCGGTAGATGCATTGCACATCAATGCGGCCACCTTCCCCTTCGGTGAGTGATTGAACACTTCTCTCCAGAGTCTTTATCCATTATCACAGTCCTTTTGCCTGAGAGTTTCCTGGGAACTTGCTCCTTCGGCGAATGCAGAAGCATTTCTCTCCTGCAATAATGTTTTATTATCATGAGCAATTTATATACCATTTTTAAGAAATACGCTGTTTTAATTTATGTTAATTCACGTGAATCAATCTTTAATTGCTTATTTTAATCAATAATTTATTAGTTAAATTGAAAACTTCAACTCTATAGCAGATTTGTATATCTTTCTTCCCACAGTCACTGAGTCGCAGCCCTTTCCTAGGATTTGTAACAGTCTAAGAGTTAAATGATTGAAGCCAGTCAAAAGATCACAATTTGCTTAGGCTATTTTATTCACTTAAAACAGGTATGATCTGGAGCAAAATGTAGACTGTTTCATTATCCATTTAAGAATTTAAATCATCCAGGAAAGCACCAATATTAAGCTTCCTGCTGCGACCACTGTTTGTACGCTGATGATACTGGCCATTAACTCACTATCACCGCCATATACCCGAGTGAGGACATAGGAAGCTGAGGCAGTAGGAAGTGCAAAGAACAAGACCAAGACCTGAGTAGTTAATGCATCAATCTGAAAAGTTTTGCATACTAAAAATGCAATGAGCGGCATTGCGAAAAGACGCCCGAAAGTCATCATACCCAGTGGCAACACCTCACGCTGAAAGCCCTGAAACTGTAGGGCAGCTCCCACACACATTAGTCCTAAGGGTAAACTGCACAGTGCAATCTGTTTAAGAAAGTGTTCTGACCCAATCCAAAGTGACCACCCCGAGAAATTAAATAAACCGCCTATAATACAGCCCAGAATTAATGGGTTTTTAGCCAAGCCCAGAATAATTTTGGTGAGCTGCATTTCGTGACTACGGGTAAATGCCAGTACCGATAAGACATTCACCAAAGGAATACACAGCACCATGATCACCGCGAAAATAGTCATACCCTGCTGCTGAAATAAGGCACTGACAGCAGCAAGGCCAATATAGGTGTTAAAGCGTAGTAAACCTTGGACATACACGCCAAAACGCGCATAAGATATCTGGTAAATATGACGCAAAATATACAATGCAATACTGACCACGGCCATAATGCTAAATACAACTAGCACCACATCTTCAATGACTGCCATTTGAATCTTGGCAGTGGCCAGATTTAAAAATAGCATCACTGGAAAAAGCACATAATAATTTAACTTTTCTGCACCGCGCCAAAAATCATCTTCCAGCCATTTTCTTTGTTTTAATACATATCCCAAGCTAATGAGGCCAATAAGCGGAAACAGTACAGTGAAGATAGTCTGAAACATTGAGCAACTCTTGATATGCAGTTTTGCGGCAATCAACCCTAATTGCCTGTCAAGGAACAAGCATACAACAACCCTCGTATTACCGGATAAAAAAACAATGGAAAAATAAACGGATAATAAATAAGAGAGACTCTATGTGACTTTAATGAATAAATCGTTTAAATCCAGCTTTCTTCTTTTGCAATATTTAATACATCTATTTTAAGTTTTTCTAACTCATCAAAAACTGTTGAATCCAGTTTTGGACGAACTTTTTCTAATTTAACTTTTAATAAGTCTAAACTTCTTAAAAGCATAGAAAAGATGAGTTTCTTTCGGCCTAGGTCATCTGTTGCCTTGAAGGTGGTCGGATCTATTCTTAAGCGAAAATCCATGTTTTTTCGTTTAGGAGAATAATAAATACGTTCATCAAAATTATCCGTTCCCATTATAATTGAAATACATTTCCACTTATTTATCGGAATATCATAAGACTTATTTTGAAGTTGAGCATTTAAGGCATCTTCAACTGCATTACGTGCTTTACATTCCTGTAGAGTTTGCTCTTCACTTAAAACTTCACTACTCAGCTCAGCACTTAACCATATTTCCATAAATACCTCCCCTGATCATTATTTTTAGAAAAATCTTAGCTTAATCTGATTTCTTTTTAACATGATAGTTTTTGTACAAAAAAAGCCAGACCGAAGTCTGACTTTAATTTTATTCACTTCTATAAAGCAAATTATTTCGGTTCAATCGGTGCGAACGGCGCAACTACATCCGTGTTTTGCGCACGATGACGCATGAAATGATCCATCAGCACAATCGCCAGCATCGCTTCTGCAATTGGCGTAGCACGTACACCCACGCAAGGATCATGACGGCCTTTGGTCAGCACATCGGTATCTTCACGATCAATATTAATGGTTTTACCCGGAGTAGTGATTGAAGCAGTCGGTTTCAAGGCAATCGCAACACGAATGTCCTGACCGCTAGAAATACCGCCTAGAATACCGCCAGCATGGTTCGCCAGGAAGCCGTCCGTAGTAAGTTCATCACGGCTTTCATGACCAAACTGTTCAGCGACGCCAAAACCATCACCGATTTCAACACCTTTAACGGCATTAATCGACATCATGGCATGTGCGATGTCAGCATCCAGACGATCAAAGACTGGCTCGCCCCAACCCACAGGTACTTTAGACGCAATGATCTCAAGTTTAGCGCCACAACTGGTACCTTGCTCACGCAAAGACGTCACCAGTGCTTCAAAACGTGGTACTGCATCCACATCGCCACAGAAAAACGGATTGTTTGGAACTTCGTTCCAGTCCAGTTTCTCTGCTTTTTCAGGGCCGATCTGGGTTACATGACCACGAATCTCAATGCCAAATTTTTCGAAAAGGAATTTCTTGGCAATTGCACCCGCTGCAACACGCATTGCTGTTTCACGCGCACTTGAACGGCCGCCACCACGATAATCACGGAAACCATACTTTTGGGTATAGGTATAATCGGCATGACCCGGGCGGAATGTCTGTGCGATATTGCCGTAGTCTTTCGATTTTTGATCCGTATTACGAATTAACAAACCAATTGAAGTACCGGTGGTTTTACCCTCAAACACACCGGAAATAATTTCTACTTCATCAGGCTCTTTACGCTGGGTTGCAAATTTCGATGTACCCGGCTTACGACGGTCCAGATCTTTTTGCAAATCCGCTTCAGTCAGCTCAATGCCGGGTGGAACCCCATCGATGATTGCCATCAGGCCAACACCGTGAGATTCACCACAAGTCGTTACACGGAACAGTTGTCCTATACTATTACCTGCCATGTCAAACGACTCCTATGCTTGAATAGACTGAATAAATAAATCGCGGTAAGTACGGCATTGCTCTGCAGTCAATGCAAAGATACCAGTGCCACCTTTCTGGAATTGTAACCAGTAGAAATCCACCGAATTGAAATTTTGGCGCATTGCCCATTCTGAGTTACCTACTTCGATCACGATCAGGCCATTCTCAGTCAGGTAATCTGCAGCTTGAGCCAGCATTTTACGTACCAGATCCAAACCATCCTGACCTGCAGCAAGTGCAAGCTCAGGCTCATGATGGAATTCTTCAGGCAAATCAGCCATATCTTCCGCATCGACATACGGCGGATTAGATACGATTAAATCGTACTGATTTTCGGCTGGAATTTTTTCGAACAAGTCGGATTCAAGCAATGCGATCTGATATTGCTTGTCATGATGCTCAGTATTGATTTGCGCAACTTCCAATGCTTCTTTCGAAATATCGGTGGCATCTACTTCCGCTTCAGGGAAAGCATAAGCCAAGGCAATCGCGATACAGCCTGAACCGGTACACATATCTAGAATACGTTGTGGTGTCTTCGGATTCGGGTTTTCCGGCAAGTTATTAACCGCCTCACCCATTTGACCATGTTCACCCAGGAAATATGGGGCAAAACGGTTCTGGATCAGTTCAGCAATCGGTGAACGTGGAATCAGCACACGCTCATCAACATAGTAGGGTTTGCCGTCAAAGTAAGCCAGATTCAATAAATATGAAGTTGGAACTTTTTCATTAATACGGCGTTCCAGCAGACTTAAAAATTCGGCTTTTTCACTTGGCAATAATTTGGCATCTAGAATTTCAGCGTCCGCTTTCCATTCTAGTGACAGGGTTTGCAACACTAGCGCTGAACTTTCAGCAAAATAATCTTCTGTGCCTTGGCCCAAATGTGCATCGTATTGACGTAATGCTGTCACACCAAAACGAATAAAATCACGAATGGTGGTTAAATTTTCAGCGGCTTCCTGCATATGTTCAGGGCTAATAGTCGGTCGATCCACTTAAGGCGTCTCCAAGGTCATTTTTTTAAACGCCTTATGATACCTTGTTTTGCGTGCTTTTATAATGCTAAAAGCATGAAAAACACGAATTCTCTACGCCTTCAAAAATTATAAAATTCCTGTTTTTGTGAGTAATTATCAGCATAAATTTTGACTTTATTCGTAAATGTTTCAGTTAAATGCCGATGCTAATACTATGGCATTTTATCTGGAAGCTGATGCATAAGAGCGAGATTGATAAAGATTGGCCTGATCCATAATCAAAGCCAGCATACATTGACCTTGTTGCTGTTTGGCATATTTTCCTGACATTCTAAAATTACATTGCTGAGTCAGTTTACGCTCCCAAAGCACATGCTGACTGCGGATGGCAGCAGTCTGATTCGGATTTAATTTTAGATAAGTTTTATAGTTTTTCTTCAGGCGTTTATTGTGAAATTTTAGCTCTTTATTAAGGCATTTTTCAATTTTAGCAGTATTTCCATAACTGAAATTCATACATTGTGAATATTCTTTGGAATACCCCATAGCAGCCTGTGTTTGAGCGGAAGTACCCACAAAAATTGCAACTAAAAACCACGCAAGACGCATAACATCCCCTTTACCGAAAGCGGTACAATCCCAATAAATGTTTAACAATCAATATTGTTTAAATTATCCACTGATATTAACGTAGTCCGGACAAAAATCCTATGCATTTCTTGGAAAGAAAGATTCCACAGTTCCACAATTGAAAATTGGCCTGTGACGCTCATATAATTCATATTCAATCTTCAAACGAGCCTCTATCTATGAGCTATAAGCACAATAATCTTATGGCGATGCGCCAGAATTACTGGAATGATCAAGCATCCGGTCAGGTGCAGCAAGAAAAGGGATTTTTACAGTCAGCCTTGATACAGCATGGCGTATTTACCGATGCAACGCTGGAAGATGCCAAATATCTGTTCTTTGGCTTGCCAAGTATTGTGATTGTTAAAGGCTATTCTCTGGGCTTCATGCATGACAGCGTACAGCGTCTGATTCATCAACATATTCAAACAAATAAACAACAGTTGCAGCAACGATCTGAATTAAAAATCCAATTTCAAATGGCATAATGCCCTGTCTAAACTGATACTGGTTGGTGAATAATTGAAAGCTTGCCTAGCTTTTACTATGAATTCAGCCGCTTAAACTTTTTTAATACGTGCAGAAACGCTAATATCTCTTACAATGATTTATTCTGCTTCATGCTGATGATGAAAGGATCGAGTTTACATGTCAGATCAGAACGATAAGCTTAAACAACTGAAAACCTCCTCTATGGATCGACGCTTATCGATCGCAAAGGCATCCTTGCTGGCAGGCACACGTTGGGCGGCTTCTAGTGCAAGCTCCATGTTCTCGAGCGAAGAAGATAAAGAAAAGAAACGTAAAAAAGCCATGAAAGAACAGGCTGACTATCTGGTTGCAGAAATCGGTAAGCTCAAGGGTTCTATTGTTAAAATTGGGCAAATGATGGCACTTTATGGAGAGCATTTTTTGCCTGAAGAAGTCACTCAGGCTTTAAATACCCTGAATAACCAGACAGTTGCACTGGCTTGGCCAGCCATCAGAACCCAATTACAGCAACAGCTTGGTTCAAAACTGGATGACCTCACCATTGATCATGAGCCTTTAGGCACAGCCTCTTTGGCACAGGTACATCGCGCTACCCGAAAATCCGATGGTATGGAACTGGTCTTAAAAATTCAGTACCCCGGTGTAGCGGAAGCCATTGATTCAGATATGAGCCTGTTTAAGAACATGCTTAAATTGACGCGTATGGTGCCGCAAACCCGTGAGTTTGACCAGTGGTTCGACGAAGTCCGCGAGATGATGCATCGTGAAGTAGACTATCAGATTGAGGCAGATACAACGCGTCGTTTTGCTGCACGTTTGAAAGATGATCCACGCTATATCGTACCGACGATTATTGATGAATATTGCTCTGATCGTGTGTTGTGCATGACCTTTGAACGCGGTGTGCCAATCAATAGCCCGGTGATGTTATCCCTACCTCAAGAACGCCGCAACCTGTTAGGCGAAGCTTCTCTGGAAATTGCAGTACGTGAAATCTTTGAATGGGGCGAGATGCAAACCGATCCGAACTTTGGTAACTATCTGGTTCGTCTCGGCAATGGCGCTGATATGCATGACAAGATCGTTTTGCTCGACTTTGGCGCAATTCGTCAGTTTGACCAGCATCTGCTCAATGTTGCGCGCAACCTGATTCAGGCAGGCTATCATCATGACTCGGATATGATGGTCAAGGCCATGACGGGTTATGAATTTTTTGATTCAATTCCACAAAGTATCAAACCCGATATGGCCAAGGTCTTCTTATTAGCTACTGAAGCATTTAGCTCACCACTGAATAATCAGGAGCTGCCAGCCGGCGTAATGGACGAACATAATCGTTATGACTGGAAAAAGAGTCAACTGCATAGCCGTGTCATGCAACAGGCTTCAAGATCTATGGCGTCGCGTTATTTCAGTGTACCGCCAAAGGAATTTATGTTTATTAGCCGTAAATTTATTGGTGCCTATACCTTTATGACCGTCATTGATGCCAAAACCAATGTACGTGCCATGATTAAAAAACATCTCTCTTAAAATAAATACATCATAAAGACCCGGATGATTTTGTCATCCAGGTCAATTTTTATTCATTAAAGATTTTTTTAATTTAGATCTTTCTTCTTATTTTCATTGATTTACATTTTAATTTATTAATCTTAAAAAACCTGAGAATTGACAATTAATCTTGTCACCTACGACATAGTTTTATCCTTGAGCACATGTCAGTATTAAAAAAAATAATGTGACGACACCTTAGGATAATCAGAATGAATAATATGGTGAATAAAGCCCAAGGATTTGGCTTGTCTATATTGACCAAAATCGCGGGAAGCGAAGTATTAGACCAGTTAAAGCTGCGTAAATTTGTAGAAAAATCACTTTATCAAAGTTCAAAAGCAGGATTCAAAACTCTGAGTCAAACCCAGAAAATCCTAAAATCTGGCCAGAAGATTGAAAAACAGCGTCTGCCGCATCAGTCCAAATCCCTATTTGACCTGAACTTGACTGAAGAACAGCAAATGACTTGTGATGCCATGCAGCAATTTGCCCAAGAGGTGCTATATCCTTTAGCGCATGATGCAGATCAACATGAATTATTTCCCCCAGAACTCTGGCACTACAGCACTGATTTAGGCTTGAATCTCTATGCCCTTCCCGAAGCCTTAGGGGGTGTTGCAGCAGAACAGAATATCGTCAGCAATATTTTAATCGCTCAACATTTGGCACAAGGAGATTTCAGCCTGACCGCTGGCTTACTTACGAATTTTAGTGTCATCAATGCGATCACTCGCTGGGGCTCAGAGCAGATTCAGGCAGAATATCTGAGCGCTTTCGCAGAGAATCCTGAGTTGAAGGCCACCTTTGCAGTGCAAGAAGCCACGGCTGCATTTAATCCTTATCAGCTTAAAACCACCGCCATTCATAGTCAGAATCATTATCTCATTAACGGTGAAAAAACCTTGGTAATACTGGGAGAAACTGCGGATATCTATCTGGTCAGCGCCGACCTGCATGGCAAAGCTGACGTGTTTGTCGTGCAACGACATAATACGATGACTGTACAAAATTCTCCGGCAATGGGCTTAAAAGCTACTGAAACTGTGACGCTTAAATTCGTAAATACCCCGGCTCAACGTCTGGGAGATGAGGATTTTGATTATGCAGCTTTTGTTGATCTGGGTAATTTAATGTGGTGTGCGATGGCAGTAGGCACCTGTGAAGCTATTAAGAAATATTGTGTGCAATATGCCAATGAACGTATCGCCTTTGGTGAACCAATTTCTCATCGTCAGAGTGTCGCTTTTATGATTGCCGATATGGCCATTGAAATTGATGCGATGCAGATACTGATCCTGAATGCTGCGAGTCTGGCTGAATCGGGGCAAAGCTTTCATCGTGAGGCCTATCTGGCCCGTCTGCTCTGCGCAGAAAAATCCATGAAAATCGGCACCGATGGTGTACAGATTTTAGGTGGTCACGGGTTTACTAAAGAACATCCGGTAGAACGCTGGTATCGGGACCTGAGAGCCACTGCTATTCTCCACTCTGGCTTGCATGCCTGATCAGAAAGTAAAGAAGAATAATTATGAATCTACAAAATCCGCCAAAATTCAAACTCTTGATTGATCAAGCACATGAAGTTGCCGTCAATGTTTTGCGTCCGATTTCACGAAAATATGACAAGGCTGAACATGCCTATCCGATAGAACTAGACATGCTTGCTTCTGTGGTCGACGGTATGAATCATGGTAGCGAAGGCATGAATGCCGGTGCAGCAGTCAATAAACGTGGTGATGCAGACAGCAGTAATAAAAATGGCATTAATATGTCTACCGCCCTGAGTATTATTGAAATGTGTTATGGCGATACTGGTTTATTACTTTCGATGCCACGTCAGGGATTAGGAAACTCAGCGATTGCAGCCGTAGCAAATGAGGAACAATTGCAGCGTTTTCACGAAATTTGGGCCGCCATGGCAATTACAGAACCAGGCTGTGGTTCAGATTCCGCTGCGATCCGTACAACTGCAATCAAAGATGGTACTGATTATATTTTAAATGGTGAAAAAATCTTCGTAACTTCCGGTGAACGGGCAGATGCAGTCGTCGTTTGGGCAACTTTGGATAAAAAACTGGGACGATCAGCAATTAAATCATTTGTGGTGACCAAAGGTACCCCGGGCATGAAAGTTGAACGGCTAGAACATAAATTAGGGATTAAATCATCTGATACTGCCGCCATTAGCTTTATCAACTGCAGGGTCCCCGCAAAAAACTTGCTTGGTCATGCGGAAGTTGATGTCGCCAAAGGTTTTGCCGGCGTCATGGAAACCTTTGATAATACTCGTCCATTAGTCGCTGCAATGGCAATTGGTTGTGCGAAAGCTTCACTAGAACGAATTAAGGAGATTTTTGAGGAAAAGTTAGATGCCACATATGCTACACCGTATTTGCAAAGCTCCAATATCGCAGCACAAATCTATCGTATGGAAGCCGAATGGGAAGCCGCACGCCTGCTCATGCTGAAAGCTGCATGGATGGCGGATAATCGTAAACCAAATTCGCGTGAAGCCTCTATTGCCAAAGCCAAAGCAGGCCGGATCGGTAATGAAATCACCTTAAAATGTGTTGAACTGGCAGCAGCCATTGGTTATAACGAAACTGAACTTCTAGAAAAATGGGCACGTGATTCCAAGATTCTGGATATTTTTGAAGGGACCCAACAGATTCAGCAACTCATTATTGCCCGACGGGAATTAGGGAAATCATCGAGCGAATTAAAATAGTGATTGTTCATTAAATAGTGAATTAAAATCACCTGAATTGATTAAACGATGGATTTTTTAAGGGTTTAAGGCTATAAAAATTCATCTTTTTTTAAAATAAAATCAGTTCAATATGTACTCTATTCGTCCTATTCAGCCTCAAGATAATGCACAAATTGCCAAGGTCATTCGTAAAGTTTCTATAGAGTTTGGTCTTGCCGCAGAGTCCGGCTTTGCAGTAGGTGATTCAATTTTAGATAATTTATATGAATTCTATAACCAACCGTATGCAGCTTACTGGGTTATTGTGGATGAACGGAATCAGGTGTATGGCGGTGGTGGAATTGCTCCCTTAGAAGGTGACGCAAACATTTTAGAAATTCAGAAAATGTACTTTTTACCTGAGATCCGTCAGCAAGGTTTTGCCAAAAAAATCTTAGAACTATCCTTTGAATTTGCACAGGCTCATCAGATTGAGGCAGTCTATTTAGAAACAACTAAAACGCTATGGCAAGCAATAAATCTCTATGAAAAATTAGGTTTTCAACATCTACCTCAGCCTAAAGGCAATACCGGACATAGTAATGCCTGTGAAATCTGGATGCTTAAAACGCTTGCAACTTAGGACAGGGTTTTATCAGATTTATAAGATTAGTGCAGAAATATAATGCTTTTATCTGCACTAAGCTTGACTCTTATATATAGGCTGCCTAACATCGAAATAGGTTTATTCAGGCATGGAATCCACAGTTTGTTTTTTTCTTATTTCTTCAATCCAGCTCAATCTCAATCTTCATTATTTCATTCTTATTCTTTTAAATTTTCCTCTATTTTATTGAGTACCTTTCTTTTTGCTGGCTGCTCATCCTTGGGTGGAGGCTCCATAGAAAAACGTGCAGCTAAATTGTCTAAAGGCATTCAAACTGCGTATTCTACTCCTGCGGATACAGCTAATCGTGTTTCTCCTTTGATTGTGCAGCATGCACAAAATCAGGGGGTAGATCCCCTACTAGTAGCAGCGGTGATTCGTCAGGAATCTACTTATCGTAGCCAAGCTACTTCTCCTGCAGGGGCTGTAGGATTAATGCAAGTAATTCCAAGATACTGGCAACAAACCTGTCCAGGTGATTTATATAGTGAGAACAGTAATATCCAGTGCGGTACTTATATTCTTGCTAAGTATAATCAATCATCTGGCAACTGGAAGAAAGCTCTTGCCTACTATAATGTGGGTCCGTCAGGTTATGAGAATAATCGCAAAATGCGCAAACAGGGTAAACGGTATGCCAAACAAGTGAAACAACATAAAAAAATATTAAAGAACTCTCTTTAATTACTTAATAATATGAGTCCAATAATCATGCTTAGGCTATTTTTAAGTAAATTAAGAAAATTTTTTAATTTCCAATAGTGGATTCTAGATTCGTTACTTTGAGTAGCCATCTATAAGCTATTTCGCAACTGCAATGTATGTATATAGCTAAAATAGCCAGCAGTAAAAAACCAGCGAATCGCTGGTTTTTTTATTTCCTGCATTTCAACAGCGGCATCTATAC
>NZ_JAYWZK010000019.1:0-24070 GCF_048148385.1 Acinetobacter sp. 197
CAAACAAGTCCTCAAACCCTGAAAAATCCTGCCCGCCCATATTGGAATAATATTGATGACTATTCCCACCTTGGCTATGGCTACTCTGTGGATGGTCTAATTCAAAATCATATTCTGCTTTTTTTTCTTCATTACTTAACACATCGTAGGCAACATTTACTTCTTGCATACGCTCTTGAGCATCAGCTTCTTTACTGACATCTGGATGATATTTTCTTGCAAGTTTACGATAAGCTTTTTTAATTTGCTCATCAGTTGCATCTCGAGATACACCTAATATTTCATAATAATTCTTGGCCATATCTACTCTATTTTATTGTTTATGTTTTAATCATTATTCAAATTTTTTAAAGATAAAAAAACCTTTTAAGGATTTTTCTTGTTATAAATTATTTCGTTGCACACAAAAAATAACACATTAAAATTATAGCATAATATAGTTTTTCTGATGACAGCTGCTATAGCTGATTACTTAATGGATTATCATAATAAAAACTATTATAAAATAGCATCTTACCCATAGGTATATCTGTACTCATGATTTTAGAATCATGCTAAATTTCTGCACATGTGGAACCAGTACCCGATATAAAAGCTTCTGCAGCCGCTTCTTTAACCTGTATGGCAGATCTGGTTACTCGCTAAGGCTTATTAAAATCGTGGAACATTCGATACAAAGTATCGTCCTCAGTTACGATCTATCCTATCCCGATTGATCGTTACATCTACTTTATACTTAAATGTAGATCTACCATCCGATTTCGTTGATACACAGACATATAGATCAGCTTAAGCCTGGATATATAAACTTCAATAAATTTTTGGCAGAGAAACTTATAGAATAAATACAGAACCTTATCTTTATAAAGCAGGATCTCCAAATAACTACCCATAAAAAAGAGTCCATATAAGACTCTTTTTTAATTCAGAAACAGATTTTAAATATTGATATGAATTTCTACAGATCGTGTTGAATAAACTCCAATTCAAACGAATATTCAAAATTAAGACTTATGCATAACTCCAGAATTAAGAAATGGCTTATAGGGCATATCGAAGTCATTGCATCTGCTCAATAGTGCAGAAGTTATAAAGGTCAAAAAGAAAGTAGAGTCTAAGCAGCATCAGTTGAATCAACTGTATAACATACTAATTTTTAATATATTAAGAAAATTTTTACCTATTTTTACCTATACAAAGCAAAAATGGGGTCACACAGCGTAGGACAGAGTCGGACAATACAGCCAATAAAAAAGCCTTTAAACATTGAGTTTAAAGGCTTTTCTAGATTCCGATGGATTACTTCGGAAAGAATTTTGGTGGGGTGGCGTCTACCAAACTAAAAGATTAATGTATTGATTTATATAAATTTTATAAAAATTAAAAAATCAACCATACATAACACCATACAAGATGCCAATTACTTAATATATCATTAACTTAAAAGCCTATTTATCGAGTTCAATTCTAACAATTGAAATTGAACTCGTCTAGGTTATGTATATCGTGTGGAAGCTATTGAGCAATAATTCGAGAGTCTAACGATTCCAGTCTCCAAATGTATTTCCTTCATCATCCATATAGATTCCATCTCCAAGATAAATAGCGCCATGCTCATCAGGGGCACAATCGCCAAAAATTTCTAACAGTTCAGCATTGACCGAATTCATTACAATATTCCGTGAGAACTCCTTTTCATCCGAGTTAAAACGGTGATAATCGGCTACCGAATACCCTAGTCCCTCTAATTCATCATCGGTCATTACACCTAATTTACTCTTCAAGCGACCTATTGAATGAATCCATTTTCTATCATCTTTAACAAAAACTTCCCCACCGTATGCTTCAGAGTCTTCAAAAGGCTCATAGCCATTTTCAACTGCTCGTTGCTTGCTCACCTCAAGCCATTCAAGAATATTCATAACCATTCCAACATTAAAACCTCTTTAAATTCTTATATCTTAAGCCCAAATATGAGTGGCCATTTTAAATAAAATTTTCTGTCTGGTTTCCAAAGCATCACGGTCAAATACATTGATACCTTCCAACTCATTTAGATCAAATTTCGCTCTAAATGCTTTAAAGTCTAGATTTGATTTATAAAAATCTTCTCGTAAAGTTTCATTCCATAAAAGCGTACCAGAGTATGTCTTCAACTTCTCTTCATAAGTTTCATTATTGCTCGAGATATTATCCTTACCTTTTAACAATAAGATACCACCTAGACGATTTCGCTCATTCACGAATAAGTCTTCTTGGTTATCAAATAACGCTAGGCTTTCTGCATTCCTTGAAAGTATATGTTCTATATGAAAACCGTTAACTGAGCCCGTGTTTGAAACTAAAGGTTGGTATGAATGTCTCATCTCCACATTCAGATTCTTTGCTAAAAAACCTTCAACCCTAGCAAAAAAATATCTCTTGAATCTAGCATTTAAATTATCACCAGTATTTTTAAACAAGGAATAATCAAAAGGATTCTCAGGTTGAACCTGTCTCTTTTTCTCTATTTGAGACTTGAGTTCGTTATCAAATACAGAACGTATGATAGACAAATCCTGCTCACGTATTTCACTTGAAATGCGGTAAAGAGATTCTTGAAAAGCATTACTTTCATAGCAATTCTGAAGTTGTAAAAGAGCAAAGAACCGATCTATCTCTTTAGCTATACTGTTTAACTTCTCATCTTCATTCGGATCATCAATGCTACAAACTGACAATCCTAACAAAAGGCTACCATCTAAATCATTTAAAGAGTTAAAAGTAAAATAAGAATTTGAATCATTTGATAATTTATTTAAAAGATTGGCATAAACTTTGGAATAGTAAGTAAAGTCTGCATCTAAAAAATCCACAACCCCCTTAGGATTGTGATCTAAGCATAATTTACTTTGAAAACTCGATGAGAAAATGATTCTATGGTAGTCACCATCAAACTTTTGCCCCTCGGCTCTCGTGTCAGCAAATTTAGACTTCAAATAGAATCTGAAGAATCTATCCGCCTCATCCTCGCTAAACTTGTTAATTTTTTTGAGGCTAGTTTCCCAAAGCTCATTATAATTTTTACTTTCTAAGAGTAATTTATCAATCTGACCTAATAATTTCCCTTTAAGAATCTCATAAGGCTTAAGTTTTACCCCCCTATCATTGATAACCTCAAAAACCATAGGAACATCTGTCTGCTCCACTGAAAGATTGATTAGCACTAATCGTCTTAAAAAGTAAAATACAAAAGTTTCCAACTTATGGTGGTTATCACCAATATATGTGTCAAACCATTCAGATATAACTTTGTAGTTTTTTACCATATTGACTGCAGTAAGACCCGAGTCTATTGGTGCTGTATCTGCATCACCCGAGTAAAGTGCATCTAGAGTCTTTAGATGCCCCTTATGATTCATCCAAAAGGTATTTTCAAAACCAACTTGTCCACAAATTTTTGCATCCACCCATTTACTTAATTTACTTTTGTTATCCACCAATCTACGGTACATATTAATAATAATTAAAGTAATGGTTGTAAGCCGTTGCTGACCATCGACAACATACACTTCACCATCAATAGTGTTGGTGACATAAGTATTAAGGTAGTACCAAGGATATTTAGTATCTATCACCTTTGGTTCGGGTGGTAAATCCGAATTAGCCGAATAAACTTCGTTAAATTTATAAAATACATCATCCAGTAGTCTATTTACTGGCTCAGCACTCCATTTATAATCTCTTTGATAAAAATCAATGTTGTACTGCGTATTTGAAAATAAAGTGTCAATATTTTGTTTGTCTGGAGAAACATCCATTAATTAAATACCCTCAAAAAATAAAAATGGCAGATAGGTATCTGCCATATAAAAATCAAATATCCAACTTCGGTAAAGCTCTAACAATCTTCATTGTTTCAAGGCTGACCGTAATCACACGTAAGAATAACTCAAGCGGGTATGCTGGGTTGTTCATTGTTTCAATTGCCCAATCGTTTGCATCGTTTACGATACCGCTGTCTTTATGAGTAGATACGCCCTGACGCTCCATAACCCACTCAAGCGCAGGCTTACCATTGACCACGTACTCATACGCCTCTACGGGGATGTCCTTGATGGTGATGCGCTTGTTATAAACGACCGTACCTTTTTCACCTTTCTTGGCAAACTTCATCTTTACGACATAGAAGTCTTCAGCGGTCAATTGATTGTACGCCGCGCTACCTGTATCCAATGTTGCTTTGTACGGCTCAATGTTTTCGTAGTTGAGATGCCAATGTGCAAGCTCACGACCTGCTTTAGAGAACGCCCAAAAATCTTCTGCTTTCTTCACGCATGGAATACGTGGCAACTCTTTAGTGAGGTTGTCCGCATAGCGTGTACGGTATTCTTCGCTATGGAGTAAACCGTAGGTGTAATAGAAGATGTCTTCTTTGGTGATTTGCTCGTTAGGGTATGCCGTTTGGAAGTGCTGTAAGCCTTCGTCACTGATGCCATCTTTGCGTTCGTACTTGGTTTCCGTCACGGTTAAATCAAGTGATTCATCGAATAAATCACCTGAACCGACATTCTTGTCTTCGAATACTTCTTCAAAGTAATACATCGGGAATGATTGGCTATTATATAAGGTTTTATACTCTGAAATTGACTCAACAAGCATGACTGAAAATTCTTTATTTTCACCACGACCTAAGACAACAATAGCTTTATTACAGTGATCGTATTCCTTTGGGAACATAGCCCCCATGAATGAGGTTCTTTCATTCAAGGACTTATCAAAGTACATCCAATGCTTTGAAAAAGGTCTATAGTAGATAGGCACGATGTTTTGAATATCAAATGCTAATCTTTTTTTATTATCTGCACTCTTTTTAAGATTTGCCGTCCAACTAATCTTAGTCGGATCATTTGAAAGCTGACCATTGTTATTGATTGAATCATTATAAAAGGAAATCATTCTCTTCACATTTGATTCTAATTGTGTTTTAGAGTAGTTAATTACCCAAGCATCTCTTCCTGTTAACAGTCCTTGAGAGTAGCAACAAAATATACTCTTACTATGTGAAAACTCTTTATCACCAATTAACATATAGTTTTGATAAGAATTGTCACGTTGGTTCAACCAATCTCCATGCTCATCAGGGACTTTTATTTCCCATCCATTTGAATTGGCAATGCCTTGAATACTCTTAAATTCTGAAATTTTTTCAAGCTTATCTTCACGGCTTAAATAATCTCCAATATCATGGAAATAGATTTGCCCATGCTTTTCTGCTTTGGGATTCTTCACTAATATTGAAATTGCAATGGGTGCACGACTACCACTACCGAAGATTTTCCCACCTTCTTGACGAGATTTTTCGCCTGAAGTTCGTTGATTTCCTCGCAAGTGGAAGATATACAAACTACTAAAGTCTTCAACCAAACACTTACGTAAGCCATCTGCCGTATTCGCATCAATAAAACCAGCATTCGTTACAAAACCGATAATACCTTGTGAGGATATACGATCACTTGCCCAACGAATCGCACGAATATAAGAATCGTATAACTTATTCTTTAAAGTTGCCGTTGAGTTCTTTGCATAGGTTTGTGCTATGCGCTGATCCAATTGAGGATAGGCAACATTCTGATTGTCATCATTTTCCGACTTTTGCCCTGCTGAATATGGAGGATTCCCAATAATCACTTGAATATCGAGTAATTTCTGACGTTTACGACGTGCGCTATTATCTACAAGAACTTGATCTACCAAATCCTCTTTCTCGTACATTTGAAAAGTATCGGTTAAACAAATCCCTTCAAATGGCGTGTATTCATCAATGATTTGGCTATGGTAAACCGCTTCAATATTGATGGCTGCAATGTAGTAAGCGAGTAATACAAGCTCATTGGCATGAATCTCGTTTTTGTACTTATAGACCAACTTATCCGATGGAATTAGACCACTTTGCAATAGGCGAGAAATGAACGTCCCTGTACCCGTGAATGGGTCAAGTACATGCACACCTTCATCCGCAAAGCTCTTACCAAACTCTTGCTTAAGTACATCATTGACACTGTGCAAGATAAAGTCCACCACCTCAACTGGTGTGTAGACAATACCAAGGCGTTCGGTCATACGAGGGAAAGCATTACGGAAGAACTTGTCGTAAAGCTCAACAATGATCTTCTGTTTACCTTCGGCACTATCAATACCCGATGCACGAAGCTTTACGCTGTCATAGAAGCGTTGTAGAGCTTCTGTTTCACTGTCTAAGTGATGTTGATCAAGTACATCTAAAACCTTCTGCATAGCTTGTGCCATTGGGTTTTTAGCGGCAAAGCTATACTCATCAAACAAGGCATCAAAGACAGGCTTGGTAATCAGGTGCTGTGCCAACATTTCAATGATTTCAGCATCCGATACCGCGTTGTTAAGGTCATCGCGGATCTCATAGGCAAATTCTTCAAAGACGGCGCGTTCTTTGTCACATTCAGGACGTTCTAGAATGTCTTTAATGAGCTTAATATGGGTTTGTGCAATCTTGGCAATGTCATTTGCCCAATCTTCCCAATGATGACGATTTCCGACCTTCTGAACTACCTTAGCAACGATAGCACGCTCAATCTCGCCCGATTCAAAACTGAAGGACTGTTGAACATCTTCAGCTTCATCTTTTTTCTTCTTGGTCGGTGTACCGATGCTTGTACCACCTTTGCCCGCACCTTTCTTTTTCGCTTTAACTGCAACTTTATCAGTTAATGCTATGACTTCCATTTTTGTTCGATCAATACCGTTCAAGTCCATTTTATTGATCATGGCATCGAAACGATCATCATGAGAACGTAGGGCATTTAAAACATCCCACACGACTTTATAAGTCTTGTTGTCATCTAACGCTTTATGAGCTTCCATACCAGGTGGAATCACAACAGGTAAAATTACATAACCACGTGTTTTGTTTGGTGCTAAGCGCATAACACGCCCAACAGACTGAACCACATCAACTTGTGAATTACGTGGTGTCAGGAATAACACGGCATCAAGTGCAGGCACATCTACACCTTCAGACAAGCAACGAACATTAGTTAGAACTCGGCAAATCGGACGCTCTACTCCATTTTCATCAACTTGTGGTTTAGGCGTTGCTTTCAACCAATTCAGCTTTTGTTCTTTTAGGTCTGCACCCATACCACCGTCGACATGCTGTGCTTCGCATACCAAACGGTGAGAGATTTCATTGCCTTCTTTATTTTCTGCTTGTTGATATGCTTCGACAACTTTATGAAAAATATTTGCAATTCGAGTAGAACTCACCTGATGTGTACGTGCTTTCTCGGTTTGGTCAATCACCTGACAGAATGCAAGTGCGCGTTGCATCGGATTAATATCTTCTTCAACATCCGCATGAATACCTTGTTTAGACAATGCTTTCCAACATCCGACAATACGTGCGGCATCATCGACGACAATATCGCTATTTTCAGTAATAAAACTACCAATTTTATTGATAATTGTTTCAGAATCTACAGTGAGTACGATGACCTTATAATCGACTAATAAGCCACGTTTCACTGCATCTGAAAAGTTAATGGTATAAAGAGTTTCACCAAATAACTTGTCGTCATCCATTGAAAAAAGAGTGAAATCAGTAGCATTATTTTTTAATTCAGTTGAATAAATACGTGGTGTAGCTGTCATATAAAGGCGTTTTTTGCCCAATATGAAACCACCATCATGAATCTTCACAAAGTTTGAATCATCTTCACTGTCGTGCGTTGAACCAGTCGTACGGTGTGCTTCATCGCAGATAATTAGATCAAATTCATACATCTGATGCTCGTTTTGGGCATCACTGACAGTTTGAATAGAATGATATGTTGAGAACACAACTGTCATGTGCTCGTCATCGTGATGCTTCTCGACGTTTTCAGCCAACTTCTTCGCATCTGTTGTCGCTGGATATTGCAGTTCATGTTCAAGGGTTGTGACTGCATCAATGACAGATCCTTTTTTCTTTTTGCCGACTTCTGTATCTGAACAGACTGCATAGCTATGCAACGGCGTTGTTGATTCTTGTGTCCATTCAGTCAATGTTTGGGATAACAAAGATAAACTTGGCACAAGGAACAATACGCGCTTGCCTTTACCCGCGCATTCTTCAGCGATTTTAAGACTTGTAAAGGTTTTACCTGTACCACATGCCATAATGAGCTTACCACGCTCAAGCTTCTGATCGTACAAGCCAATTTTCACATTCACTAAAGCGGCTTTTTGATGATCTCGAAGGTCTTTCTTCTTTTTGAAAACGACTTCTTTCTTTTCCGCGAACAATGACCAATCAATTGTGCTTTGCGCTAATGTTTCAAGATCAATTTTCGTGACAGGTGGGTCTTGGTTTTCCAAAGTCGCTAAAGCATTGTCTGACCATTCGTGTGTGGTACTGACTATGATACGACGTTTAAAATAAGTTTTGGATGCCGCCGATAAGAAACTATCAATTTCTGATTTCGTTACTTTTCGATCTGTATCATAGAGCTTGCATTGAATTGCGTGGAACTCGCCGTCTTTGGTCGTTGCGACAAGGTCAATGCCTGTATCTTTGCCCGACAATCCTTGTTCTTTTGCCCATTCGGTATAGGGTTGTACCGCCGCGAATAGATCGGCATAGAAGGGTTCATGCTCGAAATACTTAATACAAAGCAATTCGAAGTAAGTTCCTTTTTCTCGTTCTGTTTTTGCTGTTGTTCTATAAGTGTTAATTAAGTCAAAAAAAGCCGACATGACAAAGTCCAAGAGTGCCTCGATATATACCGCTATTTTAGGCAAAAAAATTACAAAACTAAAACATTAATTTAGGTCTCTCAGATGCGCTTTATTATGTGAAGTTTGCATCAAAATTTATTAATGATGAATCGGCTAGCTAAAATCAAAATCGAGCTTACAGTACAAATGAATGCATTCTACGGCAGATAATTATAAGTAAGTGTAGTTAATGCCAAAATTAGGTTAAGTTAGGTAGAAGTAAATATTAAGTTTTCACTTAAATGAAATATAAGAACTTTTCAAAAAAATTGCCGATTGATGAATGGTAGGCATACCGCATTTCGCTTATTTTCTAGGACATCACTCCATTTAATCACTGGCATGATTGAAGTTTTGCATAGCTGTAGCAGTGCAAAATCGAAAGGTGCTGTGTGATCTTGATTGTGGGTGAGCATGGGCGGTTTGTTTGTTGGTCTGATTATTCTTTTTCGTTCAGATTCGCTATCGCTCATCCTCTCGTTAATAATCATTACTCAGTATATTAATAGATATATGTTATTACTGTTATTAGGCCAACTTGTGCTCCAAAAATCTCTCTAAGTCATACAACATATGACTTAGAGTAAAATTGATCTTTAAAAAAACACCCCGAAATTTGCGAATTAAAACTTTCTCGCAAGGTCTTTCACGGCGTTTCGTTTCGCTTCATTCAGCCACGCGTAGCTCTCGATCGCATCGGGTAAATTTCGCTTATGTCTGCTGATACTCAGCTTGTCCTCTTGCTCTTTTCCGAATGGTTTCACTTGGGTGTAATACTGGTCTTTTTCGGTGAGCGTTGCTCGTTTGCTCAATTTAGTGAATTGCATTTTCTTGAATCCGCAAGTAATGATTTTGCGCAAGTTGCTTATGTGAAGGTCAGTGGTATCATCCGTAAAAGCTAACTTTGTCAGCGTTACTTCAATTCGCGCTCTGTGCTGGTCTTTCGATAAAGATTGACCGCCCTTGTCGGTTCGTTTGAAGTATGCTCTCACGCAGAATACATCACTCCGATGATCGCCCATGCCGATGTTGTAGCCATTTTCTACAAGCTCATAAAGCGCATGTGGGGCGGTCGGTATATCTCGCCGTGTCCATTTTGTTTTATAGGTTCGTAATAACCTAGCGTCTACTGGGTACTGCATGGCTTTGTGCAACTTGATGACTATAGCCGAACCATCACCTCCGTAAAAATCAAGAGATAATTCGATCGCATCAATAGTCATTGTTTCACATTTTGCACCGTACTCTTCGACCAGTAAATCAGTAATTTTCTTTAGATCGCTTTTATTCCGAATGTCATGCAGTCGAATTGTGAATGATGCATCATGCTGGGTGATGTGGTTGTCCTTATGTGCAATGTAGTGACGTATACCTGTACGCTTTGTGATTAACTCTTTAATGCGGCTACGTGCATTAGGTTCTTTGTAGAACTTGCACATAGTCGGGTCTACCGTAAACCTCAAGTCTAGCCAATCAATCACAGCTTTAATCTTTCGCACTGATGAAAACAGTTCAACATTGATAGGATAGTAAAGTTCAGCATCTTTTATGTTGTCAGCTAGGCGCTCCTGTAATGAGTCTAACAATGCATGAACTTCCGCTATGGGCGTTTCCATTGTGACCGCTATTGATTCGATTACCTTTGACTTTTTGGTTCGCTTCGTCTTTGACCATTTTGGTACACTGTCATCGTACTCACTGAGCAAAATATCCTTATCAAAGATAACTAGCTTTTTTTCATCCTTAAATAGTTCAAGCATGAAGCTATTTAACTCCGCTGTAGCTTTATCAGTCTCACGGTACTCGCGTGGGCTTAAATATTGTGTAATTTCCATATCTTGTCTAACTGCTGTGAATAGCAATAACTGCTACAATGAACACTAGTTCGTTGGTTACTTGCTCAGTTTTGCCGATTGTGTAAATGTGGAAAAGGAGATGTTTCAGCATCTCCTTTTTTTACTGCATCACCGTTTTGTTATTTGCGTCTCTTTAATTGACTACAAATCTCATCAACAATGAACGCAATATCAATTTTTACCTCCGTTGCAGCTTCAATATGATAAAAAATCAATTCTGCTGCTCCTTGAATACCTGATGGGGTACTGAGATCTACCGTGACATCCCCTGTATCGGCATGCTCGATAACATTCGCCACCTCACATTTAATAAATTCCCTCATTGCATCAGTACCCGTGACAGTTGTGTTATCACGTAAAATTACTTCGAGTTCATTTAAAGCGTCCATGCACTTCTCCTTTAGTTTCCTGCTTATGAGCATTAATGAAGGCTTTTAAACCTGCCTCTGTGTAGAACAGCTCACCATCAATCAAGTGATAATTGATGAGAAAACCGTCCTGTTCTTGCCACTTTCGTGGATTATGTTTCAAATAAGACCACCACTGTTTTGTAGTTCGCTTATTTAATTCCGCTGTTAACAATAGCGCCGCATTCCAAATGCTATACATTTCTTGCACTGCACTTTTCCTAACTAGTACTTTGAATTAAGTAACTTTCAAACGCCGTATTAATCAGAATCACTTTTTCACCATGATGTACCGCCGTAAACACAATTGAAGTATTGGATGTAAGTTCACTTGTAATTTCACATTCTGTATAGACTTCAAAGTACTCATTTAAAGTAAGGACTGTCACTTTCATTTATCTCTCCAACTTACACCATCAATTTTTGAGATTCATGCCACTTCAGAATCTCGCAATAATCAAAATAAGATTTTGATTGCATTGAACTTCCAAACTTATAGGCTCTTGGAAAGGTTGAATCTCTTTTCATTAACTTATCCAAGCCATCAGTACTTAAACCTAAAGCTTTAGCAGTATCTTTCTTGGTGAGTCGAATTGGTTGGATGTTCATAGTTACCTCAATTACAGCGTTTTGCCGATGAGGCTAGTATGAGATAAAGATATATGGATGTTCCAAGATTACGGCAGATCAAGCCTCCCGTAATCTTGAATACTTTTTATTCAAAAAATATTTTTATAGTTTTCTTTGATTATTTTTTATTCTTTAGAGGAAGGTAATGGTAAATTTTCCTCCTTACACCAATCAATAATAGTCTGAAAATCGCGCTCCTGATTGAAACATCTCAACGTGCAATTTACTAAATTCACCAAGTCTTCTTGATTATTAGCCATCTTGAAAGGTAAAACATTTTTAATAAACTGAATTCCCAGTCTCCTTCCTAAATCCATTCTTTTATTACGGATGTCGATATTAGTTACCTTCGGATTCAACTGAATAATTGGCTTATTCTGTAATTTTTTAATTTGTGCAAGACTGAATTTAATATCATTAAAAGAAAAAACTATATTTTCAACTAATCCCAATACAGCGACTACAGTTGAAAGTTCAACTGGAGAAGCATCGTCTTTATATAGCTCCTCAACACCTTCTGATAAGTTAATTCTTTTGATAATTACATTTTTATCTTCAGGATGTGAATAATTTGAAATGAAATGAGCTTTTTGAAAATGATAATTTTCCTTCAACAATACGCAACCTAGATTCTTAGACTCGTGTTTAAATTGAGTAATAGATAAGCTAGACGAGCTACTGATACAATTAAATAAGTCGATATTAGTTATATCCGAAATATCTAAACGCACATAACCAACATATTGTTTTTTGATCGAGTAAGCTAAATCTTCTGCTATTGAACACTCACATAAATCAAATTCTGTATTTAATTTAACGTATAAATCCAACAAACCATTCTTAACATAGTGTAAGAGGGTAAATTCATTACATTGCTGTTTAGTCATTTTTGATATTTCATCTAAAGCGACGGCGTAATCTACATAAGACATCATGCAGCCTCCTCTTCAGACATATCATCATCTTGAACCATAGCTTCAATAAAAGACTGAAGTACTCTTAGTTGTTTTGCATTGAATTTATTTTTTTCTAAACCGATATCGTTCCATGAATATTCCGTCAATTTATCAATTTCAAAACTATCAAACTCAAATGATTTGCCATTTGCTAAAGCATCTAAATAATCAGACCAGATTTGCATCATCTTTCTACGTTGCTCTAGATATAAAGCTTTGTTGTAGACACCTTCCACACCACCCAATTTATGCGCTAAAGCTGATTCAACCCACTCACGTCGAAAACCACGCTCACGTAATGCTGTACTCATAATATGTCGAAAACCATGTGGTGTTTGCTTACCGTTATAGCCCATTTTTTTTAAAGCATTTCCGAGCGTTGCATTTGAAATAGGTTCTTTACTAGAATTTCTCCCTCTAAATAAGTAAGGACTTGAACCACTGTATGCTTTTAACTCTTTTAACAACTCTATAACTTGTGATGAAAGTGGAATCGTATGTTCAACACGCTTCTTCATTTTATGTGCAGGAATTACCCATAGTTTTTCTTCAAAATCAAATTCAGACCATTCAGCACGGCGAATTTCATTTGGTCGAGTACCTAACATTAAGGCTAGCTGTAAACCAATTGCAGTTTGTCGTGTCGGATAATTTACGACTTTAACTAAGAGATCAGGCAATTCTTTTTCAGCAACATGAGGCATGTTTACACTTACATGCTTTTCAAGATGCTTATGAATATTAGCAACTGGGTTCTGATCTACCCGACCAGTCACTTCAGCTAAATCATAAATATCACGGCATAAAGCACAAACACGTTGCCCCATCTCAACAATCGGTTTCTTTGTTTTCGGATGCAGTTTTTTCTGAACTGTCTTAAATAAATCAAGCCATTCAACTTTTTTAATTGTCCGATAATCACGACTACCCATGAGAGGATAAACATGATTTCTTAGCGCCCCCTCATTTCGCACACGAGTATCATTTGTCCAAGTTTTACTTGCACAATATTCTTCAGCAAGTTTTTGAAACAAAAACTCACCACTACTTTGTTGGATCTGATCTTGTTTTTGTTGATCTTTAGCATCCTTCGGGTCAATACCATCAGAAAGTTGGTTTCGAGCCTCCATAGCTTTTTGTCTTGCTAATTTTCCGCTAACTTGAGGGTATGATCCTAGCCCTATAAATGTCCACTTACCCGTAGCTGGTTTTTTATACCTAAACTCCCAACGCTTTTTACCATCTCTCTTAATAACAAAATATAAATTATCGCCGTCGTTAATACGTTCTTCAGCTTTATTTGTTTCTAAAGCTTTTAGAACTGTATCAGCCATTGGAAATTTTGAAATATCTTCTTTAAACACAATAAACCTTTTCCGTGTATGGTCACACATCATTAAACTCAAACATACAAAACACCATACAAATGAGCCAATGCTATGTTTACGAATAATGCAGAATGTAAAGGCATAAAAAAAGCCCTAACTGTTGATAGTTAAGGCTTTTAGTTTGATATGTCATCATGTGAACGAATGACAATTAAGAATTTTGGTGGAGGTGGCGTCAATTGAACTCAAAACCTAACTCATTCATTTTAAAGCTCTTTTATTGAATAAAAAAATTCATTGACCCAATTTTGACCCATATCAGATTTAGTGTATTTAATCACTTAAAAATCCTGTTCAAATCCTAATTCAGGATTTGAACTAATGTACCGATTGTATCAACATTAATAGCAATATAAAATATTACGATATAATATATCACCATCAAGCAATTCTAAAAATTTAGAGCGAAATCATTGTAATGACAACATCAAATTTATGTGGCTTAGTCTAATAGCCACATAAATTCAATTTTCCAAATGATCCTTCAAAAATTACCATGAATGCTCTAATTGAATTCCAAAATTAGAACCATTAGATGTGTTATAGAAGCTACTATCTGGGTTAACCAAATCTCTCATCCGTTGTTCAGCTGCATTCCAAAATGCATATGTATAGTAAAGCCTCAGTTCAGGTCGATCATTATATCCATTTCCATGGAGAGTAAATGTTGGAGCAAATGTTATCTTCGTCAAATCACGTGTTTCACTACCTTGTTTAATTTGATCGTAGCCAATCTCACCAGTTAACTTGAAATGATCGCTTACTACATATGATGTTCGAGTACCGACAGATAACCACTTCGCATCTTCTTGCTGTTCGTAATCATTAATTTGATAAAGAATCTGAGCTTGCCCATTAAGTACTTTATTCGGACTTTGCCAATCCAATACATCAAGCATACGGATAGCAGTATTATCACGACTTAGACTGACATCCCCAGTATAACTTAACCCTGTGCCGGGTCCTTCACCATATTGAAATGCAACAGTATTTTTACCATTAAGAATATTTGATGTAATATTTTGAATAGTGAATGCCCAGCCATCATTATCATGATCAATATAAGACACACCAAAATTCAATTTATTTCTTTCATTTAACTTGATGTCACTCACTGTGAAATCATGTTTACTGATGTATTTATCCTGAAACAAATCATCTTTTCTTGAAAAAACATAACTAAGGGCAAAATTATCTAGTTTATAGTGGTCTATCCCGAAACCAGTTCCGCTTTCATTCCAATAAAAGAAATCAGACATGTTGATATCATTTCGATTGTAGTAGCGTCGTCCAGCCCAAAAATTACCTCCATTCAAGAATGAAACATTCGTCCAATCCAGATAAATCTGGTTCATCCGAGTGTATCCACTATCCCCACTAAATTTTAAAGATTTACCATAATCATTGTAGAATTGAACCATACCATTGATGTTAATTTTCGAATGATCTGAAAGCTCAGCTAACTCTTGTGATGCAAATACCTCACCATATTGCTCACATTCGTTGCCTAAACGGTATTTTGATGGAGCACCTGTCAGCTTAAAACACTCTTGCATGTCACCATGATCTGTACCCCCCATACCCGTACGGAAGTATCCATTTACTTCCACTGCAGATACAAATTGTGAAGACATAAGTAGTGCGGCACTATACATCCATAGCGTCTTTTTCATTTTAAAATTCCATTTTTTAGACAAAATTATCCAACTGACCTAAATAAATAGGTCAGCTGTAGTACACTCGTTAATTAAGAATTGACGAATTTAGTTAGGGCGAATCCCTTCAAATGCATTCTGTAATAAATGACGAATTGCATTTTTTTCGATAGGTTCTGGATTCCAGTACGGATTAGATAATGCAATCTCCGTTGCCTTATCTAGACCAGCTTCGGTTAAACCTAGCTCAGATAATGTAGTAGGTCCTTCTAACTCAGAAACGAGATCGAATAGTGCATTTGCAGCGGTACTTTCAGTTGCGCCTAATGCTCGTTTAATTCGCTCCATTGCCTCAGGTACTGCTTTTTCGTTGTACGCGATTGCATGAGGAAGGACGACAGTATGTGTTTGTGCATGTGGTAAGTTGAAGCTTCCACCCAACGTATGGCAAAGTTTATGATGAATAGCCATACCAACATTACCTAAGACATATCCACACAACCAAGCACCATACAAACACAAGCTACGTGCTTCAATATCTTGATCATTTTTCTTAAGAAGTCTTAACCCATCAGCTAATGCACGAATCCCTTCTTCAGCCAGTAAAGACATAATAGGATTACCATTTTGGGCATACAAACCCTCAGCTGCATGAGCTATTGCATTTATCCCACTGGTGATGGACATATCAAGAGGTAAGCTTAAAGTTAGTTCAGGATCATAAATCACTGTTTTCGGCAGGACTCTTGGATCTTTACCTGTTTTCTTGATCCCATTTTCAGTGATTCCATATACAGGTGTCATTTCTGAACCTGCATAAGTTGTCGGGATAGCAAGTATTGGTAGATCATACTCAAGAGCAATTGCTTTACCTAAACCTGTAGTTGAACCGCCACCCACTGCAATTGCACAGTCAGCCCCCAATTCTCTCGCTACAGCTACTGCTTCTTTCGCTGTTTCTACTGGTACATGCATGACAGCCTTAGGAAAAATACCAACAGAAGCACTTCCGAGTAATTCTGATATTTTCTCAGCTAGTCCAACCTGTTCAGGTGTTGATAGGATTAATGCCTTTTTTGCACCTAAAGCCTCTATTTCAGCCTTTAAATTTTTGAGGGAACCTGCTCCAAAAATTACTCTGCTCTGAGGGATGTCATATATAAACTCATTTTTCATTTCAAATATCCTTATGGCAATGGCGTAGGCTGATAGGCATAGAAAAGCCATGCGCTGTTTTCTTTTCTCCAAATGGCTAAAGACTTATTCTTTAGGTTTTTTTGAATATTTCCAGCAACTAACTCTGAATGCATTTCACCAAAAACAAGTGCAACATCACCAATAATTTGAATTTTAGAAATTGGGTGTTCAATCCATTTATAATCATAGAAACCACCAAATAACTTATCTAAATACGACTCTTTAGAATCAGTAATTCCACTAGTATGGGTATAAGTCATTTCAGGATGGGCCAGTTTGGCAAAATCCTCATAGCGTCTTTCAACGATTGCATTGAACCGCTCATCTTCCAGATTTTTAATTAAAATATCGTCCATTTGATTAACAGCACTCTATATAACTCAAGATACAATTAATCCTAACTTTAAAAAAAAAAGTAAAAAACAACGATTTAGGAAATTATATTTTCAAAAATGAAAGAATAATAAATATATAAAAAACGTAAAATAAAACATAAGCTTAAAAATCATACCAACTGTTATTAGCGATATTAATTTCTACAATTCATTCACTTATTTACTGAACTCTTAGTTCTTAGAAATAACTATATAATCAATATTCAAATATTAAAAAGGACCCCAATATGGATCCTTTCTAATTCACTCCCTCTCGAGTAAAACTAGGTCACTACTCTTTCAATAATGACCGCAATTCCTTGTCCCACACCAATACACATTGAACACAGGGCATAAGTACCACCCGTTTGTTCCAATTGATTCAGTGCAGTCGTCACCAAACGTGCACCTGAAGCACCGAGTGGATGACCAATCGCAATCGCACCACCATTTGGATTCACTTGCGTCGTATCGTCTGCCAGACCTAAATCACGGGTCACTGCTAGTGCCTGTGCAGCAAAAGCTTCATTCAGTTCAATCACATCCATCTGTTCGATTGTGAGATTGGCTTGTTTGAGGAGCTTCTTAATCGCAGGGGCTGGGGCAAAGCCCATGATGCGAGGTTCTACACCCACAGCAGTAGACGCAATAATCTTGGCACGTGGTTTAAGCTGGTACTGTTCAACGGCTTGTTCTGAAGCGATCAGTACAGCAGCCGCACCGTCATTGATGCCTGACGCGTTTCCCGCTGTGACGGTGCCTTCTGCTGTGACGACTGGCTTCAGTTTAGCCAAACCTTCTAATGTGGTCGATGCACGAGGATGTTCATCCGTGTCGATCACAATCGGATCACCCTTACGCTGCGCAATGCTCACAGGGATGATCTCGTGTTTAAAAAAGCCTTGAGCTTGCGCGGCTGTTGTGCGCTTTTGACTCGTCAAGGCAAACTGGTCTTGATCTGCACGATCAATATTAAATTGTTGTGCCACATTCTCTGCAGTCTGTGGCATGGTCTCTACACCATACATGGTTTTGAGCTTCGGATTGATAAAACGCCAGCCCATGGTGGTGTCTTCAATCTTTTGGCTACGACCATAAGCACTTTCTGATTTACCCATCACAAAAGGTGCACGTGACATGCTTTCTACGCCACCTGCAATAATCAGATTGGCTTCACCAGCTTTAATGGCACGGGCTGCAATCGCAATCGCATCTAAAGATGAACCACATAAACGGTTGATGGTGGTTGCAGGTACTTCGACCGGTAAACCTGCCAACAATGCAGACATACGTCCGACATTACGGTTATCTTCACCCGCTTGGTTGGCACAGCCGTAGATCACATCATCCACCTGTTTCCAGTCCACGCTTGGATTGCGTTGCATCAAAGCCTGAATAGGTAATGCACCCAAGTCATCGGCACGGACTGGGGCTAACCCCCCAGCATAGCGACCAAATGGGGTACGAATAGCATCTACGATGTACGCATTTTTCATAATTTTCTTCACTTCATCTTCCCACTCTTGCCAAGTAATTCTTCTCCTCTTAACAACAGTAGGAGAAGAATTACTTTCAATAAAAGTATCCCCCCTAATACAGGGAGATTCAGGGGGGATTCAATTCATCAACTCTGTTGTGTCGCATCAATCAGTGGAGCACCTGTCATCGCCTGCAATTCTGCAAAGCTTAAACCGTCCACTTTCTCAAGCACTTTTAAGCCTTCAGGCGTAACATCAATCACACATAGATCGGTGTAGATCCGATCGACACATTTCAGCCCTGTTGCTGGATAAGTCAGTTCTACCACGATCTTCGGTTCACCTTGTTTGGTGACATGATCGGTAGTGATAAACACTTTCTTGGCACCCACGGCTAAATCCATAGCACCACCCACGGCTGGAATCGCATCCGGTGCACCGGTATGCCAATTGGCCAAATCACCATTCGCTGCAATCTGGAATGCACCCAATACTGCAATATCCAAATGTCCACCACGCATCATGGCAAATGAATCACCATGATGGAAAAAGGCACCGCCTTGCAGCATGGTCACATATTCTTTACCAGCATTGATCAGCTCAGGATCTTCTTCACCTGCCGCTGGCGGTGGACCAAAAGCCAACAAGCCATTTTCAGAATGCAGGAACACATCTTTGTCACTTGGCAGGTAACTGGCAATCTTGGTGGGCAAGCCAATCCCAAGATTCACATAGGCACCATCCGGAATATCTTGTGCCACACGTTCCGCAATCTGGTTGCGGCTGAGTTTTTGATAGCTCATGAAAGTCTCCTGATTACACAGCAACAGGTTCAGGTTGTACCTGCACCACATGTTGAACGAAGATGCCTGGGGTAATGATATGTTCTGGGTCTAATTCACCCAGTTCCACCACTTCAGACACTTGGGCAATGGTCACACCTGCTGCCATGGCCATGATTGGACCAAAGTTGCGTGCAGATTTACGATAGACCAGATTGCCCCAACGGTCGCCTTGCTGTGCTTTAATCAAAGCGAAGTCGGCTTTGATGGGATATTCCAACACATAATCTTTACCGTCGATGTGACGGGTTTCTTTGCCTTCAGCCAATAAGGTGCCATAGCCTGTAGGGGTAAAGACTGCACCGAGTCCCATGCCTGCAGCTTGAATACGGCAGGCCAAATTGCCTTGTGGCACCAGTTCCAGTTCGATTTTGCCTGCACGATAGAGTTCATCAAAAACCCAAGAATCTGACTGACGCGGAAAAGAACAGATGACTTTTTTAACGGCACCGGCTTTAAGCAGTTTCGCCAGACCATAATCGCCATTGCCTGCGTTGTTGCTGACAATCGTTAAGTCTTTAATGCCGAGTTGAATTAAGCCATCGATCAGTTCTGCAGGTTGTCCTGCGGTACCAAAACCACCAATCATGATGGTTGAGCCGTCGGTGATTTGGGAGAGCGCTTCCTGAATAGAAGCCGCAGTTTTATTAATCATTATGCAGCCTCTGCCTTTTCCTTATTTAAAATGAAATCAAAATCTAGAGTATAAAAAGGTGCATTTTGGTATTCACCATTCGGAGCTGTTCCACTCTCATGTTTTACCCATTCCGCAATCAGTGAAGTTCGTACTCCAAATACGGCATCTGAATCTAAATATTCGCCAGCATCTTTAAATACATGCGTTACCAAACGCTCATAGCCGGGAGCAGAAATCATGAAATGTAAGTGAGCAGGTCTCCAAGGATGACGATTTAATGCTTCAAGCATTTTTCCTACAGGACCATCATGTGGAATTGGATAGGCTTCGGGAACAATGGTTTGAAAGTGATATTTACCATCTTTATCCGCATGGAATACAGCGCGACCTTGGTATTGTTCAAGATGTTCTTTCTGAACATCATAAAAACCTTCATCATCTGCTTGCCAAACTTCAATCTCGGCATTAGGAATAATTTGACCATCTATTCCTTTGATGACACCATTAACAAACCAAGATGTACCTTTAACCCCCGCACTCATATTGCTTCCTAACTCTAAATGTGGGGCATCTTGAACGTGAAATGGACCAAATACTGTTGCTTCAGTACAGCCAATCGGCTTTTTGTGGTTTTGAGCAATGACTAAAGTGGATAGACCAAGTGTGTCAGATAAAAGAATAAATTCTTGACGTGTTGGACTACAAATTTGCCCAACATCCGTTAGGAACTTCACACCAATTTCCCACTCTTCTTCAGTTAATTGAACTTCACGGGCAAATGAATGAAGATGCTGAACTAAGGAGTGCATTACATCTTTTAACCGATCATTCGAAGCAGAAGAGTTTCTTTCAATAACAGCTTGCGTGATTGTTCTTTCATCTAAATTTTTCATAATTTTTCCATAAAATGAATCTAACTCCTATATTTCTCATGCTAAGCTGTTAATTATTGAAATAAAATGTTGGTTGAGAAAATCTTTATTTCATATTGGAAATAATAGGAAGGGATTGTATGGACAGATTAACGAGCATGGAGTTATTCGTTGCTGTTGCGGAGCTAGGCACACTCAATAAAGCTGCTGAAAAATTAGATATCTCTAATGCTGCTGCAACTAGGCATATTGCTGCTCTCGAGAGTAGGCTCAATGTAAGATTGATTGAACGAAGTACTCGTCGCTTATCTTTGACAACTATTGGACTCGAATATTATAAAAAGTGTAAAGACTTACTTTCAGAAATTGACCAAGCAGAATCCTCAATCAGTTCTGCCGCTGTTGAACCTGAAGGGACTGTGACGATCACATCCTCAATTTCGTTTGCAATTATGCATATCACGCCCTTAATCCCTAAATTTAATAAACTTTATCCTAAAATTAAAATCAATTTGATTGGTGCTAATCGCTACCATGACATTATTGATAGCAACATCGATATTGCTATCAGGACTCGCGAATTTGAACCAGATTCCAATTTAACTATTCGAAAACTAGCGACGACACATCGAATTTTAGCAGCCTCTTACGACTACATTAAACGGAAAGGTAAACCAAAAACTATCGAAGAACTCCAAGATCATGACATTTTGCTCTACAGTCATGCGAATAATCCGAGAATTCTAAGTTTTAGCAAAGATGATGAAATTAAAAACTTTGTATTAGATCCAATCATGGAAACCAATGATGGTCAAATTGTTAGATCAGCCGCTTTGAACGGTGCAGGTATTTTAATTCAACCTCTTTATATTATTTATCAAGACATTGTAGAAGGTAGGCTTATTCCAATTCTAACAGATTGGAAACTTCCAGAACTTACGGTCAATATTGCCTTTCAAAGTAGGCAATTTATGCCGATTAAAAATAGATTATTTATAGATTTCTTAATCGAAGACTTTAAAAATAAAGAATATGAACGTTACTGGAGTTCCATTCAATAACTGCACTTTGAGCTATGGAATATGCCAATCATTTCCCTAAACCATCATTGATATAGCATTCACAAATGATTATTTCAAAATTGAAATAATCATTTCCTTAAAAGTTCTTTATACACATATTAGAAAAAGCTAACTTTCATGTATTCAAAATTGGAAAGTTCTTTACAGGAGTTTTATTTTGCAAAAAGATAAATTAAAAGTTGCGCTTTTAGGTATTACCCACCCGCACACTTCAGGACGAGTAAAAGCACTACAACGTCGTCAAGATATTGAGATTTATGGTGCCGCAGATCATAGCGAACTTTTAAAGCCTTTTTGTGAGGCTTTGAATCTTACTGAACGTACTAAAGAAGACATTTTAAGTAATCCAGATATTGATATCGTTCTGGTTCATTCAAAAAGCTATGAAATGGCCGATTTAACAATCGCTGCATTACAAGCAGGAAAAGCTGTTTTAGTTGAAAAACCAGCTGGCCGAGGTGTAGCAGATACTCAACGCATTGTTGATGCTGTTAATGAAAATAATGGCTTTGTTCAGGTTGGTTACTGCTGGCGTTTCGCCCCTTCAATCAACGTAATGCATGATGTTATTCAGCAAGGTAAAATCGGTAAAGTTTTACAAATTCGTGCTCATGCTGGTTGCTCACATAATGAAGCTGAAACCGCACATATGAGACAGCCTGGCGATCTTGGTGGCGCATTCTTCGTTATTGGTTGTCATTTATTTGACCGCGTACTTCATCATTTTGGTATGCCTAAATCTGTGAATGCACGTATTACCAAATTCAAAGATTTCAAAGGTGAAGAATCTCGCGAAGATGCTGCAGGTGCGATTCTTAACTATGATGATAAAATTGTTGTTGTAGACTTTATGTCTTGGGATGTTCTTCCTTGGACTGAAAGTTGGGATATGACTGCATATGGCACTGAAGGTATCATGTCTTCACGTTCATTACCTTCATCTTACAAACTTTATCAAACTGGTAATATTGAAGGTACTACGGAAGGCTGGACAGAGTGGCATGAGACAAGTTTCCCTGAGATTTGGGCTACGAAGAAAACTGAATATTCTCCAGATATTGCTGAAATCGGTAACCCTGTCTATTTTGATCGTGAACTAAACGCATTCTTAGATTCGTATCAAAATGGAAAACCATCTCAGGTACCAGCCACTCAAGCTCATAACATTTCAGTTCTACTTGCGGCATTATTTGATTCTGCAGGTAAAGATGGCACAGAAGTCTTTCTATAATCATTAAATAAAAATGCAACTACTTATATAGTTGCATTTTTACTTTTATTTGAGATTTTATGAATAAAGAAATTAGAGTTGTTGCTAAATTAGAAATCCAACGAGAACACATTAATCAAGTTATTGAAGTATTTAAAGAGCTCGTTAATAAGACCCGTAAAGAGTTCGCTTGCTTACAATATGATTTACATCAAGAGGTACATGATCCTGCTACATTAATCTTTTTTGAGAAATGGAGAACGATGGATGACTTAAATAAACATTTAAAAACAGCGCACTTTATTGCCTGTTTTAAAGAAGTTGGAAGAATGGTTGAGCATAATGAAACTCGCATTCTAGAGAAAATATAATAGTATATCCAACAGACCTCTTGCGAAAGTAAAAACTGCCTCAATATAGATTTCATGAAATATCAGAAATTAAATCGTTTTTCAGATTCTGAATTCCAGCGCTTGGTTAGAGGTGGATCAGGAAATTTGAACAACACTTATAAGTGATATTTTGCTCCCCAAATGATGCTATAAACATCAATATATGGAGTATTTTATGGCACGTAGACCAAGAAGAAATCATTCAAATGATTTTAAAGCTAAGGTAGCACTTGCTGCGATTAAAGCAAAAAAAACACTTGCTGAATTGAGTGCTGAATTTGATGTTCATCAAAACCAAATTATCGACTGGAAAAATCAACTGATT
>NZ_JAYWZK010000020.1:0-20153 GCF_048148385.1 Acinetobacter sp. 197
TTTTGATCTTTTTGATCTTTTTGATCTTTTTGATCTTTTTGATCTTTTTGATCTTTTTGATCTTTTTGATCTTTTTGGCTAAATCTGTATTTGCATTTCAGACATTGATAATCCTGAAACACATTGCGGTCAACGGAAATCCCGGCTTTTTTCCCCAGAAAATTACCCACCACTCCTCCGGTAATGCCCACACTGATCGCACCTACGAAAGTACCCACTGTTCCACCCACAATCACGCCTAAAGGTCCGGCTACAGTACCAATTGCAGCACCAATGGAAGCACCCGAAGCAGCGCCACCTACTGTTCCCGCAGTTGCGCCGGCTGAACTCATGAGAATGCCGCCAATTTTCTTTAAATTCTGTTCATGATTGCGTTGTTCAATGTTTGTTGAGCCACATTTAGGACATTGCATAGGTTTGTTCCATCAACAATTGATATTTGCTTTGCTTAAGCTCATAGATGATCTGAGATTGTCTTCTTCCAAACAGTTATTCGGGTCATACGATGTTTAGTATGGTTTTTTGACATCTATTATGGGAAAAGCTTCTACCTGACTGATTCTAGTTGAATTAAAGCTAAAACATTGTATTTCAGCTGTAAATAATTTCGGTCTAATCCTTTTTGGACACACACGCTATGTTTATTTGAAGCTATAAAAACTACCAGATGGTCGGATCAGCTGCTCTTTATTACTTTCTATTCTATAGACAAGATTAGCTGAGTTATTGCCAAAGACGGGTGGCTTTGAAGCCTGTTAAGGGGAAGGAAATTCGAGAGAAGAAAGCAGAGATCTTCGGTTTAAGGGATTGCCTCTAAAAGGTGCAGTTATTGAGAGCTTTCCTTATAAATAATCCAAAGTGTGATCTATTAATCGTATATTAAATAATAGATGAAATATGTCACAATTGTTTAGAATCTCTAATAAAATCAAAATTTATGGTATTTAAAGTAATTTTAAAATATTAATTTCGGAATTTATAAGAGGATTTTTTTATTATTTTTAAGATTAAAAAAATATTATTTAAATAAAGTTTTTTAAATAAATTCGATATGTGAAAATTGTTTTTATAATGTTTTCTTACAAATCACAAACTGGATACAAAGCTATATTTATTAAATAAAAACAAAAAGATAAATCGTAATAATAAGTAAAAAAAAGATAGAGATAGATAAAGGGTATATTTTAAATTTTTATGTGATTTAATATTTTGTCAGATAAATTAGATATTACTAAATTAAAAAATGAATAAGCATCTTGGGTCAGAGGATATTAATATGGTGCGAATACTATTGATCAATATGGGTTTAATTTGTTTATGTTTTATAAACAATGCATATGCAACCTCTGATGAGTGGAGTCAGCGTTGGAAACCCTCAAGTAACCGTTCCGCTGAAAACCTGGTCCAAGCAAACCTGATTGAGCTTAAGGAGTCAGATTATTATTCCGGATTAGGCAAAACCACGATCTACAGCACCTCTACAAGTTCTATCGGTACGGTCAATACCCCAACCAACAACATTAATGTCGATGGTTCCGGCAACACCGTAGACATCAAAAGTGAACTGTTGAATGAAGCCCCGGTCAGTTCAAATACCAGTCAAAATCAGCCCAGTCAAAATCAGCCCAGTCAAAATCAGCCGAAATGTCCTAATTTAAGTAATCAGAAGGGGGAGTCATCATGCTAAGTTCTCCCTTAAGCAGGAAAATGATATGCGGGGTGAGTGTTACAGTTCTTTTCAGCTCTTTGCTTACAGGCTGTACGGGCTTGGCGCCTTCCAATAAAAAGCCTGTCAAACTGGTACAAGGTCCACCGATCACCGATATTTTCACCCCTTTTGATATGGCCTTGTCCTGCCTGAAAGGGCAATTACGTAGTGATGTCAGTTTTTCTGTGGGCGCAATTCTCGACCAGACCGGTAAAGATGTAGTTACCAATGGCGGTAGCGGAAAAATGGTGACCCAAGGTGCGGGAGACATGGTGCAGTCCGCTCTGTTTCAGGCGGGCGTCAGTTTGATGAACCGGCGAGATCCCCGGATTATTGAAAGTGAGGCCAAATGGGGGATTCGTGACCCCAAGCAGATTCAGGCATCTGATTATTATGTTACCGGCAGTATTAACAGTCTGGATTTTATTCCAGGAGGTGGTTTTGACATGCAGATCGCAGGCGTTGGCCCGAACTATAGTCAAACCCGGATTATGGTTGGTCTGGATTTATCTCTTACCGATACACGCAGCAGTAGGGTCGTGGGCAATGTCTCGCTACAGAAACAGATTGCTGCACAGGATTATGGAATCGGTGCAGGTAGATTTGCCGGACGTACGCTATTAAATATTCAGATCGGAAAGGGAGAGCGGGAGGCTACCAATTTTGCCTTGCGCCAAATGCTGAATCTGGCAACTTTTGAGCTGCTTAGCCAGGTGGTACCGCCAGCAGTATTTGAAAGTTGTCGTGCGCAGATACCGCCTGAGTTCGGTCAATTGAACTTAACCCGCAGTTCTGTCGCTTTGCATAAATACAAGAAAAACCAGCAACAAAAAAATCCGGATTTGAATAGTACGGCTCAAACATCAGTTCCGTCTCAAACGGAATCCTCGAATCAAAAAAATAAATCCACCAATACACCGAGTAAAGATACCAAGGCACCCAAAAACAAAGAGTCTGAAGTGATTCAAAATCCTGAAGCAGAGCCGGAAATGAGCAAAGAGGAACTGATCAAGTATATCGGCAAGATCAAGCGGTCATCTTCAACAGGTAAAGTGAATGACAAAAAAGATAGTCAAGAAAAAGCTGACAAAGAAAAAGACGAGGAGAAGTCATCCAGCTTATGGGATGTCAATCCAGAAGTTGTAAAAAATTACTGGTCCAGCTCTCAACGGGATTAACTGGCCAGTAACGACGGGCTCGCTCCCTTAATTAAAAAAAGTACCGGGCGAGAGGTACTTTAAAACAAAAGTAGGAAGAATAACGATGAATAACACGATCAAAACACTAGCTTTATCCGTCACGTTACTATCTGGCGCAAGTATGGCCTATGCAGCTGACGGTGATACAAATGTAGAGGTAAATAGTGGTTTACAGGCTACTTTGGACTCTATTTCCCAACAAGTAGAAAATGGCTCTGCGCTGAACCTGGCAGTGAATACTGCGGATGTTGATGCCAGTGTCACTTTAGATGCAACAGCGACTGCTACAAGAGAGGTTGCAGACGCGGTTGGTTCAATTGAAGGTAGTATTGAAACTACTGCGATGGGTGCTGCCAATACTGGTAGTATCAGTATCGAGCAGGGTAACTTCAACAAGGTCGTATCAAACGTATCAGATGAAACGTCTAACTATGACTTCAGCGAAGCAACCAGTGCAATGAATAATTCTGAAACTCTAGAGGAGCTAACAGAAGTTGCTGATACTTCAGACGTCTCAGAAACTGTAAGTTCTTCACTAAGCACTAACTATAGTGAAGAAATTAACCAGACTTTAAGCAATTATAGTGTAGCGAACATTGCCTATAATGCAGGCGCTGTTAACGCCTCTGTAGATGTGCTTACAGGCGGAACAGAATCCTCTATCAACAATAGCATCAAAACGACTGCTATGGGTGCTGTGAACACCGGCAGTATCACTGTGACCGTGAAATAATTCCAATCTCACCTAGAACAGGGGGTCTAACTATTGGCAGATAGTTAGGCCTCTTTATTCTTATTCTATAATAACACTAAAATAAATTGTTGTTTATTCGTCGGATGGGAAAATTAATCTGTTCCAGGACAGCTTAATCACTAGGCTAAGTTAAGCAGAATCCGGTTCATGGATCAGAAAACTGGAGCTGGCTTGTTCAAGCTGGATATAGTGAAAATGATGACCCAAATTTATAAAGTAGCAAACACGTGCAAAGACCGTATATAAAAAAAGAGCGCCTCAGCGCCCTTTCAGAAATTTACTGGCAAAACTTAGTCACGAACAAATTCAACTGTACCATTGGCTAAAGATTTCACGCGTGCGAGTGATTCGACACGGTAGCCTTTTTCAAGCAGCAGCTCACGACCTGGCTGGAATGATTTTTCAATCACGATACCAATACCGACCACTTCTGCATTTGCCTGATGAATCAGATCAGCCAATCCAAGTGCTGCCTGGCCATTAGCCAAGAAGTCATCGATTACTAAAACTTTATCAGTAGAGCTGATGTGTTTATTTGAAATCGCAATGGTACTTTCAGTCTGTTTGGTAAATGAAAAGACTTTCGAGCGGTATAAATCATCTTTCAGGGTAAGAGACTGGTATTTACGTGCAAAGATTACAGGTACACCAAGTTCTAAACCTGCCATTACTGCAGGTGCAATACCTGATGCTTCAATCGTAATAATTTTGGTGATACCAGCATCCTTAAACAGACGGGCAAATTCCTGACCAATCTGCTGCATCATGACTGGGTCGATCTGATGGTTTAAGAAAGAATCTACTTTCAAAACTTCTTCAGAAAGAACGATGCCTTCGGCCAAGATTTTCTGTTCTAGTGCATGCACGGGAGAATCCTCAAGAGCAGGTGCTTTTTAAAGCAAAAGCGTATTGTAAAAAGCACCCGGAAAAAATCAAGCGAAATTCACCAAAAAATCTTAGTTGCTTGCACCTTTATAATCAGTTAACAGCAAACCATAAGAGGTTTTCTTGTCTACATGCGAAACTTTGACTGGAAGATAATCAAGTTTTGGTGCCAGCCAGAAAATGGTTTCACGACCTGGTTTGCTATGTTTCATCACCACTTTAATGGTATTGAAAGAACCATATTTGGTATTCACCGTCTCTGAACCCTGTTTTACGAACTTACGGCCTTCAACTTCTTTGGCATCGGCAATATAGTAATTGGCTTTCAGGCCTGAGTTTTTCAGATCTTCACGAATCTGCAGTTCTGCATTCAGTTCATCCAGAACATCTGGTCTCCAGGCAAAAGAGCGCTTTTCGTCATCTTTTCTGGTACTGATAGTTTTGCTGGAAGGATTAAAATTAATACTCATGGTGTTGTTATGCACCAGAATCTTACTGCTGCGACTGAAACTGCTAGAACCGATCTTGCCATTATTGAAGGTAAAACGGCTGGTTTCGGTTGCCGAGGCTACACCACCTGCTTTTGCTGCAAAAACATAAGTCCAGTTATTGCCAGATTTACTTAAAGTCCGTGTTGCAGAACCCATATTCTTGCCGTTATAGCTGAATTGATAACTGGCCTGGAAAGGAGTCATGGCAAAAGCCTGGCTAGAAATACCAGTGAACAGTATTGCACTGCCCAGACCCGTGGTCATCACTAAAGTTTTGAATACAGTCTTCGCCATCAGTTATTTTCCTATATTGGTTCAACGGGCAAAACATATTACTTCTTGCATCCTTATTATTTCGCTAAAAGATGGAAATTGGATGGATGTATCTGCCAAAAATGTATATTTCATGTAGTTTTATGGAACTTTTGTTCAAAAACTAGAGATGGCACGATTTAAGAGGAATCTTTCTGTTTGATGGGTGTGATCCGGTTGTCGTCCATTTCATTTTCATCCCATTGCTCTTGCTGGTCTTGAGAGAGTTTTCTAAACAGGGCTGCAAGATTGACATTGCCAATCACCACCAGTTCAGCTTCGCGAAGCACAGCGTGATTGACGTGGACTTTGCCCAAGGTATCAATGACAGAGCGGCTTTTGCCTAACCAGCGATTCAAATCTAGATAAAGCAGGTCATCGATAACTTTGATCACGCCCAGTTTTTCTAGGATCATGCCTAAGGGGTCTTTATTTAGGACACGTTGATAAAAGAACAGGCCAAAACGCACGCCCAGTTTATACAGTACATTTGGATATTTAGCTTCGATCAGCTGGGTATCACTAATCTGCTCGAACACGATTAACTGCGTGGTTTTATTCAGCTCCATCTGTACCAGTTTCAAATCAACCGATAAAGTAACAATCAGGCCTTTATAATCCAGTGTTGCATACAAACGTAGCCAGTCATCATGCAAATCCGCATGTAAGTCTTTCAAGGCATCGACATTATCTGTCACAAAACGCTGAAAAGTTGCATTCAGGAAGACTTGAGATAAGGGAAATTCACGCTCATCTTCAATAAATCCTTCCGCCCTCTGGTACACTTGGCGGATTCGGTTGGAAATATTCGCAATTAGCGTTTGCATATTGAAGCGTCCTGGCAACTTTATTTTTAACACGGAATGTATCTTGTCGAATTGTATGAAAAATACAAGTATTCATGCTTGAAGTTTAGCAAAATAAATAGCACCATTTTTATAGTTTTAGTTATGTAACGTTGAAGATTTGATGGATTTGGCATTTTAAAAAGATAAATGTCCAATCTGTTTCTTTTTGGTCTTTAAAATACTTTTTTTGGGGAACTGAACTCAGCACTGAGTTTGGGTAAATGTGAAAAAACGATGATACTCATGCCTCTGGTCAGAACTTGGTGGAAAGATCGAGTGTTTAGCAGTGCGGTACTCGCCGCAGCCATGCTGCATTTGATCGTGCTGACACTGGAATTTGGTATGCCGCAAGATCTGGATACCAGCACCAAGGAAATCGCGGTCAGCTTGCGCCAGACTGATCAAAAAATTGAACATGCCGATTTTCTGGCCCAGGCAGATCAGCAGGGTTCCGGTCAGTTTAGAGAGGCGCATCGCATGTCGAGTGATATGCCATCGCCATTAATGGAACAGCAGGCCGGGGAAGAGCTGCAAAAAAGTCTGGATATGCTGCAACAGCAACAACAGCTCAGTTTTGAAGAAAAAGTCCTGATGACTACTTTGAGCTGGCAAAAGCAGGCGGAGGAAAATCAGCGTAAAAAAATGCAGGAGCAATTACAAAGCCAGTTTCAGGCCAAAGCGGCCATGGTCGCCAGTCTGGAAGCGCAATATTTACAGCGTCAACAAAATTTCAGTCGTCAGCAAAAAATTAAAACTGTAGATGGGATTCAGGCCAAGCAGGATGTTTCGGCCGCTTATCTGGAAAAGTTCCGCGAGAAAGTGGAGTTCTATGGGAACCGTTATTATCCGGAAGCCGCCAAACAACAGAATCTGGCAGGGGAAGTGCGGCTGATGGTGATCTTGAACCAGAATGGCGGAATTCGTGCCATTCGGCTGATTGACAGTTCAGGACATGCCATGCTGGATGAAGCAGCCAAAGCTTCCGTGCGTAAGGCAGCACCATTTGGTACTTTCGACAGTAAAATGAAAGAAATTTCCGAACTGCGGGTGATTCGTACCTGGCGATTTGATCCGGCTGAAGCAGAGTTTGAAGTGCGTTAAAGTTGATATTTACCAAGACCTCTCCCTAACCCACTCCTAATAAGGAGAGGGAGCTATATCTATAATGTTCAACAATCATAGGATTCTGATGAATATTCTCCCTCCATGTGGGAGGGAGTTAGAGGGAGGGCAACTTTAAATAAAAAAAAGCGAGCCTTGGCCCGCTTTTTTTATGAAGAAATTTTAGTTTTGTTCCAGATAAGGATTTTCAAAACCCAGCTTGGCCAAAATCTCGATTTCAATGCCTTCCATTTCTTCGGCATCTTCATCCGAGGTTTCATGGTCATATCCCATTAAATGCAAGGTGCCATGAACCAGCATATGGGTGAAATGCGTCAAGGGTACTTTTTGCTGTTCCAGCGCTTCCGCCAGTACTACAGGAATACAGATCACCAGATCGCCGATTGGAAATGCATCCAGAAACTGCGCCATTTCATCTGGAAGTTCACTCGGGAAAGACAGGACATTGGTCGGTTTGTCCTTGCCTCGATATTCCAGATTTAGTTTATGACTTTCGTCATTATCAACACAGGCAATTCCGATTTCGCAATTACTCTGAGTGCCGATATGACGTAAAGTGGTTTCTACAACTTTTTTAATATAGGCCCGCTTCAGTACCAGTTCAGGCGACTGAAAGTCCTGTTGCAAGGAAAGACTAAGTTTCAACACAAATCCTTAATTTTAAAGCTTAATGCTGTGCGTCTGCCGCAGCATCATTTTCAGCGATCAAGGCATCCTGACGTGCTTTTCGTTCGGCACGTGCTTCAGCACTTAAGCGCTGCTGTTCACTGTCCCAGCCTTCGTAGGCTTCGACAATTTTCTGTACCAGCTGATGACGTACCACATCACGCGAATGGAAGCGGGTGATATGAATTTCAGGAATTTTATCAATCACACGCAAGGCATGTGAAAGTCCCGATTGCTGACCACGTGGTAAATCCACCTGAGTTACGTCACCGGTAATCACGGCACGTGAGCCAAAACCTAAACGGGTCAAGAACATCTTCATCTGTTCTGGGGTGGTGTTCTGCGCTTCATCCAGAATCACGAAAGAATGATTCAGGGTACGGCCACGCATATAAGCAAGCGGAGCGACTTCAATCACCTGACGTTCGATCAGCTTGGCCACTTTTTCAAAGCCGAGCATTTCATACAGCGCGTCATACAATGGACGTAAATAAGGATCGATTTTCTGGGTTAAATCTCCCGGCAAGAAACCAAGTTTTTCACCAGCTTCAACTGCAGGACGAACCAGCAAGATACGCTGGATTTCATTGCGCTCCAGCATGTCCACGGCAGCCGCAACGGCGAGATAGGTTTTACCTGTACCGGCAGGACCAATACCAAAAGAAATATCACTTTGCAGAATGCGTTGTACATAACGTTTCTGGTTGGCACCACGCGGATTGATCCGGCCTTTACGGGTTTGCAGCCAGACATTGTCCAGTCCCGTATGTTCCTGGTCATCCAGATCTTGCTGAAGCTCGCGATCAGTCTGACTGCCCTGAATCATCAAATGTAAAGTATCTGCACTAATTGGCTGAATATGTTCAGATTCCTCATGAAGACGCTGCAAGAGCATTTCGGCTCTCTCAACGGCATCGATTTCACCATCAACAATAAAACTCTCTCCACGATGAGAGATTTTAACGTCTAAACGTTGTTCAATTTGCTTCAAGTGACCGTTATAGGCGCCTAACATGGCTTGTATACGGTCCATTGAAATACCCGGAAAAGCTACTGTACGTCGGATCGCTGCAGTCAAGAGTGTTCCTTATGAAGTGTGCGTTATATGCTCTACATTACGCCACGTCAGGCTCAAGATTCAAGAGCTCACCATAAACTAAATTCAAAGTTTTAATTTCGGTAATTTCGATCTCGGCAAAGCGGCCGACCCACGTAGCATCACCAATAAAGTTAACATAACGGGTATTGTCTGCCGTACCGACCAGAATATTCGGATCTTTATCAGAAACTTTTTCGATGAGGACCCGCTGAATGGTCCCGAGCATGGCATCCGTCTTGTCAATGCTTGAACGCTTAATCCATTGCTGAACCTTGGCCAGACGTTCTTTTTTGATATTTTCAGATATTGTATCTTCCAGTTCTGCTGCCGGTGTGCCTGGACGTTTTGAATAGATAAAACTATAAGAATGGTCGAAATCCAGATCCTGAATAAACTGATAAGTCTCTTCAAAGTTTTCATCAGTTTCACCCGGAAAACCAATGATAAAGTCTGAAGATAAATGCATATCTGGGCGAACTGCACGTAACTTTTTAATCTTCTCGATATAGACATCAATCGTATGGTTGCGCTTCATCGCCAGAAGGACATCATTGGAACCGCTTTGTACCGGCAGATGCAGATGTGAAACCATTTGTGGCAGGTCACGATAGCACTGGATCAGGTCGTCATTAAATTCGAGGGGATGTGAGGTGGTATAACGGATCCGGCCAATACCCGGAATGTCTGCAACCAAACGCAGCAAATCGGCAAAAGTACAGATATTGCCTTCGAAGGTTTCACCCCGGTAGCCATTTACGTTCTGACCCAAAAGCGAAATTTCACGCACGCCTTTTTCTGCCAGACCTGCAATTTCAGCCAGGACATCATCCAGTGGACGAGAAACTTCTTCACCACGCGTATACGGCACCACGCAGAAAGAACAGTATTTGGAACAGCCTTCCATGATCGAGACAAAAGCTTTATAGCCTTCAACACGCGGTTCTGGCAGAAAGTCGAATTTCTCGATATCGGGGAAGGAAATATCCACCAGTTTGATTTTTTCTTTTTTAGGCTTTTCAATCTGCTCAAAATGCTGGTCCAGCATTTGTGGTAAACGGTGCAGCGTTTGTGGACCAAAAATCATATCGACATAATTGGCACGTTTCTGGATATTGTCGCCTTCCTGAGATGCCACACAACCACCGACACCAATAATCAGGTCAGGATTTTTATCCTTTAGTTTGCGCCAGCGGCCCAGCTCGGAGAAGACTTTTTCCTGTGCCTTTTCACGGATCGAGCAGGTATTCATCAGCAGAATATCTGCTTCTTTAGGATCAGTGGTCAGCACATAGCCATGAGAATCGCCTAACAGGTCTGCCATACGGTGACTGTCGTACTCATTCATCTGACACCCTTGCGTTTCAATGTACAGTTTCTTGACTGAAGCATCGTTGGCTGGGGTGTGCGCTGGCTGGGTAACAGTGTTTTCTGAGGCAGCTGGGGCACCATTCGGAATGAAGGTTTGAACCGTCATGTAGGCTCCTACAAGGTAATACGTTGAAAGAGTGAACGAACAGCCTGAGTGAAGCATCAAACAGGTGAATAAAAATTCAATTCACGGACTAAAATCTTGGAAAGGCGCATATTTTAGCAGGAAAGTCGCTTAAACTTATAGACTAAATTAACTGGGGAAAAATATTGATTTATGGACAAAAATTGTCTGTACATTAATATTGCTGAATCATAAGGTTACATAACTGAACAATAGAGTTGGTTATAATATTCCAACTACCTCTTATGATATGCAACACAGGCTAGGCACAAAATCATCGATGATAGATAGAAGGCAAAGGGATGTTGAAACACACTAAAACTATGAATAAATACTATAAATTAATTACTTTAAGTGTGGCGTGTATCTGTTCAGCAAGTACACAGGCAGCAGAAGAACAATTTAATGATGCTTTGCGTGCAGCCAATGCAGGCAATACTGAACTGTTACAGCAATACCGTCTATCCATGCAGAATGACGTCTTGGGCTATTATCCGGAATACTGGATTTTAAACCAGAATCTTGCCATGCAGCCTGTTAGCCAGATCATCAGTTTTGTACAACGTTATCCTCAATCTGCCATGGCCGAAAAGCTGGCAGCGGATTATGTCGAAGAAAAAGTAAAAATGGCAGACTTTGGCAATGCTCAGCCGGTATTGCCTTATGTGACCAATGCGGACCCTGCCGAAGCCTGTGCAGTGGCACAAGTACGTGCCAAAAGTGGCGATCAGCTGGTTTATGCCGAGTTTAAAGATGTCTGGCTAACCACCAACAGTCAGCCAGAGTCTTGTACCGGTTTGGGCCGGATGATGCTTTCCAGTCCACTGATGACCACAGAGGACCGCCAGCAGCGACTATGGGTTCAACTGCGTGCCGGACAGTCAGGGCAGGCGATTGCAACTGCACAAGGCATTGGTTTGAATCTGTCACTGGCTCAACTGAATTCGATTCAGGCCAATCCCACCAATTATTTATGGTCTGCGCCTAAAAGTACTGCAGCAGAGCATGCCTATCTGATTTATGCGCTGGGACGTCTGGCAGACAGTGATTTGGACTCGGCCTTGTCGATTGTAAAGCGGACTGCGGAAGGTACCCCCATACAGGTACAACGTGCCTTATACCGAACTGTAGGTTACATCGGTGGCACCACAGTCATGAAAAACAACTTCAATCGTGAAGTGTTGAATGCCTTTGATGCCAGCTATGGTCTGCCATTTAGTCCGGAGGAGGCCGAAATTTATGCACGTCAGGCAATTCGTTTTGGTGCCTGGGAAAGCCTGATTCGTGCCATAGACAGTATGAGCGTCAACCAGAAGCAGGAGGACCGCTGGCAATACTGGTTGGCACGAGCCAGCGAACAGCGCTCGGATCGTGCATCAAAACAGGCAGCAGAAAGTATTTATCGCAAATTGGCAACGGGGGATGACTATCATAACCTTCTGGCACGCGACAGGCTGGGGCAGGTGACTGCAAGTACACCAAATCCGGTACAGCCTTCCAATCAGGCTATGCAGCGCTTGAATCAGGATATTCATTTCCGCCGTGCTTTCACCTTACGTAATATCAGTGCACCGGATAACTACATTAACCGTGAATGGAACTGGGCAGTGCGCCAGGCTTATCTGAAAAAAGACGATGATCTATTGCTGGCCGCCGCAAAACGTGCCATGGATATGGGCTGGTATGATCGGGCCATTTATGCTGCCGACCGCACCCTGAGCAAACATAACTACAATTATCGTTATCCAATGCCGCATCAGAACTACGTGGTCAGTCATAGCCGCAATGCCGGTATAGATCCGGCTTGGGCCTATGGCTTGATGCGTCAGGAAAGCCGTTTTAATACGACGGCACGTTCGCATGTGGGCGCGGGTGGTCTGATGCAGATTATGCCAGATACAGCCAAGCTCGTAGCGCGTCAAATGGGTGAAGCCTATAATCCGGCAGCACTCACCGATATGAATACCAATGTTCGTTACGGTACTTTCTATTTATCTACGATCCAGCGTCAGCTCAGTGATAATCCGGTTCTGGCAACCGCAGGCTATAATGCCGGTCCAAACCGTGCTCGCCGCTGGCAGCCTGAGTTTCAGGGAATGCCCGCAGATCAATATACGGAAAGTATTCCTTTACTCGAAACCCGAGATTATGTGAAACATGTTATGACCAATGCCACGCATTACGGTATTTTGTCAGGACAAGGAGCGCAGTCGGTGAGCAAGCGCATGCAGCTGATTCCATTGCGCAACACACAATAAGATTAAAATTATTGGGGGATAGTGATTTATTCATGAAAATAATGAAGGATCGTCAAGTCTGGACGGGATCGGCTGCGCTTGTGGTTTTGGCTGGCAGCTCGGCAGCATTTGCTGCACCGACAGAATATGTCATGGATGTACAAATGGTTCCGGCTTTCTGTAGTCTGTATCCGGAATATGCCAAGAAACGAAAATGTCTGGAAGGTTATTCGCTGAGTATCTCCGGCTTGTATCCTCAGACGACCTCGCAAAACTGCACAACCCACAGTTCTGCGAAACTTTCACCACTTCAAGCTAAGGTGGTGGCCAGAATTATGCCGGATGACAATACCCGTGCCATTTTATGGCGCAATGTCGGTGGCTGTGTGCCGATGAATGCCAGTCAGTATTTCCGGACAATCATTAATTATGCAGACCGGCTAAAAGTGCCAGAGGAACTGACTGAACAGGAAAATATTACGATTTCTGTGGATACGTTGCGTGCTAAATTCCTGAAAATTAACCCGCAATTACCAAGCAATGCTTTGAGATTTAACTGCCAGCAGGTACAGTCAGCCAGCGTACTCACTTCGCTCAAGGTCTGTTACCGTTCCAACAGCAATTACAAGTCCTGTCCAGCGAACATTATTAATACATGTCCAAAAATTGTCACAATAAAAGGAACATACTGAGCTTTTTTGCCGATTTGATTTATATTTCCTATCAGACTTTAGATGAAATCCTCCCTCTTTTATATGCATCTGCTAAAGGATTGGAGTACAATCTTTGCCGTTTATGATTATTAAGATTAGATAGAACAGCTATTTAATCTATTATGACGATCCTCTCAATTGGAGATAATTACATGAAGCAACCTGTTCGCGTTGCCGTTACTGGCGCTGCTGGTCAAATTGGTTACAGCCTATTATTCCGTATCGCTAGCGGTGAAATGCTTGGTAAAGACCAACCAGTTATTCTTCAATTATTAGAAATTCCTGTTGAGAAAGCTCAACAAGCGCTTAAAGGCGTAATGATGGAACTTGACGACTGTGCTTTCCCGCTATTGGCAGGCATGATCGGTACTGATGATCCTAAAGTTGCATTCAAAGATGCTGATTACGCGCTTCTAGTGGGTTCACGTCCACGTGGTCCAGGCATGGAACGTGCTGATCTTCTTAAAGTAAACGGTGAAATCTTCATCGGTCAAGGCCAGGCACTGAATGAAGTTGCTAGCCGTGACGTTAAGGTTCTTGTTGTAGGTAACCCTGCAAACACGAATGCTTACATCGCAATGAAATCTGCTCCAGATCTTCCAGCGAAAAACTTTACAGCAATGTTACGTCTTGACCACAACCGTGCGTTGACTCAACTTGCTCAGAAAGCTGGTGTTGCAGTTTCTGACATCCAAAACATGACTGTTTGGGGTAACCATTCTCCAACTATGTATGCTGACTACCGTTTTGCTAACGTAAACGGCGAAAGCTTGAAAGACAAAATCAACGATGCGGAATGGAACAAAGATGTATTCCTTCCAACCGTTGGTAAACGTGGTGCTGCGATCATCGAAGCACGTGGTCTGTCTTCTGCTGCTTCTGCTGCAAACGCTGCAATCGATCATATGCGCGATTGGGCTCTTGGCACAAACGGCGAATGGGTAACTATGGGTATTCCTTCTGACGGTTCTTATGGTATCCCTGAAGGCGTAATGTTCGGTTTCCCTGTAACTTGTGAAAATGGCGAGTACAAGATCGTTCAGGGTCTTGAAATCGACGAGTTCAGCCGTGAGCGTATCAACTTCACGCTAAATGAGCTTGAAGAAGAACGTGCAGCAATTGCTGACATGGTTAAATAATTTAGTTTTTAACTAAGTTAGAAAAAAGCACTCCATCCGGGGTGCTTTTTTTTGCTCTTACGTTAATGAACAAAAAATAACAAGCTGTGAAAGAGAGACAACTGAGTTTTCGCCATAGGTAATCTAATGTAGAAACAAGATTCAAAATTAAAGAGAAAACGGAGGTTAGTCCGATGTTAGAGCAACGCCCCACCTTCGAACTTTTTTTTGAGCAGCTAGGACTGGATTCAAGCCCGGAGGCTATGGATGAATTCATTCGTACGCATCAAATTGGCATGGATGTACCACTGCATAAAGCTCCTTTCTGGAGTAAATCACAGCATGACTTCTTGATCGGTCACTGGAAGAAAGATGATGACTGGGCCATTTTTGTGGATGTGTTGAATGAACAATTACACGTCGAAGCAGAAGGTTCAGGATCCTGTGATATTCCTGCTCATAAATCAACCTGATTCTAATTTGAACGCGATCATAATTTAACACCACAATGGAGTCAACTCATGCTTATGGAACAACAATTAACTTTGGAATTGCTATTTGAACAGTTGGGCCTGCCTTCTGATGATGCCTCAATTACCGAATTTACCCAAACTCACCAATTGCCTTCTGAGGTCGCATTACCAGATGCAGAGTTTTGGAGTGAAGGGCAAAGTGCCTTCCTGCGTGAACATTGGCATCAAGATGATGAGTGGATTGTTGTTATTGATAAACTAAATCAGTTATTACACGTGGAAAGTGACAAGCAGAGTGCTTGAGCATTGTTATACAAAAAGACACAACAAACCTAGTCAAATGACTAGGTTTTTTTTGCCCTATCTTATAAGTTAGATCTATAAATAATTACAATTTATCTGATATAAGGAGGGCGCGATGCTCACAAAGAACCCACCATCCTTAGAACTTCTGTTTTCTCAGCTTGGTCTTGCCAATAGTCCTGCTGCTATTGAATTGTATATACGCACTCATCAACTGCCGGCGAGTCTCTCTTTACACGATGCGCCGTTTTGGAACAAAGCCCAACGCTCCTTATTGATTAGCCATCTGATACAAGATGATGACTGGGCAATCTGGGTAGATGAGCTGAATCAGCAATTACACATGGACGCTTATAGACGTCAGCCTGCATGATGACTATTCTCTTGATTTCTTGTTTTTTACAATCAGATCATATTGTTTCCATAAAAAAACGCCTCATGAGAGGCGTTTTTTGCAATACTACTTAATGCATTTTGCTTTTTAATATTTTGCTAAACCATTCATGCTGACGATAATCGTTAAAAGCAGGATGCTGCTGTAATAATTCCAGTTCAAACTCGGCAGTGGTGGTGTACTTACCTAACCAGTGGCGGGTCAGGGCCGGCTCATTTTTACTGGCGCTGGCATAGGCCAGAAAGAAATAAATATCGCCATGTTCATAACGGGCCATCGGTTTTAGAATTTGCTGGGTAATCAGGGCAAAATGCGGCTCTTTGGTCAATTCAAAGAACATCATATAAGCCTTGGCCAGATGTAAAGATAGATTGATATACATGCTCAGCGGCATTTCTTCAAATTCGATCCGGCCCTGTTCCAGCAACACTACGGCTTCTTGCAGGAAATGTCGCTGTTCCTGACGCAATTCACTCAAAGTCACCAGTTGTAAACGAAGATCAGCACGTTCAAGCGTTAATTCTGGCGTATTGCCTTTTAAATACAATTGGTCAGTTTCACCCAGACGTTGAATAATCTGTTTGGTCGTTAATCCCATCAACGCAATCCTCATTTCTCAATAATGGCTATATGAGGCTCAAAATTAAAATTTAAAGCGTCAGGCCGTATTAGAGCAATGCCATATCACTTCTGAGCCAGGCGGTAATTGACAGACGTTGCTGTTTAGAGATCAAGACTTCATGTAATAGGTCGCTCTGGAACAACGCCATCCGGTTCGGCTGGGGCTGGATAACATGCCACTGGCTGTTTTTATCCTGCAGGCGCAGTTCACCTCCCCAGTCGGCCTGCCAATGTTCATGCAGATAATACACACTGGAAATCATCCGGCCATTTTTTCCTTGCGGATTGTCACGATGCAGGGCATAGAACTCACCCGCGTTATAGCAAGCGAAATGTGCTTCGACATCTTTGATGCCTAAATAAAACGCGCGGTTTAAAACTTGAGAAAATTGTTGAAGAGTCTGGATGTGCAGGTGGGAAATTTGAAATTCAGGTTGTAACCAAAGAATATGATCACTACGGATATTGTTAACGACGCCATTTTGAATGGCTGCATTACGAAATTCGTTTAAGTGGCTTAAGCATTCTTGACTCACTGCATGTTGATATGCGCTAGAGTAAGCATCGTCAACAATACTAAAGCCATGTTGATCTAAATCGTCTAAGATTTGATCAACATTCCAATCCCCTGGGATGATAACAGCTTCCATCTTTTCAATTCTCGACAATAGGGTAAAAAAGGTTCGTTATTTTAGGGTAAGAATCGTGCCTGAACGAAACTATTTTTCATGTTAAAATAGATGTTGATATTAGGAATTAATGAAACATGAATTACCGTCACTCTTACCACGCAGGCAACTTTGCCGATGTCATGAAGCACGTTTTATTGCTTCAGTTGTTGACTCGACTGAATGCAAAAGACAAACCTTATCGCTATGTAGATACACATGGTGGTGCAGGTAAATATGATTTATCGACTGCCGAAGCGCAAAAATCAGGTGAGTTTTTGAACGGTATTCATCGTCTGGTTAAACTCGATGATTCGATCAAGCGTAATGCGCCTGAAGGTGTACAACAATACTTGAAGATTGTTGAAAACATGCGTGAAAACTTTGGTAAGGGTGCTTATCCTGGTTCGCCGTGGTTTGCCTTGGAAGGCATGCGTGAGATAGATAAGGCAACGATTTTCGAAATGCAGCGTGATGTGTTTCAGCAGCTTCGTCATAATATTTTTGACAAGCGCGCAGGTTTACATGAACGTGATGCATACGAAGGCCTGTTAGCGGTCATTCCACCGAAAGAAAAACGTGGCTTGGTGATGATCGATCCGCCGTATGAGCTGGAGCGTAAAGATTTTCCACAGTTGGTGGAATTGCTGGTTGCTGCTTATAAGAAATGGCCGACAGGTGTATTCGCGGTTTGGTATCCAATTAAAGACCGTGCCATGATTGAACGTTTCGAGAAAAAAATGTTCAAGACCGGTATCCGTCGTCAATTGATTTGTGAAGTCTGTGTATGGCCGGATGATACGCCTGTAGGCTTGAATGGTTGTGGTTTACTGGTGATTAACCCACCTTGGAAATTTTCTGAAGATGCTGATGAAGCACTACAATGGTTATTCCCGCATCTGCGCATGAGTGAAAATGGCGGTCATGCTGCAGTTCGCTGGTTAGTAGGCGAATAATTTTTTAAAGATCAGGTCATAGCTAGGATCGACAAGAATGACAAATATAAGCAAACCGGAACGTGATTCTTCAACTGAAGCGCCTTTTGATGGCATTACCTTTGAGGTGGAAGAAGAGGAACATACTCAGGAAGGGCAAAAAATTAAGCGTCGAGGCATCTATCTATGGCCGAACCTGATTACAACCGCCGCGTTGTTGGCAGGTTTTTACTCGATTATTGCCAGTATGAATGGTAATTTTCAGCAAGCTATTTATGCAATCTTTATTGCAGCATTACTGGATGGTCTAGATGGACGCGTAGCACGTGCTATTGGTGCACAAAGTCCATTCGGTGAGCAGTTTGACTCGCTTTCAGATATGTTGGCTTTTGGTGTAGCGCCTGCCATCTTGATGTACAGCTGGGGCTTAAGCGATTTGGGCCGGATCGGTCTGGCAGCCTGTTTTGTTTATACTGCCTGTGCTGCGTTCCGTCTGGCACGTTTTAATGTGCAGATTGGTGTGGTTGATAAACGTTATTTTATTGGTGTCGCAAGTCCTCTGGCTGCCCTCATGATTGTGTCACTGGTCTGGGTTGGTCTGGATTTTCCAGAAATTTTTGATATTCGTGAACCCTCTCTTCAGGTTATCAATGCCGTGGTCATTATTGCGGTGGGGCTGTTGATGATTTCCAATATCAAATACTATTCATTTAAAACTGTAGAGCGTAAACGGGTACCATTTTTTGTGTTACCGATTGCGGTGTTTATCTTTGCAGCGATCACTTATAATATTCCTGTGGGGATTTTAGTGATTTCCATCATCTATGCCCTGTCTGGGTTTATCACCACCTTTATGGCAAAAAGACAGAGCGCCTTATAAAAATATAAAATAAGGAGTTTGAGATGCGGTTTCTTCAAGATTTTTTAGATCGTTCGAAACAGCTAAATCAGACTCCTGCTGTTTCACAGCACAATCTTGCCTATCATGGGCCAAACCAGAAATATAAAATTATTCATCAGGGTCTGATACTTCCGGATCTGCCGGCACCGCTCCATTATCTGAATTTTCTGAGTATTATCGGACAACCTAATGCACCAATGCTGGCGAATCCGAGTGCTATTCAAACCAATGCACTAGACACAGTGACGGTAATCTGTAGTACCAGTCCGCATATGGCGGGGCACTTGAACCGTTATTCAGTCAAAAAGGATTGCAAATTTCAATATAGTCTTTTTCAGTTTTTAGACCGTGAAAAACTGACTGGTGATTTTCCGCATTTTCGCTTACAGCGTTTTGACTCGGAATTGAGCTTTGATCTCAGTATTCATACGACCAATCTGATTTCGCACTTTACCCAAATGCGCTTTGCTTTGGCTGATCATTGGTCTTTGCTTTGTTATTGTCAGGGCACTTTACATTATAAAGATCAGAAATATCTCATCGAAAGTTTGGGGAGCTTTGAGTTTGCGCGTAGTTTCAATTTTCCCTATCTACCTTTAGCTTTTTTAACTTATCAAATTATTAATCTCAAAGAGGGGCGGCAATTATTGCTGGTCCAAATTCGGGATAGTCTGAACAGTATTGTTCAATCCAGGATATATCTGCGTGACCTGAAAAAAATGACCAACCAAATGTTCGACCAGAAAGTCTACTTTAAGGTGCATCGGGTTTATCCAAGTGTCATGACACCAAATGGGCAGAAAATGTATCTGCCACGTGAATTTGAATGGTGTTACGAAGATGACAAGGGCATGAAAATTTGGCTACAAGGACAAAGTCGGGGAGACTTTAAGTTTGGTCTCGCTGCTGGTTATGTAGGAAGCTTTAATTACCAAGTCAGCATTAATGGAGAAACTGAGCATGGGGAAGGGGGCTACTGTGAATATATAGATTGCCGGTCTTTACGTTTTCAAGAACAGAATAAAACTGAAAAACTGCTAGGTAATTTGTCCAATTCTGTCCCCATAATGCTAAAAAAATGAAAAAAGCGTGGTTTTTGCGGAAATAATAAACAGTCGTTAGGTTTTTATTGAATTATTTAAAAAATGGGGTTGCAAGGGATGTGAAATGCTGTAGAATGCACATCCATCGGCGGTGATGAAGATTAAAACTTC
>NZ_JAYWZK010000021.1:0-15509 GCF_048148385.1 Acinetobacter sp. 197
GTGCAACCAGATGCGCAAACTGAGCAACAAAAACAGGCTTATGAAGCATTTGCAGCAGCATTTTCAAACTTTAAGCCGAGATCATCATAAGGAGTAAAATTATGACAACAGTTAAATATTATGAGGTGGTCTTAGAAGATATCCAGCAGGTAGAAGTTTTAGATGAACAACAACATTATGATTTAAATAGTTTTGCTCAAGTCTGTGGTCAAAGTCCTGAATGGGTTCTACAACTGATTGAATACGATATTTTGCCACATCGCTTAAATGCATCAGATTTATATTTTTTAGTAGATGATGTGTCACGTGCACAAAAAGCGTATCGTTTACAGCGTGATTTTGATGCAAGTTTTACTGCTGTGGCCATGATGCTGGATTTAATCGAAGAATTAGAGCAACTTCGACGTATAACTAAATATCAGGGATAGATTTAAAATATTGGGTTTATCTCTAGCAATTAGAGCTTAACTCAATATTTAATCATTATTCTATAGCTAAGGTTTAAAACTCGAAAATTAAAATATAATCAGCATGCATTTTTGAAATGTCTCTTAATTTTGGATAAATGATATTATCTTTTTTAAATTGTAGTTCTATTAATAAAATGCTGGGTGGTACTAATTGGAATATAGTCAGAATAATAACAATTATTATGAATCCCTTTTAACTGCAAAACTTACCAAATAACTGAGACTTGAATATTTCATAACATTTTTTTAATCATCTTTTTGGTTGCTCAGATAAGGAAACATTCACAGTATAAATTAGCATGATCTCGTATAATTAATAATAATCGAAAATCTTTCTTATAGCTTCTGCAATATAGCTTTCGTGTCTAATTCTTTATTAAAAATAGTTAAATATATTTGATCTAATTTCCCCTTATTTTTGCTTTACAAAAACTCAAGATTATTAACAACTCTAGCCTTAAGATCCATGCCCTATAAGCGTTTAATGTGATTATGTCTGCTGTTCATGACGGGTTTTTTTGACTTATAGCCTCAAAAGATAAAGGGCAATTTTGCATCTGGATTATTTGGACTCAGACATTACCCGAAAAAATATGCAGTTAGCCTGATTCGGGAAGTCATATAGCCTTGAAATCCGCATAATCTCTGGATGTGGCCGGGCATAATTTTTTGTCGGAAAGAGGTGAAATGTATCTATAAAAAGAAGAGAGAGCAAGTTCAGGATCGTAAGTTTCTTTTTTATGAGAGAGTACTTTACTAAGTATATTGCAACGGCATTTATCTTGTAAAAAACATCCAATTCTTCAGCAGGTTCTTTTCTTTATTGACTCTCATTTGGCTGGATACTGAATGACTTCACCGGCTGTTTTAGGAGTAGAGCATGAAAAAATTACCGAAAGTAGCATTGGGCACCTGGTCCTGGGGAACAGGATTTGCAGGAGGAGATACCGTATTTGGCAATCACCTTTCTGATAGCCAGATGGCCGAGATCTTCAGCAAGGCTATGCAGCAAGGGCTGAATTTATGGGACACAGCTCCTGTTTACGGGATGGGGAGTTCCGAAACGGCGCTGGGTAAGCTGATTCCTCAATATCCGCGCGAAGATATCATTATATCAACCAAGTTTACGCCGCAAATTGCAGATGAGCAGTCAGCTGAACCCGTAACAGCCATGCTCAATGCCAGCCTTGAGCGTCTGGGTGTGCAAGATATTGATATTTATTGGATACATAATCCTGCTGATGTAGAGCGATGGACGCCAGGTCTGATTCCTCTTTTACAGAGTGGAAAGGTAAAGCAGGTCGGTGTTTCAAATCACAGCTTGAAACAAATAAGTCGTGTAAACGAGATTTTAAAACCAGCCGGTTTCTCGGTCAGTGCAGTTCAGAATCACTACAGTATGCTCTATCGTTCCTCTGAAGAAGCCGGGATTCTCGATTATTGCCATCAAAATAATATGACCTTTTTTGCCTATATGGTGCTCGAGCAAGGTGCTCTCAGTGGTCGTTATGACTCGCAACATCCTATGCCTGCGGGTAGTGACCGTGCTGAAACCTATAACAATGTTTTACCGCAGCTAGAAAAACTAACTGCTGCAATCAAGGAAATGGGAGACCAGAAGAATGCCAGCGTGGCCCAGATTGCCATTGCCTGGGCAATTGCAAAGGGAACGCTCCCCATCATCGGCGTAACCAAAGTTGATCATGTTACAGATGCTGCCAGAGCAGCAGAGATTCAGCTTAGCGCTGACGAAATGGTCACCCTGGAGGAGTTGGCTAAAGCAACAGGCGTGGATACCCGAGGTGCCTGGGAAAAACCGATGATTTAACAGGTCTGATGCCAGCAAAGAGGTCCCTTTGAGTAGGCTTTTAACCCTATTCAGTTGATGGTTGTGGTGGCCCTTTGTATGAAAGACATTAGCAGAAACACGTTAGCGTCATCTGGGTCATTTGCGAGTAAAAAATGAAAATAATTTGTCTGGAAGAACACTATCTCGATAAGGCATTTGCTAAAGCGTCCATGGCTGTAGCACTGCACAGGCTCCATTTCTGCTTGACTGGGCAAAGACGGTTACAGATGGTAATTATCCGGATCGAAGCCGTCCTCAAATTGAGAAAAATGCTCTAATAAATTTAAAAGGTGCAGACCTGGGTAGCGGACGTCTGGCGGATATGGATCAAGCTGGGATTACAATGCCGGTTCTTTCTGTTGGCGGATTTCCTCATTTGGCACCTGCTGCTGAAGCGGTAAATTTAAGCCACGCCGCGAATGACCGCCTTGCTCGAGCAGTGAATGCTCATCCCGACCGGTTTGCGGCATTCGCAACGCTCCCTTGGGCTCAGCCGGATGAGGCCGAAAAAGAGCTGGAGCGAACGGTCAAAGAATTAGGTTTCAAGGGTGCTCTGCTCAATGGGCGGCTTTCATCCCATTTTATTGACCATCCCGATTTCAACCGGCTACTGAAATGCTTTAACGCGCTGGGCGTGCTTACCCCGGGCTTCCTGTGCGCAGCGTACAGCAGGCGTATTACAGCGGTTTCAATAGTGAGGTGACTGCCAGACTTTCCATGTTTGGCTGGGGTTGGCATCAAGAGGCAGGTATTCAGCTGCTGCGCTTAATCCTTTCAGGTGCTTTTGATAAATATCCAAATCTTCAGGTCATTAGCGGTCACTGGGGAGAGATGTTACCGTTCTGGTTACAGCGCCTAGATGACAGCCTTCCCCAAGCCGCGACAGGATTAAAGCGTACCCTGACCCAAACCTTTCAGGAACAGGTATATGTGACACCATCAGGTATGCTCACGTTTCCCCATTTTCAGTTTATTTATGGACTGATGGGGCCACAACGGATTCTTTTTTCTGTGGATTATCCTTATCAGACTCTAGATGGTATACAAGAATTTATTCAAAGTTTATCCATTTCGGAAGAGGACAAAGAAGCAATAGCCTTCCGCAATGCTGAACGGTTACTCCAAATAAAGTCATGATGAAACAGGCTATAGAGCACGATATGCATGCGCTGCTGAATGGGCTTAAGCGTCATTAAGCGTATTCATACGCTAATAAAGAATAGGGTCAAATTATACCTGAGACTTGAATGGCTAGAAGAATTTTTTTGATCAGTAGGTTGAGGATAATCAAAGTCGGTTAAATCTAAAACTCTCACCAGACTCTGCAAGCTGGTCAGATCAATAATGTAAATCGTGAAGCTAATGCTAATTCCGGGTGTCAGTTCTTATTTTCACGATTTGGTTACTTATGAAGTGTGTGAATATCAGGAGGCACAGATGAGCTGGGATCCAGATCTACTTGATCAAATTAACAAGGCAGATGATTTGAAAATTGCCCCATATCATCATGATATGCAAACAACCGGTACACCGACCTGGATATGGGAGGTGGTCGTTGAAAACCGTCTTTTTGTACGGGCATACAGTGGAGTAACATCCCGTTGGTTCAAAGCTGCCCTTAAGCAAAGGGCTGGCAGAATCTATGCAGCAGGCAAGGTTTATGAAGTCAATTTTTCACCTGTGTCTGATCCCTTGTTACAGCAAAAAATTGACGATGCATACCGCCACAAATATGCTCAAAGCAGCTACCTGCCTAGCATGATTAGTGGACGTGCCATCTCAGCTACGGTTGAGATTTCACCTAAAAATGATTGAGGAGTGAATAGTCAAATGCAATATACACAACTGGGAAAAAGTGATTTAACGGTATCTCGTATTTGCATGGGATGCATGGGTTTTGGCGATCCGTCCACAGGTCAACATAGCTGGACACTGGGAGAGCAGGAAAGTCGTGACATTATCCGCTATGGTCTGGAACAGGGAATTAATTTTTTCGATACTGCCATTGCCTATCAAAATGGATCAAGTGAGCGTTATGTGGGTCAAGCGCTGCGCGATATGACACAGCGCGATAAAGTCGTTTTGGCCACCAAATTCTTACCGCGTACACCCGAACAAATTGCCCGCGGTATTGACGGGAAGCAGGCGATAGCACAATCTCTTGATCAGAGCCTGCAAAATCTGAGTATGGACTATATTGATCTCTATATTTACCACATCTGGGATTACAATACTCCCATCATTGACGTGCTTGAGGCCCTGCATCAGGCCATCAAGAGTGGGAAGATCCGTGCGATTGGCATCTCCAACTGCTATGCATGGCAATTGGCCAAAGCGAATGCACTGGCGGAGTGTGAAGGGCTTAGCCAGTTTGTTTCCGTGCAGAGCCACTACAACCTGATCATGCGTGAGGATGAGCGTGAACTTTCGGGTCTGTGCGCTGAGGACGGGATTGCAATGACGCCTTACAGTGCTTTGGCCAGCGGTCGTCTCGCCCGGCAGAAAGACCATCAGACCCGACGCGCCGTTGAAGATGATTATGCAAAACTGAAATACGATAAAACGGCTGCTCAGGATCAGATCATCATCGATAGGGTGGCTGAACTTGCCAGACGTTATCAGGTTTCAATGACTGAAATTTCACTGGCATGGCTGCTCACAAAAGTTACAGCTCCAGTCGTAGGCATAACTAAAAAATATCAGATTGATGATGCAGTAAATGCCGTAAATTTACAGCTCAAGCAAGAAGATATTGATTATCTGGAAGAACGTTATCAGCCACATTTTCTGTCTGGAGTCATGGCACAAAACACACCGCTCCCTAAACGATAATTGTCGTATTAAATTTCACCCTGATTTTAAAGGAAATCAGCTCGAGCAGGGAAGTGTTGCATACCCCTAGCTTAGTTTTTTCTGAAAGCAGATAAAAGTCGAAGAGTTAAAAAATATTTAAAAATACTCTATAAAAACAGAATATTAACTGGTAAGGAATTTTTGAATTAGCACCACGGAAAAGGGAAATTGCCTTCCAGACGGATTAACTCATACTGAAGATGTACCAAAGCGAGGAACATCTTAAATGAAACATACACGTATTAGAACATTCAACACAAAAGCCACTTATCCGGAACAAAGTTTAGATAACGATTTATGCCAGGCAGTAGTGGCACGTGGCAGCACAGTTTTTCTTCGTGGCCAAATTGGCCAGAACCTAGATACTTCTGAAAGTGTATGTATTGGAGATGCTGCAGGTCAAGCTGAGCAGGCGATGTATAACATCAAAATGTTACTGGAAGAGGCGGGCGGCGAGCTGGAAGACATTTGTAAAATCACAATCTATATCATTGATCCACGTTACCGCGAAGAGGTTTACCGTGTGGTTGGCAAATGGTTAAAAGGTGTTTTCCCAGTATCGACCGGTATTGTCGTTTCTGCCCTGGCACGTCCAGAATGGCTGGTCGAAATTGATGCAACCGCAGTCATTCCTGATTAATACAGAAAAGGATAACTGCCTATGACATTTTCTATTATTGCTCGTTGCCACAAAACGGGGCAATTTGGAGGGGCAATCAGTTCCTCTTCTCCAGCTGTAGCAGCACGGTGCATCCAGGCCAGAGCAGGCGTAGGGGTTGCTACATCTCAGAACATCACAGATCCACACTTGGCAAACATTTTGCTAGATATGATCAAATATGATCTGGCTCCAGAAGAATCGATCGTGGAATTAGTGAAAAATACCGAATTTATCGAGTATCGGCAGCTATCAGTGATCAATTCTGACGAAAAACCTGCTGCATTTAGTGGCAAGAATACACTGGGTGTTTATTCACAGTGCATTGGTGAGCATGCTGTTGGTGCGGGAAATCTTCTTGCCAATGAAACTATTCCCAAAGTGATGGTCGATGTGTTTCATCAAGCTGAAGGTAGTTTGGCAGAACGCCTGTTAAGCGCTTTACAAGCAGGTTTAGCAGCAGGAGGCGAGGCTGGTCCAGTTCATTCAGCAGGTCTTTTGGTGGTGGATAAGCTGGAATGGCCTGTAGTTAATTTACGGGTTGACTGGTCTGAAACGCCAATAGAAGACCTCTATCAATTGTGGAAAGTCTATGAGCCGCAAGTTGAAGATTATGTTGTTCGTGCTTTAAACCCATCTGGCTCTCCGAGCTATGGGGTTGCTGGGGATGAATAAGACTTCAATGAGCGCTGACCAAGGATGTAAGCGTGCTAAACAGAATCTCATTACGCCAAATGCAATACTTTGTTGCTACCGCAGAAAGCGGTAGCATCATCATTGCTTCAGAAAAAATTCACGTATCTTCACCTTCTATTTCAGCTGCGATAGCACATATTGAATCTGAATTGCAGGTTCAACTGTTTATACGCCAACATGCAAAAGGTTTGATCCTGACCAGTATTGGTGAAAAGGTCATGCATGAATGCAAGTTCATCTTAAGTCAGGCCAATAGTTTATATGCTCTGGCCGCAGATTTTTCAGGCTCTATCCGCGGGCCGTTAAAACTTGGATGTTTTACTGCATTTTCCCCCATGATTTATGCCGAAATCATTCACGGATTTACCAATTTATATAAGGGTGTGACGCTTGATTTATGCGAGGATGATCAACAGGTTTTGCTAAATGCTCTGGTTCGGAATGAGCTTGATGTGGTGCTGACCTATGATTTGAATATTGACCATAACCTCATTAATTTTGAGCCACTGGCCGTATTGCCACCGCACGTATTGGTGAGTGAAGCTCACCCCTTAGCACAGAATGTCGCAGTCACTTTAGAAGAGCTTGCAGAACTTCCAATGGTGCTCCTTGATCTGCCATTCAGCAATGACTATTTTATTTCGTTATTCCGCAATCATAAGCTCAGTCCGAAAGTCGTGCATTCTTCGCGCCATGTTGATGTTGTACGTTCCATGGTTGCCAATAATTTGGGCTATACCATTTTAAATGTACGTCCAAAAAACAATTTTTCTCTCGATGGAAAACGTCTGGTCCGTTTGCGAATTGCAGGTGAACACCGTCCTATGCAAATCGGGCTGGCAACGGCAAAAAATGCCAATCTGAATACGGTATCTCAAGCCTTCATTAGCCGTTGCCGTTCCTTTTTATCCAATCAATATATTCCGGGAATGGGAGATGCCCATTTCTTTGACCCACACGTCAAAATGAAACGTGAGACGGAAGAGGTTTAATTTATGAGTGATTTAAGTAGCGTGGCGCTTTTATCGAGACTGATCGCATTTGATACCACATCATATAAAAGCAATCTTGATTTGATCTTATGTGTCAAAGAGATTCTGGAACAGAACGGAATTCGCGTAGACCTGAATTTTAATGCTGAACAAAACAAAGCCAATTTATTTGCGAGTACAGGCCCGATTGATCAGCCAGGGATTTTGCTGTCTGGACATTCAGATGTCGTCCCGGTCGAAGGACAGCTTTGGGACAGTCCGGCATTTGAAGCTATCGAAAAAAACGGCAATATCTATGGTCGTGGCAGTGCAGACATGAAAGGCTTTTTGGCTTGTGCCATTGTAAGCATGTTGAAAGCCAGCCAGTATCCCTTACAACGGCCAGTACATTTATGTATTTCCTATGACGAAGAAATTGGCTGTATTGGTGTACGCGGTATTTTGGATCAACTCGCTTCCACGATTGTTTCTCCGCTAATGTGTGTTATTGGTGAACCGACCATGATGCAACTGGCTTTAGCTCATAAAGGTAAAACAGTGTTCAGAGCAAAATGCTGTGGCGAGGAAGGCCATTCGGCTCTTGCACCCCGATATATGAATGCGATTTATGTGGCGAGTAAATTGGTCGAATCATTACAACATGTTCAACATGATCTGCGTGACTATGGTGCACAAGACTCGGGTTACGATATTCCGTATACCACAGTTCATGTCGGGAAAATTTCGGGAGGAACCGCACTCAATATTGTGCCGAATCAATGCGTGGTTGATTATGAGATTCGTCATCTAGCACAGGACAGTAGTCAGCGTATTCAAGCGCAGATTCTTGAATCGATTCAATCCGAATTTCAGCAGCACATTGATGTTGAAGAAGTGAATCAATATCCGGGACTCAGTACATCATCGACCATTGAAGCAGTGCAGTTTATTCAAACTTTGCTCCCCAAAGAAACATCTCTTGGAAATATTTCTTTTGGTACGGAAGGAGGCTTGTTCCAGGATGCTTTAACTTGTCCGGTTGTAGTCTGTGGGCCTGGGGATATTGCGGTCGCACACAAGCCAAATGAATATGTGGCTATAGAGCAGTTAAATCAGTGTGATATTTTTCTTGAAAAATTATTAATGAGTCTATGTTAGTTTTTTAAGTGCCGTAACTTACATTTTTTAGTTTATAAATATTATTGAGTTTGCATGTTTGTATTATTTCGCCGTTTTTTATTTATTTTAATCAAAGAGACCTGTTTATTTTTATGGTCTCTTTTTTATTGCTTAAAAAAAACATTGCTAATACATCAATTTTTCAAAATTACTTATTGATATAAATTCCGATATAACAAAGGTAATAGGAAATAATCATGCAAATAGGGGGTTATGAATGGATTTTAATTGGTCATATACATTTAGTTTATTGTCAAACAGCAATTTCTGGAAGGCAACCTGGACGGTTATTGAGCTGAGTGTGCTGGTGTGGGTCATCGGGATTATAGCGGGCTTTGTCCTGGCATTGGGGAAACAGTCCCGTTTTAAACCGTTTGCATGGTCAAGTGATGTATATATCTGGTTCTTTCGCAGCCTTCCATTGCTGGTTCTACTGGTTTTTGTTTATAACCTGCCACAAATTTTCCCAAGTTCAAGCGTAGTTTTAGCTTCGCCTTTTCTTGCAGGTTTAATCGCAATGACCTTGAGTGAAGCCGCCTATATTGCAGAAATTCATCGTGGTGGTTTAACTTCAATTCATAAGGGACAAATTGAAGCTGGTAAAGCGTTGGGTATCAAATATTCGGGTATTCAGCGTCTGATTGTGATTCCCCAGGCATTTCGCGTGGCACTGCCCGCTTTAGGCAATGAATATGTGTCGATTGTAAAATTAACCTCTTTGGTCTCGGTCATTTCCTTGACAGAAATTTTGCTGGTGGGCCAACGCCTCTATACCCAGAACTTTCTGGTTATGGAAACCATGCTGGCAGTTGCATTTTACTATGTATTGATTGTTACAGTATTTGGCTGGGCGATTAACTGGTTTGAACGCAAAATTGACATTACCAATCGTAAACCCGGACTGCTGAATGAAAATGACCCTTTATATCAGTTACCTGTTGCCTCGGTTCGGGCACGTAAAGAAATTAGTAGTGAACGTTCAGGTATGTATGCTTTGGAAGCGATTGATATCCATAAATCCTATGGGGATCAGAAGGTATTAAAAGGGATTAACCTGAATGTGAAATGGGGTGAGGTGATCTCGATTATCGGTCCATCGGGTTCAGGAAAAACGACCTTTATCCGTACTCTGAATGGTCTGGAAGCATTAAATAAAGGTACAGTAAATTTACTGGGTCAAGCATTTTTAAAAGACCAGGAATTAACCGATGAATCTCCTGCCTATAAAAAACAGATTATTCATGTAGGAATGGTATTCCAGAGCTTCAATCTGTTCCCGCACAAAACGATTTTAGAAAATGTCATGCTGGCACCCCTGTACCACAACATGGGAACAGTACTGGACAGCAAAATTACTGCATTGGCCATGCTTGAAAAAGTGGGTATGAAACAACATGCGAACAAGTACCCGCACCAGTTGTCCGGTGGACAACAACAGCGTGTTGCGATCGCACGTGCCTTGGCTATGCAACCTTCGATTATTTTATTCGATGAACCGACATCCGCACTTGATCCAGAACTTGTGAATGAAGTACTGAAAGTGATTGAAGAACTGGCGAGAGAAGGTTTGACCATGATTATTGTAACTCATGAAATGCATTTTGCTTTCAAAGTTTCAGATCGGGTCGTATTTATGGAAGGTGGGCATATTGTTTTAAATGATAGTCCTGAAGCATTAAAACAAGCGGGTAATGAGCGTTTAGATAAATTTATGGCCAGAGCTGCTTAAATTTTAAATATCGGTTTAAAGCAGTCTGTTTATGACTGCTTTTTATTTTAGGTTTGTGCAGATTATCGAAATTTATTTTTATAAAGCATTACATAAAAAAATCCTAATCGGATTATTCACCATATTCTTTTATATTTTAAATAAGAGAAAAAAGACAATTGAGTCTGGGGTAATAAATGAAACATAAATCTATTTTAATGAGTACTTTAGTCAGCAGTTTATTATTGGCCGGCTGTACAAAAAATGAAGAACCTGTATCTACAGTAACAGATGCATCAGTTAAAAAATCAGTCAGTGTGGGTTCGGATCTCACTTTTCCCCCTTATGAATATTTAGATAACGGTGTACCTGCAGGCGTCAGCGTTGCCATTATGGAAAAGATTGCAGAGGTTGACGGTACTTATAAACCGGAATGGGTAGATACCCGTTGGGCCAATCTGATACCAGGTTTAAAAGGTGAGAAATTCGATATTTTATTCTCATCTATGTACATCACCAAAGAACGTCTTGAGCAAATTGACATGATTCCGTATTACAAAACGGATATTTCCCTATTGGTACGTCAGGATTCCGCCCTTGCCCCGAAAGGCCCAGAAGACCTTTGTGGCCGGGTGGTAGGTGCGATGAAAGGAACAGCATTTGCGACACAAGTATTCGAAATTTCTAAAGATCGCTGTGTTGCACAAGGCAAGAAGGAAATCACTATTCGTGAATTTGAAACTTCACCGCAAACCACTCAGGCATTATTGGCCCGTGCAGTAGAAATTCAGTATGACGATGCAGCAGTAATGAATGCAGCTGTGAAAAATTTACCGGATAAAGTCAAGATTACATCGACTGAACAGTTCTTCCCAACAGTGGGTGGGATCGGAATCCGTAAAGGAGATACAGCGACTTATAAAATGGTGGTAGAGGGACTAAATAAACTTAAAGCTTCTGGACAATTTGAAAAAATCCTCAGTACTTATGGTTTACAAGCGCCAACAGAGGCAGACATTGCAGCAGTGATGAACAAGTAATTAAAGTAAAAGCATGAAGGTAAATACAATGTTAAGACAAGCGCAAATTGAACAATTCCATCGTGACGGTTTTTTAGTTGTTGAAAATGTAATGAGCCCTAATGAACTGGCAGGCCTGCGCGCGCAGCTTGAAACATGGGTAGACGAGAGCCGTCAGTATACGCAAGCGTACGGAGAAACGATTGATGGCCGTTCACGTTTTGATGTGGATCCTGTCGACCATGACGCCGACCATCCAGCATTACGCCGTGTGAGTTCGCCGACTGAAATTTCAGAGGTATATTATGAAACCGCGATTCATTCGAGTATGGCGGAAATGGCAGGACAATTGATAGGTGGCAGTGGCACACGTTTTCATCACAGTAAAGTGAATGCCAAACTACCCCATACCGCTACCACAGTGAAATGGCACCAGGACTTTCCCTTTACCCCGCATACCAATGACGACATGATTACTGCACTACTCATGGTAGGGGAAGTCACAGCAGATAATGGCCCATTACAAGTCATTCCGGGAAGTCATAAAGGTGAGTTATTTGATCACTGGCAAGATGGCCGTTTTAGCGGAAAAGTGGAAGCGGAAGTCGAAGCCGCACATTGCCAAAACTATGTCTCATGTATTGGCCCTGCGGGTTCAGTATGCTTTATGCATACCCGTTTGCTGCATGCTTCTGGTGCTAACAACACTGAACTGCCACGTTATCTGTTTATTACGGTATATGCAGCTGAAGATGCCATGGCCTTGTCGGACAATCCTTTGCCAAGCATACACCAAGGGCAATTGGTATATGGTGTAGAAAGTGGACAGGTTCGTATGACAGCAAATCAACTAAAGCTTCCTCAAAAACCAAAAGGGGCATCATTCTTTGTCCAGCAAGCCGGTTTAGAAATGGCATAAAGCACCAATAAAAAAAGAGCTTCAACTGAAGCTCTTTTTTATGCAGGAAATATCACATTAGTCGAGTACGCTCGGATCTTCTTCCACGAGAATCGCTTTCATTTGTTCAAAATGCGCAATGCTGAAATCTTCAATTTTTTCCCAATCCTGTGCGGTCTTTTCTGCAACATGATCAGCCAGAATATTTAAAGTCTGCCCGGTAGAATAGGCATGAACCAGAATCTGGCTGGCTCGTTCAAAGGTATACATATCGTCAAATGCCACACCAATATCATGTGAGCCAATCAGAACGCCATGATTGCCCATGAGCAAGCGCGAATTGTTTTTCAATAAATTTGCTAGGCGTTGACCTTCTGCCAATTGGTCTGCCATCCCGCCATAATGGAAGTCATAAGATACGCGATTAAAGTAGCGGGCACTGTTTTGTTCAATAGGCAACAAGGTCGGATTTTTTAAGCTTGAAAGGGTGGTGGCATAGACAGGATGCAAATGCATAATCACTTTAATGTCCGGTCTTAATTGATGGATCTGTCCGTGAATTGCCCAAGCCGTCGAATCAATTTTTCCTTTCTCAAAACTTTCTGGATCATCTGCATGAACCAAAATCAGGTCACTGGCTTTGACCTTGGAAAAATGCACCCATTTGGGATTTAAAAGAAAGGATTTTCCATCCTTAGATACAGCTGCACTAAAGTGATTGGCTACTGCTTCATGCATGCCAAGTTTTGCACTAAGACGGAGTGAAACGGCTAAATCAATGCGTATTTTGGATTCACTTTTCACTGGTTTTATCTCCTTGAAATATAAGAAAAGTCTAATATTTTTTAGAGTAAATACTGCATCGTTTTTTCTGGATTATTAGCACGGAAATTCAAAATTACTTTCTACGAAAAACTCACGTATAACAATTTTAAAGTCATTCCAAAGATGGTCTCTTGAGGTGAAATATGAAGGTAGCGTTGAAAGTAAAACCATTGATTATGGCACTCAGTTTGGCATGTGGATTATCTGCATGTAGCGATAAGCCAACTGTTCAGGAAGCAGTCACAGCAGAAAGTACAGGAAAGGTATATCAAATTGGAAGTGATATGACCTTTCCGCCATTTGAATATATGGAAAATGATAAACCTGCAGGTTTTGATATTGATATTGCCAATAAAATCTTTGAACAATCAGGTGATAAAGCAAATTTTGTAGACAGTCGGTTTTCAAATCTGATTACAGGACTGGAAGCCAAAAAATTTGATCTGGTAATGTCAGCTTTATATATCACCCAGGATCGTCTCGAAAAAGTTGATATGGTGCCGTATTACATGACCACAGAGGCTCTCGTGGTATTGGCAGATTCTGAGTATCAACCTAAAACCCGTGACGATTTATGTGGCAAAACGGTCGCTTCACAAAATGGTTCCATGTTCCCTGAACAACTCCGTCAAATGTCGCAAGAAAGCTGTGTGTCCAAAGGAAAAAAACCAATTACCATCCGTGAATTTGTGACGTCCCCCGAAGCGGTTCAAGCATTGCTCGCAAAAGCAGTCGATGCACATTATGACGATGCCAGTGTTGCAAAAAGTACCGTAGAAAAATTAAAAGACCGTCTGGTGATCAGTTCAACTGAACCATTCTTTCCAGTTTTAGGAGGCATTGCTGTACCTAAAGGAGATCAAGAACTTTTTAATAAGGTTAAAAACGGTTTAGACGCGATTAAACAATCTGGGGAATACGATCAGTTGATTGCCAAGTACAACTTGCAAGCACCGACTGATGAAGAAATTCAGAAATATATGCCGAATTGATTGACCGGCATCAAAACTAAGCAAAGCTAAATATTTGAGAAGTTATTTTAATGAAAATGAATATTTTAACTCAGTCCTGTTTATTGGCTGTCGTTACCAGTGTAAGTATGCCGGTATTTGCAGGACTCAGTATTGGGGATGCAAAGACGGCTACCGGCGAGCTGAGTGTTTCGGGGTTTGTACGTGCAAAATATCAGGATAAAAGCTGGACAGATAATGATCATAAACTGACATTTGATGCGGCGCGTATTAATGTCGACTATAAGTCTCCCAAGCTGTTTGGTCATATTGAATATCGTTGCTATCAGTTCGATAAACTCTGTGATTTTTCAACACTGGTCGATGCTTATGCAGGCTATAACTTTAACGCACAGCAACTGATTCAAGCAGGTATACAAGCCGTACCTTTTGGACCAGGCCGTTTCTGGGAAAGTAACTATTACGGTGGGGTGATGACTCAAATTGGTCTGGAAGATGTGCATAACCTCGGGATTAAATACCAAGGTAAATTTGCTACAGGTACTCAGCTTGAACTGGGGTATTTTCCGGGAGATGGAGGCAGTTATTCAGGTCCGTATTCTGAAGATGCGAGCCGTTATACCACCAACTTTGTGAAACCTGAAAATGGCTCCATCCCACACCTTGATGAAACGGATATGTTTATTGTGCGGGTGAAGCAAGATATTACCAGTTTACCAAAAGGGGTCTCAAGTAACATCGGCGCGTCTTATTGGTCATCGGACATCGACAATAAAACCTTTGGCACCACAGGTGACCGTCAAGCGTGGGCCGTGTTTGGTAATTTAAATTATAACAATCTTGAGTTGATGGCGACTGTTGGTAAAAACCAGGTCGATAATGCCGATCCTGTGACCCCTAAAGTCTCTTTAATGGGTTCATTTGATGATAACTTTATGGTGGCAAATGAAGGTATGTTTTATACCGTCGATTTAGCGTATTCATTTAAAGATGTGGGTAAATTTAAGAAGATTCAGCCGCATTTTATGTATAGCCAATACGATAAATCTGAAAGTGGTTTCAAAGACTCGACTCGTCATATTTTAGGGGTGTCTGCTTACTACAATAACCTGCTCTTTGTTGCTGATTATATTATAGGTAAAAATGACTTCTTGATCGGTGGGCCAAGCGATTCGTATGCAACAGGCAGTGCTAACAAAAGCGAAAGTATGCTGAATCTACAAGTGTCGTATTTGTTCTAAGATTGAGTTAAGGTAATTAATTAAAAATACTGTATTTTAAATACGGTATTTTTTTTGGAGAAATCGGACATTTCTATTTTGGAGGTGCAGGTGTTGTTATTCACCAATTAAAATGTCTATGCGATAAACCATTTAAAATGTCCTGTTTTTAACCACAAGAGTCAAGCACAG
>NZ_JAYWZK010000022.1:0-14690 GCF_048148385.1 Acinetobacter sp. 197
TGTACTGGTTGTACTGGTTGTACTGGTTGTACTGGTTGTACTGGTTGTACTGGTTGTACTGGTTGTACTGGTTGTACAACCATATTATGGTCCTGCCTAGACTTCACTTGTCTATTTTCAGTGACTGGTATTTTTTCCAAGTTTTGCTGCACCGAGGAGGATTGGACTGCTACCACAGTTCCTGTTTTTTTAGAGGATGGATATTTTTCTTCAGTTTTTTTCTCTGCAGGGTTACCGGGTACAACTAATGGTCGCCCATCCGGACCAATAATCGTAATAAATTCTTTAGCACTTGTAGTAAAAGATAAGGGTACCAGATTTAATACCAGTACCGCTGCCCATCCAACTTTCCCTGTCTTGATCATGTCTTTGTTACCAACGCGTGCGATAGTTCAAACCTAAAATGGTAATTTTGGTATCTGTTTTGATGTTTAAACCTGCATATGGGTTTAATAGCAAATTATTTACCCCGGTCTGGTTAGCTAAACTACTGGTATTTGCTGGAATCTGATCCTTACCGCGTAAGAAACCAATCGATAGATCCAGATCAGTGTCTGCATCAAAACGATAACCTACCCCCAGGCCAAACAACTGTGCACCATTAATAGGTACCATAGTATTGCGCTTATCCTTTGGAATGGCACTGGTTCGTGGCTCATAACCTGCGCGAAGCTTTAGACGGTCGGTTGCCGAATACTCCATCCCTATACCGAAGTTCCATGGTGACTTAAATCCCATAGGTAAAGCCAGACTAGAATCGGTCACATTTCCAGACAAGATTTTGGCGATCTTTAAAGCGGAAAGCGTACGATCAAACTCGAATTTAAACTTATCCCAAACCTTATAATCCGTCCAGCCGACATCAAAATTCACCTGTAAATCAGGCATTACCTTATAGGTGATCCCTGCCTGGAAATGGGCTGGATATTCGAAATCCATCGACACCAAACCAGACTCACTGGAAGGAATATAATTTGGAAATCCCAGAATTGCAGCCAGAATCTGTCCGGTAGGCGAGGTCATTAAACCTTTAATCATCTCTTGCGGTGCTTTGGCATTATCAATATGGAATTTACCTTTTAGACGCATTTTTGCAGCGCTTTGATAAACCATACCAAAACTAAAGTCTTCGCGCGGTTCCCATAATATACCCAAGTTATAGCTGGGGCTTAAATTTTGCTCGAGCGACAACTGCATTTGGCCAAATTTGCCAAATGGATTCATGCCTTCGTCAGCATTACAAATTCCGAGTAAAAGAATGTCAGTAATGATGTCAGAATTTTCTTTAAACGGCGTACAGACAACCTCATCGATCATTCTTAGCATGCCGATCAGTTCATTTGGAAAACGCAAGTCTGTTTTCATCGCAATAGCCTGATACGACATCCCGACAGATGCACCAATCGACAGCTGGTCGTTAACCTCATAACCGACAGATGGAGACAGATAAGTAATCCGCTCCAAGGCAACCTGCTGACCCATGAAGTTTGCAGGACTTCCATCTTCCTGACCAAACCCGGCCATTAACGGTGCATAAATTGCGGTCGCATAGGTTGCTTTAGAACCAGGTGGATTGTAGGCAGCCCCCATGGTCGGCGCAACCAAAGGAAGGCCTTCGCCCAAATCGACCATTTTTTTAAGATAAGGCACAAAAAGACTGACGTATTCTACATCACCACTGACCTTGCCTTTAAAATCAGTACATATATCAGATGAAACTTCCGGTCCATCATGACAAACCATGGGGTCATCAGAATAGCCAAATACGTTATATCCAGCCGGCACTGAAAACTCACGCTGGATATCAAAATTAGCGACAATAATCTGCTGTTCTGTTTGCAGGCCCTGAATCTTAGTCAGGCCTGCCGGGTTAAAGTGAATGGCATTAACCCCTGGAGGATCTGCAGTTACAGCATTTCCCATAGATAATGCGCGCAGATCCACCGAAAGGTTGGCCCCTAGTTGCGCAAAAGTATAACTTGAACAGCCCGCAAGAATGATTCCTGTTAATAACGGGCTAAGTCGAATGGTTTTCATACGACACCCCTATTAACTGATTTTTTTACCAAAACCTAAAATATCAAGCGGGAATGACAATCCCAACGAAACATCCGGCGCATCTTCAGTCAGCCCCAAGCCAACGGTACCATTTACAATTGTTTCTGGAGAAACCCTGACCCCTAATGAAATCGCAAAAGTAGCACTGGTCTGATCTGCAGCAGAATAACTTTCACCCGTGTTATAGCTAAACTCAGCTCCCGTATTGAAGCTTTGTTGATAGGACATGGTCATCGAAACATCATAGTTAAATGAGTAGGCGAAACCGAATGCAAACCCCCCACTAATTCCGGGATCAAATTCTTCAATAATACGATAACCACGACGTTGGTTCAGACCGGATTCTTTAAACCCATAGTTGGCAGAAATTGATGCAAACAGTACGACCGGATCAATGTATTTACGCGTACTGGCCCCTAGCCCCGCAGAATAATATCCTTTACCAATACCGAGATCCGTGGCTGCATTAATTTCGTAAGGGCTTTCACCCGTTTTGGTAGATAAATTTGCAAATAAAATCAGAGGTAGGCGGCCGGCTTTTAATGGGAAAGGTTCCCAGCGCGCGCCCATACTAATATCACCCAGTCCAGCAGTCGAGGTATCTTTCAGCAAGTCGGTCTTGGCCACCAAAGGTAGGGATGCAGTTAATGTCAGATTATCTTTCACCCCATATTGGAAAGTGAAAGTATTGGTCAGAGTATGTGTTGCATTTTCTTGCACCCGCAATTGATATAATTGTCCCTGAGCCATTTCTAGGTCAAGTTGGGTATCTCGATAGTAGGTATAATCAATATCGTAATAAGAGGAAATATCACCTTTTTTAATCAGTGAATATTGACGTTCATTTGACGTAAATACTTCTTCGAGATTAGTTGCCTGAGTTGCATCGCCTTCTTGTTGCTGTAAAGCCTGAGATGCATCTGTGACCTGTTTAGGTTGAGCTTCTACAGGTACTGTAGTTTTAACAGTAGTATCTTCAACTACTTCATATCCCCCTAATTCTACATCTTCTGCAACCTGTGTTTCGACTTGCTCAGTTTGAGGCTGTACTGCTGCAGTTTCAACTACAACTTCCTCATCAACCGTTTCGTATTCACCTAGTGCTGGTTCTTCTGCAGCAAATGCAACGCCCATTACCATTTGAATGCTCAGTGCCAAGAACGTCTTGTTCATCCATTTACTGTTCATATCCATTTCACCATTTTAATTTTTATTACTGTTTTTCTTTACTTTATTTATTCTTGTAATACAGTCTCAGGAAATTATATTGATACTCCCCAAACTTTTCTGATTCTGTATTACGATTACGGTCCATACGGATTGTAGAAGCTTTATCAGCAATTTTATCCATATAAAACTGTGGATATTGCATGTCGACCAAGGCATAGCGGTTAATTGTCGCATCCTCTACATGGCGCATATCTGATTCTTTTAATGCCAGAAAATTTTTGCGATATTGCTCAGGGACATTGATCAGGAACAAGGTGTTATTTTCCCAAATATCCTGAAAACGCCGCTCATCAAAACTGATATTGCCAAGTGCTGGATCTGCAACATAAACCCGGCCATTTTTATAGCCCTTATACACCACAAAATGCTTAAAGCCCGCATAGGAAATCGGAACAATGGCAGGCTGATCTTGATTGACTAAATCCTTGAATTCTCCTCGATAGCCTCCGCTTTCCAACCCTAAGGCTGAAACAAAGCGCTTCATATCAAGTAGAGAAAAACTACGGCGTTCAACAATTTTATCCGTTTCACCGAATTTCATCAGCCCACTCATGACTTGCTGCTCATCCAGCTGCGTACCGACATAACCGTTGAGTAAGGTAGTAAGTGCTGCTGAACCACAACTATAGTCATAAGCCTGACGTACAATACCCTGGAATTGATCCAGCAGTGCCGGCTTTATTTCTACTGTTTCGCGGTGCATGCGTTTAAAAGAATCATTTCTTGAATCAAGGACTTCAGTATAGTGAACAGCGCCCGGTGGCTGTTTTTTGATATCTAGAGCTTCTTTGGCAGCGTAATACATCAATGCCGAGCCCAACGCGATCTCTAACATAATTATTAACTTTTCTTATGATTGGCATAATATGCCTATTTTTCTTTTTATAGAGTATTCACTCTACTTCCCTGTAACTAGAAAGATACCTTCTTTTTCAAAAAAATACAGCATTTTTTTTATTTTTTGGATAAATGATTCAGTCATAAAAAAAGCGCGTGTAAACACGCGCTTTTTTTAAATGAAGATTAGTGACCAGCAATCGTAATAATCGCACCTGGGGCGTATTGACCTAGCGCAGGGCTGAAATAAGTTTGTAAACCTTGGATTTCCATATCGCCGATTGATGCAGCAGTACGGCTACCTAAATGAATACCTTTCACATAATTATCATGTGCACCGCTCGTGCTAACAATACGGATATAGCCTTTAGATGCCGCTTCCTCACCAAATACGCTAATAGACTGATTTAACGCAAGATCTCTAGAGTTTGCATCTGTTAGTTTGATACTTTCAATGAAGATTTCACCTGCAGCACGAGTATCAGTTTTCGTTGAATTATCCAAGATGCCTAGGTCTTTAATTTCCAGACCACCGATCATATTTGCATTTAATTTAATCATTGCGCCTTGAGGTGCTGCACCTAATTGAATGTTTGCAGACATTGGACCTGTTTTAATTGACAAACCAGATAAAATTGCATTTGTCGTACCTTGACCACCACGACGAATAGACGTTGCATCTGCAGCTGGTTCATCACCAGATGCCACAACACCAATTTGACCAATATGAATATCTAAACCAGATACTGCTGCTGCAATATTAATGAATGGATTCCCACCACCAGCATCAGAGTCAATTTTCAAGTCAGCGAGGTTACGTGTAGGCAATAAATATGCACCATTATTATCATAGTTAGCACCAACTACTACACCGTGAGCAGCTGTTGCACCTTTACCATTTGCTTCAATAACAATCGCACCTGCTGCACCTGTACCACCAGCTCCAGAATAACCATCATTATCATGAATATAGAGTTTTTCAATTTCAATTTTTGAAATACCGATACCAATCGAGATACCTTCCTGACCCGTTGTTTCGCTTAGAGATGCCTCATCCATTGCCTGCATCGCCATCGCATTGGCACTAAATGCAACTGAAGTCGCTAGAACTAATTTTGTGAATTTCTTCATTGTTTACTCTCCCAAGAGTACTATTTTTTTTGATTGTGAATTACTCAGTGTTGAGGCTGTATTTTTTATTTTCTGACAGCTTAAACATCTTTCCTTGAGTAATTTGCTAGCCCACTTAAATTAACGTCGAGTCAGTTTTTGATCAACTGTCGTTGGTCGCAATCTGTCGCTTACCGATAAACGGTATTTCATGATTTAAAAATATTTTCCCGTCTTCTTGATATAAAATAGTAAGTCATCCCGAACTCCCCATAACTGAATGACCGAAGCTCTCTATCATCGTCCCTTAAACTTTGAATCGCCACTAGTTGCAGATCTATTGTCCGCATTGAAGACATTGGATCATCTGGTGTATTTAAATAATAATGGTCAGCCTTTCATTGCCTGTTGTGCTCAGGAATATTTTATTGCCCAGACCTCAGAAACCCAGTGTTTTAAAAGAACAGAGATTGAACAATATCAAGCTGTTCCATCCGAATTCAATCTAGAAATTGGTGGATCAAAAAACCCTCAAAAGCATGGATTTTCTGGAGGTTATGTCGGCTTTATTGGCTATGATTACGCAGCTCAGCAATATATTCATTATCCAGACCGTCCCCAACCCGGTTTATTCATTGGTCAGTTCTCGTCCTACATTAAGCCAAGTTCTGAAGGCTGGATGTTCTATAGTCACGACTCGCAGGCCGAGAAAATTTTCAATCATATCCAAGGCTTGCTTGAACGAGATTTAAGTTATCCAACATTTCAGTTAAAAAGCCCTTGTACTGCACGCTGGACAAAATCTGTTTACACTCAGGCTTTTCAGGAGATTCAGGATTATATTGTTGCAGGTGACTGTTATCAGATTAACTTGACTCAAGAATTTTCAGGTCGTGCCCAAGGCTCCCTCTTAGCGACTGCCCAAGCCTTCTGGTCACTTACCGAAGCACCCTATGCGGGTTATTTGCGCATTGGTGATTTTGAATTACTCAGCTGCTCACCCGAGTTATTTATTGATTTTGAAGCAGATCGAAAAATCATTACCAAGCCGATTAAAGGCACCATGCCACGCTATAGCGACCCTGTGCTAGACGAGCAATCTAGACAAACCTTAAAAGCATCGGAAAAAGATCAGGCAGAAAATGTCATGATTGTGGATTTATTACGTAATGATTTAAGTGTTTATGCGGAAACAGGTACTGTCAAAACACCCAAGCTGTTTAACATTGAAAGCTTCAATCAAGTGCATCATATGGTGAGTGAAGTTGAGGCAACTCTAAAGGAAAATGTGAATCCTTTTGAGGTTTTAATGTCTGCACTGCCAGGCGGTTCAATTACGGGTGCACCTAAAATTCGTGCCATGCAAATTATTGAAGAACTCGAAGGTGCACCGCGTGGGGCTTATTGTGGCTCAATGGGGTATTTTAATTTTGATGGTACAGGCTCCTGGAATATTCTGATTCGCTCTATTCAGAAGTATCAGGAGGAAGTGTCTTTATGGGCTGGTGGTGGCATTACCATTGCATCTGACAGTGATGCAGAATATCAGGAATGTTTTGATAAAGTTGAAGCCATGCTGAATTTACTCAATACCTGGTATGAGCCTGAATAAATGAAAAAAGCGATTCAATTGAATCGCTTTTTTATTTTGAATCCACCCTAACCCTTCTTCACCAAAGGAGGGAATCCTCTAATTCAGTAAAATCAGGAAAGTCCTTCTTTTCTAAAGATGAGAAGCACCGCTTCGCAAGGGAGAGATTAAACTAAAATCTCGTTTTTCAAGGTATCTACCAAACGCTGATTCTGTTCATCCGTACCAATGGTGATACGCAGGAACTGATTTATCCGTGGTTTATTAAAATAACGCACGATGATGCCATGTTCACGTAATTCAGTTGCAAGTTCGCCTGCCTCCTTAGATGGCAATGAGGCAAAAATAAAGTTGGCACTCGATGGTAAGACTTTAAAACCAAGTTCACTCAGTTGAGCAACTAGCATTTCGCGACTCGCAATTACTTTAGCATTTTGCGTTTCAAAGTATGCTTGATCCTCAAAAGAAGCCACCGCAGCAGCAATTGCAAAACGATCCATTGGATAGGAGTTGAAGCTGTTTTTTACCGCTTCAAGTGCAGCAATTAAATGTGGTTGCGCGATTGCAAAACCAACACGCAAACCTGCCAATGAACGTGATTTAGACGTAGTTTGGCAAACTACAAGGTTGTCATACTTTTTAACCAAACTTACTGCTGATTCGGCACCAAAGTCCACATAGGCTTCATCAATGACCACCACCGAGTTGGGATTGGCTTGAAGAATTTCTTCAATTGCAGACAAGCCCAATGCAATACTGGTTGGCGCATTTGGATTGGTAATGATAATTCCGCCATTTGGCTGCTTATAGTCATCCACTACAATTTCAAAATCATCATTGAGTGGCAAGACTTTGGTTTTGACACCAAAGAACTGACTATAAACTGGATAGAAACTGTAGGTAATATCTGGATATAAAAGCGGTAATTCTTGAATGAAAAAGGCTTTAAAAATATGCGCTAAAACTTCGTCCGAGCCATTTCCAACAAAGACATTTTCAACAGCAACTTTTTGCTGTTTAGCGATCGCCTGTTTTAGTTCAGATGCATCAGGATCAGGATATAAACGCAATACATCTGCACCATTCGCCAAAACCTTTTGTACCGCTTCTACCACTTTGGGTGACGGCGGATATGGGTTTTCGTTGGTATTGAGTTTCAGTAAATTTTGGATTTTTGGCTGTTCCCCTGGGGTATACGGTTCTAACTCACGTACATCAGGACTCCAAAAACGCATTTGTTCTATAGTGATATTTGACATCTTCATTCTCTTATTTACCCTCTTCCTAACCTCTCTTGGATTTCACTTTAAAGCAGTGCTTAAAGCTCATTCAGGGAGAAGAATCTCCAATTCCTTACATATAATTTTTTCGATGTAAGTTCCCTTTCCTTTCAGGAGAGGGTTAGGGAGAGGTCTTAATATTTTTTAATCACTGATAACGATAACGTGCAGAGCGCGCATGGGCATCCAGATTCTCTTGTTGCGCCAAAATATCTGCTGTTTTTGCTAAGGTTTTCACACCCTCTTCCGAACACATGATCAAGCTTGAACGCTTTTGGAAATCATAAACGCCTAGCGGTGATGAGAAACGTGCTGTACCTGAGGTTGGCAGTACATGGTTCGGACCGGCACAGTAATCACCAATCGCTTCCGGGGTATAACGCCCCATAAAGATCGCACCGGCATGGCGAATTTCTTCGGCCATTTCGACTGCTTCATCCAAGCATAACATTAAGTGTTCAGGCGCAACCTGGTTAATGAGCTCTACACCTTCTGCACGATCTTTCACCAATACCAATGCACCACGATTTTCAATCGATGTTCGCGCGATATCTGCTTTTGGCAAGGCTTGCAAATGCTCTTCAATGGCATCGGCCACATCATTCAACAACTGCTCATCCGGTGTGATAAATACCGCCTGTGCCACCGTATCATGCTCGGCTTGTGACAATAAATCCATTGCCAGCCATTTGGCATTGTTCTGACCTTCGGCATAGACCAGAATTTCAGAGGGTCCAGCGATCATATCAATCCCGACTTGACCGAACACGGCTCGCTTCGCAGCAGCCACGAAACGGTTACCCGGACCTGTGATTTTATCGACTGATGGAATGGTTTCTGTACCATAAGCCAAGGCTGCCACGGCTTGTGCACCACCAATCGTAAATACGCGTGTCACACCGGCTAAATAGGCAGCGGCCAATACCAATGGATTGAGTTCACCATTAGGTGCAGGCACCACCATGATAATTTCCGGCACCCCCGCCACATGTGCTGGCACGGCATTCATCAACACAGAAGATGGATAAGACGCCAAACCACCGGGTACATAGATCCCCACACAATCCAGTGGGGTCACTTTTTGACCTAGCGTATTGCCCAAGGCATCGACATAAGTCCAGCCATCTTGCTTTTGTGCTTGGTGGAATTCCCGAATACGATTCGCTGCAAGTTCAAGCGCTTCCCGGACTGCCGTGCTTAGACCATCAAATGCTGCTTTCAATTGTTCCTGGGTCAGCTCAAGCTCTGAGAATTGATGCGCTGGATGTCGATCGAACTGTTGGGTGAGTTTAAGAACATGAGCATCGCCATGCTGACGAACATCAGCGATGATTTGATCTACGGTTTTTAAAAGTTCGGGGTCACTCACAGTTTCAAAAGCCAACAAATCAGCAAAGACTTGTTTAAAGTTCTGATCTTGAGTCGATAAACGTCGCATCAATTTATCCACAATGAAAATAAAGGGAGGCTTTAGTTTACCTTGTTTCCTATATTTTGTGGGCAACAATCCTCCAGCTTAAGATAGGGTTTAATGAAAATTTAATTTTAAGCGCCTCGGTAAATGATTGAGTGCCTTACTTTCAGGCTAGAATAATTTCAAAAATTAAAAGAATAGGCGAATTTTGATGATGCTTACAGATATAGCCCAATGCTTTTCCACCGGGCAGTTTAGTCAAATCCAATCCTATTTTTCAGAAGACCTCGTATGGGAAATCGTTGGCGAACAACGGCTCTCAGGAATTGAGCAAGTCCTGAAACATTGCCAGTCTATTGAACACTATTTTAAGCTCACACCCCATGAATTTCAGATTCAATCGATTCATCAAGCTGGCCATCACGTGATTATTCAGGGTGAAGCGTATTTTCATCATGCAAATCAGACGACTCATATTTCTGCATGCGATGTCTATAATTTTAATGATTCAAATCAACTGTTTCAGGTCCAATCATATTGTATTTCAATCCAAGAATAATTTTTAAATTTGCAGGCATAAAAAAACCGCCCTATTAAGGACGGTTTTTGTGTTCAGCATAAATTATGCTTTTTTCGCTTGCTCACGTGCTTCAACCGCTTGTTCCAGTTGAGCCAAAATCGGATTTAATAATGCCTGCTTACGCTTAAAGCTGGCTTTATTGACGATCAAACGTGAAGATACCTTACAGATTTCTTCAAGTGGCTCCAGGCCATTGGCACGCAAAGTATTACCGGTATCGACTACATCGACGATGTAATCACCCAGACCAACCAGTGGTGCGAGTTCCATTGAGCCATACAGCTTGATCACATCCACTTGCTCGCCCAGGCTGGCATAGTATTGACGGGTTAAGTTGACGTATTTGGTGGCAATTTTCAGACGACCTTTCGGACGCTCCATCCCCACTTTCCCTGCCGTCATCAGTTTACAAACAGCAATTTTTAAGTCGAGTGGTTCATAGACATTTTGCGCGCCATGTTCCATGAGTACATCTTTACCCGCAACACCAATATCTGCCGCACCATTTTCCACATAGGTCGGTACATCAGAGGCACGTAAAATTAAAATACGTACCTGTTTATGCGTAGTGGGGAAAATTAACTTGCGCGATTTATCTGGATCTTCTAAAAGATTAATACCAGCTGTTTCAAGTAAAGGTAACGTTTCTTTCAAGATACGTCCTTTACTCAATGCCAAAGTTAAACCATGATCAAAATTGCCCATTACGTCAAAGTTTGGATCATCGTTTCTCATATCGCTCATTAACTTACTCGCTTAATTTGGGCACCTAAACCTTGTAACTTCGCTTCAATATTTTCATAACCGCGGTCAATATGATAAATACGGTCAATCAATGTTTCACCTTCAGCGGCAAGTGCTGCCAATACCAAAGAGAATGAAGCACGTAAATCTGTCGCCATCACGGGTGCTGCAGAAAGTTTATCCACACCTGTTACGACTGCATCATTACCTTCCACCTGAATATTTGCGCCCATTCGTGCCAATTCAGGTACATGCATAAATCGATTTTCAAAAATGGTTTCTGAAATTGTCGCAAACCCATGGCCAATGGCATTCACCGCCATAATCTGAGCTTGCATATCTGTTGGGAAATCTGGATGTGGCAAGGTACGGAAGCTCACTGCTTTCGGACGTTTACCCATCATATCCAGTTCAATCCAGTCATCGCCACGGGTGACTTCTGCACCCATTTCTTCAAACTTTTCCAGCACAGCTTCCATCAGAGTTGGATCTGTATGTGTGGTTTTGATCTTACCACCCGTGATTGCAGCTGCAGCTAAATAGGAACCGGTTTCAATACGGTCTGCAACCACTGAGTATTCACAGCCGTGTAAGCTCTCAACCCCAGTCACCACCAAGGTATCAGTGTCTAGACCTTCAATCTTGGCACCCATTTTAATAAGCATTTTTGCAAGATCGGTGATTTCAGGTTCACGTGCAGCATTGCGAATTGTGGTGATGCCATCTGCTAACACTGCAGCCATCAGAATATTTTCAGTACCGCCGACAGTCACCATATCAAAGACCACTTCGCCACCTTTCAGGCGACCATCGACTTTGGCATGTACATAACCGGCTTCCACTTCAATCTCGGCACCCAAAGCTTCCAAGGCTTTTAAATGCTGATCCACTGGACGGGAACCAATGGCACAACCACCTGGAAGTGACACTTTTGCACTACCATAGCGCGCTAGCAATGGACCGAGCACCAAAATCGAAGCACGCATGGTTTTTACGAGTTCATATGGTGCAAACTGGTTATCTAAAGTAGAGGTATCAGCAACAACTGTATCGCCTTCATAAGTCATGGTAATCCCAAGACCTGCAATGAGCTGCACCAGCGTATTGACATCTTTCAGATTAGGCACATTTCTAAGCTTAATAGGAGTGTCAGCCAGAATCATTGCCGCCAATAATGGAAGTGCTGCATTCTTTGCACCAGAAATACGCACTTCACCTTCGAGCTTAATACCGCCCTGAATTAAAAATTTATCCATTAAATGATTAAGCTCCAAATAAGCTTGCTTTGCGCCATTCTTCTTTTGTCATTGCTCGAATTGTCACTGCGTGAACTGCACCACTGGCAATATGGGCATTGAGAGGAGCATAAACAGCTTGTTGGCGTGCAACTGGACGCTTACCTTCAAATTGATCATCTACAATACGGAGATCAAATTTTCCGCCCTGACCACTCACAGCAACATCCGCCTCGGGAAAAGCGGCTTTTAAAATTTCAGTGAGCTGTTCATTATTCATCACAAGACCTCTAATAGGACTAAGGGTGTAAAACGAGCCATTTTACTATAAATAGCAAAAATAATTCACGAATCCCTACATTATATCTATAAAAAAAAGAGGCTTTTAAAACCTCTTTTTTATCATTTGTCCTTTATAGGACTAAAGCATGCTGCTGTAAATGTATTTCCCGGTATCGATCAATTTGCCGTTTAAGTTTTTCTGCTAATATTTTAATCGATGTATACATATCATCTGCGGTGGCGTGTGCAAAAAATTCAATGCCTGGTAATCGGATAATAGCCTCTGCGATATGATTACTACTGCCCTTTCTGGAGGGTTTATCGATTTGATGATCTTTGGAGAGTTTCACTTGCATACTATTCACCTGGTCCAGATGTTTCGTCATTTGTGAAAATTTGCTTTTTATACTTTCTTCAATTGCTGGCGTAATAGATAAATGATGTCCACGAATTGTTATTTGCATAGTTCTATCCCTCACCTTCGTTAGGATTAGAAGAGTCACAATATAAAACAACTTAAATACAGTAACTTATAAAATATATATTCCCATTTCAAGTCCTGAATCAAATCATTTTTGCTGTCACTCAAAAGAAAGAAGATTCATTATGCTGTCATAATGAATCTCTAGAATAGCCAGATTTCAAATTTCAGATCAAGACTTTTCGCTCAGAAGATGAAGGAATATGTAACGATTCACGATATTTAGCTACCGTACGTCGTGCCACATCAATACCTTCATCTTTCAAAATAGTGGCGATCGCATTATCCGACAAAGGTTTGCGGGCATTTTCTTCAGAAACCAGTTTTTTGATTTTGGCACGAATGGCAGTAGAAGAGGCCTCACCTCCTGAGGTGGTACCCACATGACTCGAGAAGAAATATTTCAGTTCAAATAAGCCTCGTGGGGTTAGCATATATTTATTAGTAGTCACACGTGAAACTGTCGATTCATGCAATTCGACTTCTTCGGCAATATCTCTTAACACGAGAGGTTTCATGCCTTCCGCGCCGATTTCCAAGAACATTTTTTGATGTTCTACAATACAGGTTGCAACTTTCAATAAGGTTTTATGGCGTTCATCAATACTTTTAATAAAGTTTTTTGCTTCCAGCATTTGATTACGTAAATACTGATTATCGTCACTTTGATCGGCACGACGAATCATCTTGGCATAGAACGAGTTGATACGTAACTTTGGCAGGATATCCGAGTTTAAATTGACCTGCCAACAGTTATCCTTTTTCATCACGACAACATCGGGTACCTGATAATCTGATTCCTTATTTTCGAATTCCAGTCCCGGGTGCGGTTTCAGTGTTTTTAGCAGATCTACTGCACAGCGCAACTGTTCTTGATTGAGTCCAGTTTGCTTTATCAGCTTAGGAAGTTCATTAGTAATCAATAATTCATAATGTTGCAGAAGTTTAATCGCATCATTTCGACAAGGCGTTGATGCGGGCAAATTATCAAGTTGAACCAGGAGACATTCTGCCAAGCTTCTAGAACCTACACCCACCGGATCTAAACGCTGGATATGTTTTAAAACGACTGCCACTTCATCATCTTCAATTTCTTCTTCAAAGTCCATAGAAGATAAAAGGTGTTGTACCGAAGCCGTAATTTCACTCAAATCTGCATCTAGAAAGCCTTTATCATCCAAGGAGTCAATAATGCAATAAGCAATCAATTTATCCACTTGGGAAAAATTCAATAGATTGATTTGCTCCAGCATATACTCCTGTAGAGTCTGGTGTCCTTGACGATTATCTTCCCGCTCTTCGAATTCGGCCGCCCCAAGGCTCGTAGGCTGATGCGTATAAACATCATCCCAATCTGTATCTACTGGTAAATCATCAGGCAGATGATTAGCATTAAGTTCATTGGTTAGATCATTATGTTCATTATCAGATTCAATAGTAGACAGGCTTTCAAGGGTAATTTGTTCTTCAACTTTTTCTAACAGAGGATTGCTATCAAGTTGCAACTGAACTTCCTGTTCTAGCTCCAGACTTGAAAGCTGCAATAACCGTATTGCTTGCTGTAATTGTGGAGTTAATGACAGCGAGTTCGCAATTTTTATGCCCACTGATAATCTCATTGTGACCCCCTTAATCAAAAATCTCGTTTTATAAGCAATTTTTATGCCGTTTTATTTTTTATAACATAGTTTTGTTTAAAAACATACAAAATGAATTCTTAATTTATAGTCTGTAGGGGTCAAATCACCTATCAGACGGTTCATTTTTAGAACATAAAAAAACACCCCCGGCCTTTAGACCGGGGGTGTTTTGAATAATGAGCTGGCGATGACTTACTCTCACATGGGT
>NZ_JAYWZK010000023.1:0-13275 GCF_048148385.1 Acinetobacter sp. 197
GAGGTAGTTAAGGTTTCAGTTGCTTTGCTGTCAGTATAATCTTTAGAGGTAGTTAAGGTTTCAGTTGCTTTGCTGTCAGTATAATCTTTAGAGGTAGTTAAGGTTTCAGTTGCTTTGCTGTCAGTATAATCTTTGGAGGCAGTTAGGGTCTCAGTTGCTTTGCTGTCAGTATAATTTTTAGAGGCAGTTAGAGTTTCAGTTGCTTTGCTGTCAGTATAATCTTTGGAGGCAGTTAGAGTTTCAGTTGCTTTGCTGTCAGTATAATCTTTGGAGGCAGTTAGAGTTTCAGTTGCTTTGCTGTCAGTATAGGCTTTATTTACAGCATCAGTATCATTTATTGGATCTTCTACATTAGTAATACGCTTCTCAAATCCCCTGCTACCAACTGAAATCGTATTGCTTTCATCTGCAATCGAGAAACTACCGATAGCGGTTGCGCCTGTTGCAGTTGCTTGGCTATAGCTGCCAAATGCACTACTATCTTCGCCTGATGCTGTGTTTTTATAACCAAATGCACTGCTATAATCACCCTTTGATATATTTTCAAAACCTACTGCACTACTATCTTTGCCTGATGCTGTGTTTTTATAACCAAATGCACTGCTATTTATATTAGATGCATTATTGTTAAAGCCAATAGCACTACTATCTTTGCCTGATGCGATATTACTAGATCCTATGGCGCTACTATTTATATTAGATGCATTATTGTTAAAGCCAATAGCACTACTATACTCAATTGATGCTTTATTATCAGAACCTAAGGCACTACTATAATCGCCTGATGCATTGTTAATATAACCAATTGCACTACTATAACTGCCAGAGGATGTATTAAAAAATCCTATTGAACTACTAGAGTTACCTTTAGCTTCATTTGCATAACCCAAAGCACTAGTAGCTTCATTAGAAGCTGTATTATCAATGCCCGAAGCACTGCTATTTAGACCACTTGCTGTATTATTTATTCCACAGGCCACTGCAATTGCACCTGTTGCCGTATTTCCTCCAGAAACAGGATCAGTTACGCATATCACAGCTGCCCAAACAGTGTTGCTACTAAAAGTTGTAAGAATCAAAAAAATAACCTTTAAGGTTAGTATCTTATAGTCAGTATGGCGAACTGGTGGGATGATAATACAAATGTTACTACTAGTCTTACTATTGATCTTAATATCTTTAGATACTATTATTTTATAATACATTGATTTTAAGTATTTTTTTTTGAATATATTATTCATATCTTGCTCCATAATTCTAAAAATTATGTGTCAGTGAAGACAAGGTTATACGTATCGTTTAAAACAAAAATACTCTTTAGAAAATCAAGGCGTGTTGACATTTTGTGTTCAAAAAATAGCAAAACAGGAAAATACAATCTGCTAAATAAATTTGAACTTTCTTTAAGTTAATACAATATGGATTATGCGAGCCGAGAGCTAGAATCTCTCGTTTTTTCTTTTAAAACTGCTAAGATTTTTATACGCCATTGACGTACTTCACCATATGTTATTCATTGAAAAAAGTATTTTTACCAAGAAAATCAAAGAGTTTTTAAGTGATGAAGAGTAGCGTCAGTTCCAGCAAGATCTCTTGGTACAGCCTGATAAGGGCGACTTAATCAAGAATGGCGGTGGCATTCGTAAAGTACTTTGTGCTCAGGGCAATAAAAGCAAAAGCGGTATTATCCGTGTGATCTATTTATTACTGGGTCACAGAGAATGATCAGATATTTTTCTTGGTTGCTTATCCAAAGTCAGTGAAAGATAACCTGAGCGATAAAGAAACCTTGATCCTGCGTCAATTAGTGAAGGAGCAATTTCATGGATAACAACTTATTTGATGACCTGGTTGCTTCAATCAAAGAAGCTGGTGCCATCAAACGTAATGAGGTGAAGGCAAGTCAAGTCTCAGAGCTTGAACTGCCAGATATTAAAAAGGTACGTGAGAAAATTGGCTTATTTAATTCGCATTCTGGATGCCCATCCAACTCTGATCTAAATAGTGTAGATAATAAAAAACCCCGGCATCCTGCCGGGGTTTTTCGTATGGGTTCGCTCGGTATAACTCCTGTCATACCTTACAGTCCTTGTGCGTATCGTTGTTCTTATTATTGTGTAGAACTTCCTGTTCCTGATGAATCCATCATAGAAAAATTTCAGGCACCTGGACAGCCGCAAAGGGCCGGAATTATTGTGAGCATATGCGTACAAGACCGGCTAAAAACTGTCCCAGGTTTATCCGCAGAAATTGGGGATAATTTCATATCCTGGAAGCTTGATAACGAGGAAAAAATGCCAAAATTGAGCGTTTTTTAGTCGATTCTATTGGCTAAACATTACAAATTTGCTTAAAAAACACACGAGTTGTTAAGTCGTGCGTTTTTTGATCTTTTTGATTTTGTTTTTTTAAGCTTAAGTATTTGATAAATAATGGCTTTTAAAAATGCATTTCGTATAATCGCCATTATGTTAAATAAAGCTTATAAAAGGAAAAGTTTTCTTAAATTTCTCTGATATATGTGGATTGTCCTTTAAGGCTTCAATGGATTGTTGCTGCGTATAAATAGGGTCAAAAATATCTATTCCCCTTAGATAAGAAATGCCTTCTAACGCTATTTTTTCTGTTTTTGATAGCCTAGAGCTTGGTACAAATCCAATAACTGAATGAATCTTCGCTAATGAGTCCTCGAAATCTATAAGATCAAACATATAAAGTGGTATTTCATCTTGATTTAAATCGTTAATACAAAGCTCAATCCATTGTCTAAACTCATTTAGATTAATTGCTTCTGAAAATAGACACCCAATAGCAAATCCAAGATCAGAATTTTCTTCTTTATATATTTTCCACATACTTAATATTTTCTAAAATTAACATAATACACGTTATACGAAGGCAGAAATGGGAGCTATAAGCTCCCATTTTTAGTCTTTAATTCGCTTTTTCGCTTCGTCATAAACTATGCTATCAGCTCGTTTTCCGACGGTAATGAGCAGGATAACTACCTGATCATCTTTAACTTGATAGACAAGTCGGACACCAGCTTTTAATAATTTGATTTTATAGCAACCTGCAAGATCGCCTCTAAGCATGTTCTTTGGAATATGTGGCTGCTCTATGACTTTAGCTAGTTTCTTTTTAAATTGATCTCGTATAGCAACAGGGAGTTTTTCCCATTCTGCTGTAAAGTCCTTGTGACGTAAAAGCTTATAAGTCATCTAATGTGACTTCCTCAAACATCTCTTTAGGATCGTTAATGCGCTTACGGACAAGAGCTAATAATTCTTCATCTTCTTCCGAAAGCAAAGCTTTTTTGACGGGCAGTTTCCCAGTCGTAGCAACATACTCAAGAATACTAGTGAAGAAATCCGTAGGTGCAATACCTTGCTCTTTAAGAATTGAATAAGATTTTTCTTTAAGGGCTTCATCGACCCTGAAGTTAACAGTAGCCATCATATTTTCCAAGTGTTTAATGTACTAGGAATAGTGTAATGCAAATTGCATTACAATTCGACTTCGCATAACAGCCATTATGTTAAAGGGGAGATATATTTGAATTAAATATGCCTATAAAGTTAATAGCTATCAATCATTGTTTGCTGAATAAGCCTTTAAAAGTAGGTTTATGCACCTAAGTTATTGTAAATAAAAAGATGTTTTTATTTTCAGTATTCTAATAATAGAATATAGTTGATTCTTTTAAACTAGGAATTACCATGAACCAATTTAAGACCTCTTTTTTAGTTATTTCTTTGGGTCTTACTTTAACTGCCTGCGGCGGCGGCAGTGATGGTGCATCGAGCTCTACAGGGAATGGTGCATCGAGCTCTACAGGGAATGGTGCATCGAGCTCTACAGGGAACAGCGGCACCACACCAGATACTTCTACTGGTTCATTATTAGAAAAATTGAATCCATCACAAACCTACAACATTATTTTTGACTACCCTAATTCTTCTGGTGTATCAAGACTTGATTCTGTAAAACAAAATGCCGATGGTATTATCACCGAATTTGGTGATTACAAAATTACAGGAGATATTGTTGCGAAAGAAATTGCTGGAAATAAAAACTTTACGATTGCTCGTGTAACCAAAGGAATTTTTAATTATGAAAAAAATGGGGAAATAAAACCAACAGATATTTCCAAATATAGCAATGCCTCTTATTTTTATTTTGCATTTACCCCAATCATTACTAAGCGTATTTCTGCCCAAACCAAACAAATTAACTGTACTGATGTTAATGCTACTCAAGCAAAAGTGACCAATAGTGGCCAATTTGAAAAATTTATTTCTCCATCCATTCATAATGGAAGTATTACCTTAAATCCTAACGGCAATATCGACGTTAAATTTACTGCAAAAAATGGCAGTGATGAAACTACCTTTGCTTCATCAATGAGATGGGTTGATTCATTCAATAACTATAACAGCTATAACTTATTGGGTATCGTAGGACAACAAGGTGAATCAAATCAGATCGGTACATTTAACATAGCTGATAATGGACCAAATAGCCTAGTGCTTGGTGCAATTTACCGTATGACTTTGAGCAATAATGGTAACTATCAAGGTGCTGTTTCTATGGTATGTAATTATTAATATAGCTTAATTGAAGTTTCATGCGCCTTAATTTTTATGTATTTTTTAAAATTTAAAACCTAGACCGAAGTCTAGGTTTTTTTCATTTCCTATAACAGCCATTATGTTAAATGGGGGAAGAAATTAAGCTAAAATTAGGGTTTTAATTTAGAGAAAGTAATGTCTCAGATAAAAATTTATGCTTTAGATGAAACAATAGAATTACATCGTGATAATTTAAGTAAAGCTATCCATCAGGCTTTAGTTAAAGAATTAAAATACCCTGAAGAGAAAAGGTTTCAACGTTTTATTGCACTAGAATCCAAAAATTTTGTATATCCAGCAGATCGTAGTAAATCTTATATAATTATTGAAATTTCCATGTTTGATGGACGAACAAAAGAGACTAAAAAAGCATTTATTAGGTCTCTATTCGAAAATATAAATAATCTATGTGGTATTGACTCAAATGATGTTGAGATAACTATATTTGAGACTCCTAAAGAAAACTGGGGCATTAGAGGGAGAAATGCGGATGAACTACAGTTGAATTATACGGTAAATGTTTAAATTTTCTAAAATTAACATAATACACGTTATACGAAATTTAAAAATTTCGTATAATCGCCATTATGTTAAATGGATAATCAAAATCTCTATAAAGAACAGCCCAATCTTATTTATATTTTATAAAAAATCATAAACTTATGTAAATAACTAATCCAAATAGTAATCCAAGAGAAATGGGGGCTATTATCTGACCATTGTGAATAATATTAACACGTTGCCATATTAAAAGATTTTCAAAAAATCCAAAAATTGGGATCAGTAGTACAATAAGATATTTCCCATAAAATTTCCATAAATAAGGTATTACGATAAATTCCGACATAAACTTAAAACAAAAAAATAGACTAAAAAATAAAAAAAATAGAGTCAGTATAATAAATAGAGTTTTTTTATACACACCTTAATACCTTATTCAATTTTAAATAATATCTAAAATTAACATAATACACGTTATACGAAGCTAAAAAATTGGGACTATCGCCTTAATTTTTATGTATTTTTTAAAATTTAAAGCCTAGATCCGAGTCTAGGCTTTTTCATTTCTTATAACAGCCATTATGTTAAATAGGGCTTGTAAAATTATTCTTCAATAGAATTTCCATCAAGGTCATATAGCTTTACTTCTCTTGCACCAGCATTAAAAAATAACTCCTTAAAAGCTCGTATTTCAATCTTAGTTAAACTACCTTGTATCGGCTCCATTATTTGGACAATAGTAATAGGAGCTGTAAACTTGAAAAAAGATAAACCGTTAGAATGGTGTCTCATTAAAGCTTTTAATGTTGTTGTAGCGCTTTCAAAATCTGCCAAAATCATTCTTGGGTGATCATAAGGTGATTTAGGAATTTCAGTTGCTTTGGCCATGCCATTCTCTGCCATCAAACTTATACGGTTTTTATAAAAATGTACCCATATCGCTTTAGGATATTTTTTTAAATCGTCTCTTATCATTTTAGTTCTTAACTTGGATGTTCATTTAATTATAAATATATATTTTTTTTAATTTCAATTGGATAATTCTTAATTTCTTCTAAAATTAACATAATACACCTTATACGAAATGCTCTAAATTATTTGTTTTAATTCATAGCTTTATCGCATAGTAAAAAGCCCAATCCTATCCGATTGGGCTTTTTTAATGATTTTTCATGTTCCACGCTTAATAAATGAGCAATGTTCCACGACTTTGTGTAGCTCACATTAACCATTGGGCAAGAAAAAACGGCTCAGGAAGCCACGTTTTTTAGGCTCAGGTTCAACATGCTCAGGTACAGGGACTCGCTTATTCTGCGTTTGGATCTCAGTCTGAGTCTCAATAGGGTTTTCAGGTACTAGTACTTCAACAGTCTCTTGAGGTGGTGCAACAGGTGTTGGATCTTCCATTTTTGGCACTTTGGGAGCTTCCAGTAGGCGTTGCATCGTCTCGATCTGATTCTGGTAGAAAGACTCACGATCTTTAGCATCATCAAGCTGATTTTTCAGTATGTCTATCTGCTGTCTAAGTAGTAAAACTTCTGCCGAATTTGGACTGTCTATTTTTACAGATTCTTTTACATCTTGTTTTTTAGTTGGCTCCCCAAAGACACGAATAGCTTCGGCTAGATCTATCTTATTATCAGAATTTTTACTTAAAATTCCTTTTTTTATGTTGTTGTAAATCGTTTGTCTATTGATGTTGTAAAGCTTGGAAAGTTCAAGAACTGTAAGGGTTTTCATTCAGTAAACCTATGCCTAAACTTGTAAAAAGTTACTGTCTATTAGACTGTCTAATAGACAAATGATCAAGTTTAAATTTTAGGCAGGCGCAAAGCCAACTTTTTGAAGATAAGGGAATAATTCTTCGAATTTTTGGGCATCTTTAAGCATTTCTGCAATGCGCACAGCAAATTGTTCAAAGCTTTCTGTACCTTGAGAATATGTATTCATTTCAGGAAGTCTAGAAAGCTTATTGGCAAATAGGTGACGCTGTGGATCAGTTATTTTCGAGAAATAATCTGAGGGATTTTCACTTGTGATTACTTTTTTCGAGGTATCTTTTTTTTGTCTAAAAGTGAACGAAAATCCTGAAATGGTACGCCCTTTCTTATGTTGTTCATACTTAGCAGTGATATCTGTTAGTTCATTTATTTGATTCAGTGCAAAGTCTAAAACATAGGTTTTGAAGTTACTCATAGTTTTGTATTGGTGAGGTTCAACGCCTAATTGTTGTCTAAAGATAGACAGATCAAAAACGGGAGTTTTTCCTGCTGACCTCCATTGGATCAGTAATTCATAGAGTCGAATAGCATAAGAACTAGTTAGGCGTGAGACCTGTTCTAACTCATATTTAGTAAAATTCTCTTCTAGTCTGGTTATAAGAGGAACGATATCTTGAGTGAATCTTAAAAAAACAATTCCCGACTGAGCCTCATAACCAATTTTATCAACCCAACGACAATGGAAACTACGATCCTTACCTGTTTTAGGATTAACATCATGGTATGTGACGTATCTATCGAAGAGGCTTTTTGATGCATCTCTAAGGACTGTATAGGCAGTATGTTTTTCAACATTGAACGTATTTATATAGCTACTGGCATGTACCTCTAATAAGCTATTTTCTGTTATCCCATGACCTGTTTGTCTTGCTTCTGCTATAGCTAGAAGAATTAAACGCTGTTCAACAGTATCTAACGTATAGCTAGCTTGAATTAAGGCATTATCCTTGACGATTAATTCACTCATTTCTAATAATAAATTTATAATTAAACTAGGTTGTACAATAGACTATTTAAATAAACGTGTCTATTAAAATTATTAAGGTCGATAAACCTAGCTTTAAGGTCGATAAACCTAGCTTTAAAGGTCGATAAACCTAGTTTAATAGGTCGATAAACCTAGTTTAATAGGTCGATAAACCTAGTTTAATAGGAGCTATAATGCTTTCTACACAAGGCTTTCAGCTCAGTTAAAAGCATTTAAAAGCATTTAAAATAATTAAAAGCCCATATCATGAAAAATTGCCCTATGTTTTCGCTACGCTCAAACTCTATTGAACTTCGCTAAAGCTCAGTTCGTAGGGGCAATTTTAGGTTAATACTTGGGATAAACCATCAAAAAAGAAACTCGGAATTCGCTTCGCTCATAAGTTTTTTATGCTCGCTTCGCTCGTCTAGGATCAAATTACATCAGTTCGCACCCATTCGGGATGCTCTGAACTTAAGTTTTAACATCATAAGGGAGCTTGTAATCAGGGAAAAACAAGGACGAATTTTAGTTGTGGCAGCTCGTAGACACTCGCTTAATAAGTAAATGTCTAAAGCCAATAAAGAATATCTTTGGGAATGGCATATCGGCATGTCAGTTAGGAAGTCTTCATTAGCCGAAACGCAGTGCCGAGGAGACGTGCCGAAAGGTGTACTTAGATTCACGGTAACGCAACCGCTACACTATCCTCTGAAACCTGCGCTATCGCTTGTTTTCAGCCCGAAAGGGTTCGGGACGGATTTGCTAAAACGCTAGGGCGTTTTTACCTCTTACGGAGTCCCCGTCGGTGCGCTGTCGCGCACGACCACCCTCTTACGGTTAAAAAAGTCCGTTGAGTTCATTGCGTAGCAAATGAAGCTCAATACTTTTCAGTAAGGGGGTGGTCGTGCACTGCGTTACGACGGGGATGGGCTAGCCCCCCACTTCAAGGTCAGGCGTTGGGACGCCTTAAAAAACGGGTGCGCTTCGCTTCCATTTTTTCCCTTTCGTGGCTCCCCCCTTGTCCTCTTCGCTGGGGCTGCGAGGATGCTTCACTGTCGTTCAGCCCCCCTTCGGGGCAACCGCGTATCCTGTTATAGAAATTTATCAGAATATTAATTTTTAAAAATTTAAGGTGATTAATTTTTTTAGTAATAATATTAGTTTCTGAATCAGCTAGTTAATCAATTCTAGATTATAAGCATATACCACAAATTTAATATATTCAATAACTTACATTTAATTTATTTTTGCTTTTTAGAAAAAAACAGCTATATTATTTTTTTCTTGTTAAGCCTCGAAGATAATTTATGCGGACTTGGTTACTAGTCGCTCTATGTTTTGTATTAATCATTTTTTCTGCTGAGATATCATCTTTTTTAAGTATTTTTTTCGCACATCCATTACGTCATTTGATATCTGCATTCGTTGGAATGTTTGCTTTTGTCGTACTAAGTGCTAAGCCAAATGAAGCAGGCTATAGAAAAGCGGCCTCACAATTTTCTTTTTATGCTTTTTTCTTATGTTTGATTACTTTTTTTATTTTATGGATGGTCGCATATTTCTTTGGAAAAGTTAGCAAAAATGAACTATGGCTTTTTTTAAGTTTTGGTGTAGCGGGCTTTTTTATCTCAATTTTATTTGATCGATTTTTTACCCCTATATGTGAAAAAACAGGGAATTTTTTTACTCAGGGCGCAGGAACTAAGCGAGATCAAAAGACAGATATTCGGGATATTGAGAAAAGTTTTAAGTCGATTCTTAAATATGATCCTCAAAAGTTTTTTTCTTCTGAAAAGTGGTTTTTCGGCTTAGATTCTAATAAAAAACCTATTTTTTTCAGAGAGAAAACACTTTCTCATACTCAAATTACTGGAACCTCTGGTTTTGGTAAAAGTGTTTTGCTTGGACTCTTAGCATTTCAGGCGATATTAAAGCGTGAAGCTACGATTATTTTTGATCCAAAACAAGGCGGAGATGAATGGTTTCCCCACGTATGTCAACAAGCAACCAAAGACACAATATTATTTTCTTGATCTCCGTCATGAGGCAGCCCAGTTAAATCTTTTTGAAGATGCCACATCAGATCAAATTGAAAATCTTTTGATCACTGGTTTTTTGCTAGAAGATCGAGGTGATGCTGCTGATTATTACCGTGGTAAAGACCGTAGGATGGCAAGATTTGTTGGGGAAAACTATCAGCCTGGGCTGACAGCAACCCAGATTAGCCAGGAATATGATCAATATTTTAGAAGTAAAGAAAATGAGGCTGAAAGTTTTGCCAACCAGCTACAAGAAATAGGTCGGGTTAAAGCAGTTAATGCAACCAAAGGGATTTCATTAAAAAAAATTATTGAAAATGGCGAAGTTCTCTATATTGCAGGCGATTGGGAAGATCCAAAATATGTCAAAGTACAACGTATGGTTCTCGCCCGGATTATTCAAATTGCGAGTGAACGAGATAACAGCCTTGAAGAGCCAAAACAAGTTTGTGTCATTCTTGATGAGCTTTCTTTCCAAATTTCTAAAATCTTTGGTGACTCATTGAAAGTTATCAGAGATAAAGGGCTGCATTTCATTCTGGCCCATCAAAGTATCAATGATTTAACGAATGTGCCAGAAAATATGGATGCAAATGCGTTTGCAGGTTCTGTTTTAGCAAATTGCCCTTTAAAGTTTACCTATCGCGCTGCGGACTATGAAACTGCTCAATATTTTTCGGATCTTTCAGGGAAAATTTTAGGAGATGATGAATCTCGCAGTACTGAAAAAACACTGAGTCTGACTGATCGAGTTGTTGGTGAAAAACAGATTCGACAGTCCGAACGGAATTTAATAGATATTAATATGATGCTATCACTGCCTCCTAAAACAGGGGTTTTATTTGGAAATGGCATTGCCAAAATATCTACCGTTTATCCCATTGAAGTCAAAAAAGATTCTGATTCGAAAAAAATCATAAGCTTTGATCATCCCCAAATTTCTGAAAAATCAGATTTAGATACCTCTTTAGTTTTTCGTGAATTGAGGTGAGTTATGTCCAATTTAATTAACTCAAAAACAGAACGAGACAGAATCAAAGCTGAGAAGGAAAGGAAGATTCTCTCTTTCTTACTTGAAGAGGGATACAGCACAGCAAAAATCTTGGCTCAATTTCTAAAAATGACACCCAATGGGGTGCAAAGGACTCTACGGAAGATGGAAGCCAATGATCTGATTAAAGCTCATACCGTTGATTTTGAGCTGAGTTCATGGAATCTCAAAATCTGGGGATTAACTCCGACTGGAACGCTTTTAGCTACACCTGAAGATGAGAAATTTAAATTCTTTGAGGTGAGTCGTGTGAAGCCCATTACTATAGCGCATAGTTTGGCTTTACAGCGCGTTAAGGTGGTTGCATTAAGGTTTGGTTGGGAACAATGGGAAAGTAGCTCTAGGATGCTTAAAAGAGCCAATGAGAGCCGTTCCACATGGGTTCAGGTGCCAGATGCGGTTGCACGATCTCCTAAAGGACGAAAAATTGCTGTTGAGTTAGAACGGTCAGCTAAAACGCCTAAACGTTATGTTGAGATTTTGGCGAACTATGCCGAGATGATGTCTTTGGGCGTCATTGATGAAGTGGTTTATGTATGTCCTGAACAGCTAACTATCCGACTGCAAAGGCTATTTCATCGAATAGAGAAAATTATTTTTAAGGGAAAAGTAATCCCAATACCCCCAGGTTTATTAGAGCGTTTTTATTTCATTTCATATGAGGAATGGGAAAAGCGAGCAATGGATTTCTAGAGACATCGAATATCTCATGAAATTCATTAAATTATTGAATAATTTGATTTTTGGAGAAATTTAATGGTTGAAATAGAGCTTGATAAAACTGAAGTAGGTTTCCTTTTAAACCTAACAGGTAATTTTATTCTAAGTCTTTCACCTGAAGAATATAAAGAACTTATTCTAGTACCTATTAAGTACGCGAAAGAGGGAAAATACTGGATGCAGTACCATGGCTTGAAATGTACGATTTCATACGATACCGCACAAAAGCTTATAGAGATCGGTGTTCCAGTATCCGAAGTTTTACCTTATTAATTAAAAACCCCAAGTCATAGCTTGGGGTTTTTTTTTAATTTCGCATAAGAGATTTTATGTTAAGTAAAAAATAATCACCTTATAGTCACAAAATTTTATGGTTTAAACTGCAGATCTTTTTTATTCAAGTACACAATGGGATAGCCTTGATAAATAAGGCTATCAAAATCATACTTATATAAAAAATATTTTCATTTAGTATTCTATGGAATACTTTGAAGTATTTTATACTTAAGACTTACCAGCTAAATCCCATGCCTACCCCACCAGAACTCTCATCTTTAGTAAAAGCTCCCCCTAGACTAAAGCTAGTATTGGGGTTAATTATCCGTTGGTAACCTAAGGAAACGGCTTGTTCAGAGCCCTGAAAACCGGCACCTACACCTACACGATTTTGACCTTTAAGACCTGAAGTACTGGTTGCCATATTTAACATTGCAGCACTCATAGCACCTTGACGATCGAAACGCTCATCAATTTCTTTGAAACGTTGTTTATTATCTTGAACATAACTATTAATAGATTCATTAAGATAATTAAATTTAGTATCGGTATAAGTGTTCGAAGTTTCGATAGCGCTTGTTTTTGCAGCTTGTAACTGACTTACATTGACTGCATCAGTATCAGCAGTACCGTTAGCTACATTAATAATCTGACGTTGGTTAGAACTAGAACCCACTGAAACCGTATTTTCACGATTAGAACTAGAGCCATTGCCAAGTACCACCACATTTTTTGCGGTAGTATTAACATTATTACCTAATACAAATGTGCCATCACCAGACACAGTATTGTCATTACCAATACTGTAGCTGTTGTTACCATTGACTGAACTTAAACCACCAATCCCCCCTGATTGATTTCCAGTTATTTTATTACCAGTACCAATGCTAATAGATTGCTCACCGATGGCTTGTGCACTATCGCCTATTACAATAGATTGCTTGCCTTGTGCATTTGTATTACCCCCTAAAGCAATTCCTTTTTCTCCAGTAGCAACTGCCTCTCTGGATGTACCACCATTGATCTTTATATATTTATGTTGTGTAGCAATAGTCTTTTTAACGATTGATACCTGGTTATCAGTATAATCTTTGGAGGTAGTTAAGGTTTCAGTTGCTTTGCTGTCAGTATAATCTTTAGAGGTAGTTAAGGTTTCAGTTGCTTTGCTGTCAGTATAATCTTTGGAGGCAGTTAGGGTCTCAGTTGCTTTGCTGTCAGTATAATTTTTAGAGGCAGTTAGAGTTTCAGTTGCTTTGCTGTCAGTATAATCTTTGGAGGCAGTTAGAGTTTCAGTTGCTTTGCTGTC
>NZ_JAYWZK010000024.1:0-11260 GCF_048148385.1 Acinetobacter sp. 197
ACCTTAGCTTTAAAATCATTTGAATGATTTCTTCTTGGTCTACGTGCCATAAAATACTCCATATATTGATGTTTATAACATCATTTGGGGAGCAAAATATCACTTATAAGTGTTGTTCAAATTTCCTGATCCACCTCTAGTTATTGATGCATTCAAAGTACTAGTGAATATGACTCGTAAAGAAAATGGATGTTTACAATATGAACTTCATCAAGAGATTTATAACCCATCAACATTAATTTTCTTTGAGAAATGGAAAACTATGGAGGATTTAGAAGATCACTTGAAAACAGTACATTTTATTGCATGTTTTAAAGAGATCGGGGATCTGATTCTATATAATGAAACTCGTATTTTAAAACGAATTTTATAAATATTTAAAAAACTTCTAGTAGAGGTTTTTTGTTTAGAGGATTAAAAAGGAAATCAATATTTCCTTTTTTTATATTATTTAGAGAGTTCTTAGGGCGATGTGATGAAGTTGATTTATATTTTTATGGCATTACTTGGTGGTGCAGGGCTTTCGATACAAGCTGCAATTAATAGTAGATTAAGTGCTGGTATGGGAAACCAACCAATTGTCGCTACCTTAATCTCTTTTACGATTGGTGGGCTATGTTTGCTTATTTTCGCATTGTCACAGGCCGATTGGCATAGTGTACACAGTAATATAGCTTTACAACCTTGGTGGCGTTGGATAGGAGGAATGCTGGGAGCTGGTATTGTGTTTACCTCAATTTTCCTTGCCCCTCAATTGGGTGTAGCAAATACAATGTTTCTTTTTATCATTGGACAATTAGTAGCAGGTATGGTGATTGATGGTTTAGGCTTGATCCAAATGCCAGTCCGTCCTATTTATTGGTGGAAATTTGTTGGTATGACAATTATGTGTGTAGGCTTGATTTTATTTATGTTTGGTGGGCGATGGTTTAAACAATAAAAAAGACCTAGGAAAAACCTCCTAGATCTTTTTTATTTAAGGTAATGATTAGCTGTAGAAATCAAAACCAGTAGTTAAACCTGCATCTGCCATAAGGTCAGCACCTAATAATGCACTAGAACCTGAAGATAATAAGAATAGAATTGTTTTAGCCACATCATCTACTTCTAGAATTTGACCGTATGGTTGGCGGTTGGCACGTTTAGGATGGAAGCTTGGGTCATTTACAGATTCAACATGACGCTTGAACAAGCCTGCCATCATTGGACCTGGGCTAACAATATTCACTTTAATGCCATCACGAGCATAATCAAGAGAAGTAGTACGAGCCAATTCCCGAACAGCCGCTTTTGATGCTGAATAAATTGGCAAACCTTGCTCACCAAATGTCGCACAGATACTGCCAATTAAAACGATACTACCTTGTTTATTTGGTAGCATTAATGGTAATGCTGCTTGAAGTGCCTGAATTGTTCCTAAAATATTCACATCAAATACTTTTTTGATACGATCAGGAGTAACATCAAGAATACGGTCAATATCTGTAATTGCAGCACACGGTACTAGACCAACATGCTTAAAATTGCCCGCTTTAACTGCTTCAGTCAGTGCAGTCCAAGATTCTGGGTTGGTAATATCACCTTGGAAATGTTCATAATGATCTAATGCGTCTAAAGCCGCTGTTTTTCCAGCAATATCAAGACCAAAGACTTTTACATTGGATTGAGTTAATGCAATTGCCATTGCCTCACCAAGACCTGACGATGTTCCTGTAAGAATGACTGCTTCAGGTAGATCAAATGTAATTTGTTGAGATGCACTCATTTATAAAACTCCATTTTAGATTAATTTTAGATCAGAAAGGTTTTCTCTCATTTCCTGGTTTTTATTTTAAAGCAGAATATTTATTTTAAAAGAGCAATAATTAAAAACAGTTTTTCTGAAAATGAAATAATAAAGATAAGCATATTTTATATGTTATTAAAATAAAAAAACCAATAGATAAAACTATCTATTGGGTAGTGGTAGAAATATAATTATGCTTTTACAGTGTTAAAGGCATTAATAGTCGTTTCATAGGCATTTTTTGCCATTTGATCCAGTGTAAGAATACGATGGTCTTGCGAAATAAGTTCAACACCATAATAAGGTTGATTAAAACCAGCTTTCTTGATTTCATTTAAGAAAACTGGAATATCAAACGATCCTTGTCCACATAATTTACGATGGTGTGTGGAGTCATTAAATAGATCACCTTGAACCTTCTCGGCTGCATCATTTAACTCAACAGATTTAATAAGATGAGCTGGGATCATGCTAATTTTATGGAAATCAATATTTCCACGGGCAAGGTGCCAAATATCTAAACATAAGCCTCCATTTGCATCACCTGTATCTACAACTTTTAATCCATCTTCTAAAGTTGCTAATCGTGAGAAAGGCATGATTTCTAATGCTACATTGGCATTGACTTGAGCAACTTCTTTACATAGCTTAGAAAATTCTGCTGACATATTTTCTAAAGTATTTGGTGAATTTTCAAATGGTTTGGCACCTACTTTAAGATTACACATTCCTAGTTCAGCACCCAACTCAATCATTTTTGAGCGTTCATAATCAGATACCTTGCGCTCTTCACCACTCAGATACCAATCTAACAAAATTTCAAGTTCAAAATATTTAATATCATTGTCTTTAAAAAGTTGGCGAATATCTGCAAGACTACTTTTTTCAAGTGTTGCTTGGAGATCTTTAAGAACTAGGCCGATTCCTTTCCAGCCTGCTTTTGAGGCAGCTTCTACACGTTCTTGTAGCGTGTATGGGCTAATTTCTGTTGGTGCGCCTGGATAAACATTACCTGCCAAAGTCCAGTATGCTGCCAATAAGTCGGGTTTATTCATAGTATTTTCCTTAATAAAAACTTAGTGAGAAATTGTTTGTTTAGGGTCATAACCCATTAAATCTTGAGTGATTGCACAATAACAGATGAGGAGGTAGCAGATCATAGGAACTATAAAGGCAGTTGCCATGTTGGACATATCTGAAATATAGCCCATGACTAAAGGTAAGATGGCGCCACCTACAAACATGGTAATCATCAAGGATGCTGCCATTTGTGATTTTTGCCCCATTCCACGAACACCCATTGCAAAGATGGTTGGGTAAAGGGTTGATTTAAAGAAGAATAATCCAATGAGTACAACGACAGATGAATAATCATAACCAAGTACAACGTATGCACATCCAGCGGCACAAACAAGACTATTAAAAATTTGTAATTTACGTGGATCAACATACTTCATTACTACGATGCCAGCAAAGCGACCCATCATGTAGCAGAACATAGCAATAGATAAGAAATAAGCTGCTTTGGTAGGAGTGATCCCATGCCAATGTTCAAGAGTAAAATTGATGAAGAATGCTCCAATTCCAAAATGTGCACCTGTATAACAGAATTTCCCAATCATGCCTTTATGCAAGTTTTTGTTTTTTGAAAATGGTAAATGTTCAAAAACATTGTCACTCTTGGCTGTAGTTGATGACTCATTGCTAAACTGTTCCGGGAATTTTAAGGTAAGAATATAACTAACCAGTGCGAAAATTAGCAGGGAAATGACAGCATAGGTCATGGTTGCAGGTTCGACTGTGAAACCTGAAATACTCACAACTGGAATAAAAAATACCGCACCACCAACGATTGGACCACACATGCCACCTAGACCACCAAATGCTTGAGTGAGGGTTAAGCGTCGAGCTGCTCCTGATGGATCACCTAACTTAGATGCGTATAAAAGGCATACAATTTCTAAACAAGCTAAACCTGTGGCTAATATAAATATCGCAGTTAAAAATGCAGAAAAAGTTCCTATTTGAGTAGCGGGAACAAAGCCCATGCAGCCAACTGCGAATAATGTTAAACCAACAATAATAGAGTTTCTATAACCACATTTTTTCATCAAGTAGCCTACAGGAATGGCTGAGAGAAAATAGGCACTCAAGTAAGCAGTTTGGATGAAAGCGGATTCACCATGAGAAATACTAAACTTATCCTGAAAGTGTTTATTCAGGACATCTAACAAGGTATGAGAAAAAGCCCAAATAAAGTTACAAGCAATGATAAAAATCATAGCTGTTTTAAATGAAACCATTCTCTTTTTAGCGGATATATTATCCACACTATTATTTAAACTCGCATCCATTGCGGTTTCCTTTTAAATAGTTATAGTCATTCATGAAGCATGTTTAAACATGCTTCATAGCTTATTTACAGGAATGAGGGGGATTAGATATTTAAAGTAAAAATAATCCGATATTATCTGTAGTAGATAATTGAGGGCCTTCAGGGTTAACTGAAATTGCTTTATTGCCTTCTACAGATGCCATTGCACATACTGCTAAGTAGAGGGCTTGTAAACCATCAAATAAGTTGGTTGGGAAATCTTGGTTATTGACTAAACAAGAGACAAAGACATCAAACTCTTTACGATATGAGCTTGTATAGCGTTCCAAAAAGAAATTTAATAATGGCTTTTGTGCACTTGTGAAATCTTGAGTATATTTTTTTAGAGTAGATGGGCGATGGTTTTGGGTTTTTAATAAACCTTTAGAGCCAAGTACCTCAATACGTTGATCATATCCATAAACAGCTTCACGGCAATTATTAATGATACATTGTTTACCAGATTTAGTTTTTAAGGTAATACTACAAGTATCATAATCATTGATTGTAGCAAGTTCCTCATCGACTAAACGGCTTGCAGTAGCAAAAATCTCTACAGGTTCTTCACCAAGAATATGACGTGCTGTATCAAAATCATGGATGGTCATATCTTTAAAGATACCGCCAGAAGTCTTCATATATTCAACAGGCTGCATGCCAGGATCACGGCTGGTGATAATAACTTGGCGAATATCTCCAATATCGTTATTGAGAATTGCCTCTTTTATGGCAATAGTATCTTCATCAAAACGACGATTGAATGCTAACATAACCTGGCCATTCAGACTCTGGATTTCTTGTACTGCATCAATTGAGCGTTGAAAATCCAAATCTATTGGTTTTTCACATAAAACTGGCTTCTTACATTTTACTGCATGTAACATTAAATCAATGTGCAGATCAGTGGCTGTTGCAATTACAATGGCATCAACATCATTGCGATCAATAGCTTCATAATAGTCATAACAAGCTTCGCATTGAAGTTCATTGGCAAGTTTGTCTACGCCTTCTTTCCAAGGATCAGCAATCAGCTTGAGTTCACATTGTGAATTAAGAAAAGCACTTTTAGAATGTATTTGTGCGATACGTCCTGCACCTAGAATTGCAACTCTTAACATTTCTGACTTCCTGTTAGAAAATAGTGACAGCTTAGGAAAGTTGTCTTATTTGATAGTTATTAGGGTATATAAGCTATTTTTGAAAAAAAATAGCTTATTTCTAAAAACACTTTTTCATTTTTGAAATATTGGGTTTTAAAAGTTCTTTAAAAAAGGAAAAAGGTCATCAATTTTTCAAAAAAATTGATGACCTAGTAAGATCTTAAATCGAAATATTAATTTAAAGCACAGTCTATACAATCATACCTCTGTGGCAGACAGGAATGATATGTCTTCTCGATTTAATTTGATTTGTGTTGCATTGATAACTTCTTGTAATTGCTCTAGATTAGTAGCACTTACAACTGGAGCACTAATACCGTCCTGAGCAAGTAACCAAGCAATTGCAACTTGTGAGGGCTTCATTTTATATTGTTGAGCGACTTGTTCTAATCTATCTAGTAGAGCTAGGCCATGTGGATTTAGATAATTAACCACACTAGAACCTCTTGATGAACTCTTGTTGAGATCATCCATAGAACGGTATTTACCACTGAGAAAACCATGAGCAAGAGAAAAATAACTGAGAACTCCAATTCCATGATCTATACAAAGTCTCTGATAATTTGCTTCATATTCTTGACGATCATATAAATTATAAAGTGTTTGTAAACAAGCATATGAGGGTAAATTATTTTCTCTCGAGCATTCTAAAAATAGTTCCAAACGCCTAGGGGAAATATTAGATGCACCAATTGCTCTGATTTTTCCCTGTTCAATTAAGGTTTTAAGTGTTCCCAGCGTTTCCTCTGGTGGAGTCTGATTATCATCATAGTGGGTATAGTAAAGATCAATATAATCTGTACCTAAACGTTTTAGAGATGCTTCGTAAGCGTCCGCTGAACACACCTTCTGAATTCATCCTATAAGCCTTAATTTAGTCCCCACTTAGAAACAAGTGGGGACTTAAATTTATGACTACAAATAATCAGACATCCATCGCATCTCTTGCGAAAAAACGAAGAACATACAGTGCTGAATCTAAACAGCAGATCGTTCAGGCTTGTAAAGCACCGGACGTTTCAATTGCTTCAGTCGCTTTGCAACATGGATTGAATACAAATCTTGTATCCAAATGGATTCGCTTAATTGATGCTAAGCCAGGGAGTGATCGCTCACCACTACCGAATAAACCTGCATTTATTGCCTTATCTTGCTCTGCAGCATTAGATCCTACTCCTACTGACATGTTAACGGTTCAAATTACTTTACCCCACTCAAAATCAGAAATTGGCTTGAAATGGCAAGTATCAGAAATATCTGCTTTAGGAGAATTACTCAAGGTGCTGGCAACATGATCCGTATCGATGAAATCTGGTTGTCTACTCAGCCCATGGATATGCGTGCAGGAATGGATACTGCCATGGCTCAGGTGGTGAGAACCTTTGGCTCGATCAAGCCGCACTGTGCTTACCTGTTCTGTAATAAACGTGGTCATCGTATGAAAGTACTGGTGCATGATGGACTGGGCATCTGGCTGTGTGCCCGGCGGCTGGAACAGGGCAAATTTCACTGGGCTCAAGTTCACCAGGGTGAAAATGTAGCTCTCAGTCCAGAACAGTTACAGGCACTAATTCAGGGTTTGCCCTGGCAGCGCATTGGACGACAGCAAGTGGTAACAATACTCTAAACTAGGCTGTTCCATTCTGCTATTCTCCAAACGTTCTATTTCCTCTGCGTCATGACCTCAGGCATACTGCGGTCATGAAAATGCTGCCTGATTTAAGCCAACTGACCCATGAACAACTGCTGGAATTTACCCGGCAGTTGGCGATGCAGCATCAGTCTCTGGCACAATCAAATCAAGAATTAGAAAAATCAAACCAGCAATTGGATGCCAAAGTTCAGCATCTTTCTATTCTCAATCAAAAATACGAGCATGAACTCGCACTATTTAAACAGCACAAATTCGGCAGTAAAAACGAACATCTCACTGCAAAACAAATCCACCTGTGGGATGAAGCGGTTGAAGAAGATATTGCTGCGGTTGATCTAGAACTGGAGCGGCTGAATGCAGATAAAACCGATGCAGTGACACACAAAGCCACAGTCAACAAACCTAAACGTCGACTGCTGCCAGATCATCTATACACCATCCGTATTGAGCATGAACCTGCATCAACCCAATGCGCTTGTGGATGCCAACTCCGTCGTATCGGCGAAGATGTCAGTGAAAAACTGCATTTCAGACCGGCACAGTTCTATAAGGAACAGCATGTGCGTGGCAAATGGGTCTGTGATCAGTGTGACACACTGACTCAGCAAGCGATGCCCGCCTATGTAATTGATAAAGGCATTGCTTCACCTGAACTGCTCAGCCATGTGCTGGTATCGAAGTATGCCGATCATTTACCGCTGTACCGTCAGCGCCTGATCTATCAGCGGGCTGGCATTGATCTGTCCAGATCCACTTTATCTGACTGGATTGGTCGCTGCGGTGTGGAACTGGAACCTCTGGCCAATGCCTTAAAAGAGGTAGTGCTGCAACAGCAGGTGCTGCATGCAGATGAAACACCGGTCACCATCATGCGGATGGGTGAGAATGAGAAAAAACCGAAGAAAGGTTATGTCTGGGCCTATGCCACCACACAGTACAATCCAGTTCAGGCAGTGATCTATGACTTTCAGGATAGCCGTTCTGGCCAGCATGCTGAAGAGTTCCTGAAAGACTGGCAGGGCTATCTGGTCTGTGATGATTACAGTGGTTATAAAGCACGCTTTAAATCAGGCCAGGTCATTGAGGTGGGCTGCATGGCCCATGCACGTCGTAAATTCCATGAACTGCATGTGACCGGGAAAAGTCAGGTCGCTGAACAGGCATTAGTGCTGATTCAGAAACTGTATGGGATAGAAGCAGAACTCAGGAAAAAGACCGATAGTACAGCGGAAGACCGCCGCGAATACCGGCAACAGCATAGTCAACCGGTGATGCAACAACTGTATGAATGGCTCAACCAACATCATCTGACGGTGCCATCGAGTTCTGCCACCGCCAAGGCCATCAATTACACTCTGAAGCGTTGGCCAGCCTTAAGCCGCTATCTGGATGATGGCAATCTACCGATTTGCAATAATTGGGTAGAGAATCAAATGCGACCTTGGGCCTTAGGATGCAAGAACTGGCTGTTTGCTGGCTCGCTGCGCAGTGGTCAGCGAGCGGCGAATATCATGACTTTAATCCAGTCAGCAAAGCTGAATGGCTTGGATCCGTATGCCTATTTAAGTGATGTGCTGAAAAGGTTACCGACACATAAAGTGACCCAAATAGAAGAATTACTGCCACACCGGTGGCAACCCGACCAAAATTAAAAAATAGGTATGGGGTTCAGCGGACGCTTACGTTGAAAGCAATAAAGCAATCATTGTAAATCCTGAAGGCCCTTCAAAGTCTCTTGCCGCTTAATTCGTAACATTTAACTGAATTTAGCAACTCGGAAAACAAAATCAACCTGTGGAGTATGGATTATCATACTTCATAGGGAAGTATTACCTGTTTACAAGGAAACTCGCAATGGACGCAAGTTTAAGTAAAATCACAGAAGTACCTGTGAGCAAGAAAGCTATCTCAATAAAAGCAACAATGATTTTAGTCACTGCTTTTAATTTCATGTGGGCTTTCTCACATACATTATTAGATGTTCTAAATAAACATTTTCAGGACGTCTTCCATATTTCACATGGTCAGTCAGCTTTTATTCAGACAGCATACTTAGGTGCTTACTTCCTATCAGCGATTCCAGTCGGATTACTGATGAAGCGATTTGGCTATAGATCTTCAATTATTGTTGGTTTACTACTATTTGCTATCGGATGTATGGGATTTGTTCCTGCTGCGATGGTTGGAACATTCACAGCATTTTTAACCGCAATTTTTATCTTAGCCTCTGGTTTAGCTTGCCTTGAAATTGTATGTAACTTATATGCAACGAAATTAGGTGATCCAAAAGATGCTACTCGTCGTTTAACTTTAGCTCAAGCTTTTGGTGGAATGGGCGGCATGTGCGGGCCATTAGTGGGTGGCGCTGTATTCTTCATCCCTGCAGGGACTGTTGCAGGATTCTATGTAGAACCAGCAACATTAACTTATGTGGCGCTTTCAATTCTTGTACTTTGTGTCGTGGGCTATATGATTTCGATCAGATTGCCAGAAGCAAATCATCAAGATGAAAATAATATTGAGCCGCGTCCAGAAGATACAGTTTATGAAAATGTTCCGCTGTTAAAGAATAAAAATGTGCGTAAAGCGATGCTTTCACAATTTTGTTATAACGGTGCTCATTTTGGTATCGGTGCATTCTTTATCAATTATGTCATTGAGCATTGGGATGGCATCACTCCAGCTAAAGCAGCATATTTCCTTTCTATGGCTATGTTCTGTTATATGAGTGGTCGCTTCTTAGGTATCTTCGTAATGAAGTATATCGATCCAAGAAAGTTACAGATCTTTAATAGTTCGGTTTGTGTATTGGCATGCTTATTCGTGATGTTGGGCTATCAATATATTTCAGTTGTAGTTCTTATCTGTATGTTTTTATTCAAATCTACGCTATATCCAACAATCTTCTCTATGGGTGTCCGCGGTTTAGGTAAAAAATCACAAATGGCTGCATCTTTGATGGTGACGATGTTTGTTGGTGGTGCGATTTTACCTCTAGTTATGGGCTATCTTTCAGATATAACAAGCATTTCTACAGCGTTTATTGTTCCTACAATTTGTTATGCACTAATTTGCTGGTGTGCAATTACTCAAGATCTTACTGGATATAAATTTTCGAAAGCATAATTTTCGTAATACAAATTAAAGGAAATATTTTATGAACAAACCAGATTTATTAGCAGCTTATTGGACATTAGCTGGAAACGTATATCCGGGTGCTCCAACAGAAATTAGCCCATTTACATTACAGCAGCGTGTTGAAGCAGCGTCTAAAGCAGGTTGGAAAGGAATTGGCCTTGTACTTAGCGATTTGCAAGCAACACTTGAGCAAAACAGTGTAGCTACAATCCGTCAGTTATTTAAAGACAATGATATTAAATATTTTGAACTAGAAATTTTATTAGATTGGTATTTAACTGGCGATGCTCGTAAAGTCTCTGACTATGAGCGCTCTAAAATGATTGAGCTCGGCGCAGAGCTAGGAATGTGTAATTTAAAAATTGGTGCTAAGCCATTTGAAAATTCTCCAAATAGCTTGGAAAACATGGCTGAGGAATTCTCTAAGTTGTGTAAAGAAGTGGCTCAAGTGAATGCAAATGTTGCTCTAGAAATTATGCCATTCTCGCGTTTAGCTACTTTAGAAGATGGCTTGAAAGTCGTTGATACTGGTGATGCTAATGGTGGATTGTGCTTAGATATTTGGCATTTAGCACGTGGTAATATTGATTTTGAAAAAATTAGTATGGTACCAGCACACTTAATTAAATCAGTTGAATTGAATGATGCTGCAGATGAAGTTCAAGGTGATTTATTTAACGACTCTACACACCATCGAAAACTTTGTGGTCAAGGATCATATGACATCCCATTGTTCCTAAATGAAATTAAGAAAGCGGGCTTTAACCAGCCATATTATGGCGTTGAATTGATTTCACAAGAGCATCGAGTGCTTCCGCTTGATGAGATGGCAAAACGGGCTTATGAGACTACAATTGGTGCATTCGATTTTGTAACAGCTTAATAGCTTTCACCCCAATAGTAATTTTTAAACTATTGGGGTTTATAAATGTCGATTTTATTTTGTTTATAAAATATTTAATTAAAGCTCGGCGAATTTAAAAATGAGGTGTAACAGTTTTGAAAGCATTATGTTGAATCAATACATAATTCGAGAATGCTATCCAAAACTTGCTGATAGCTTGTGTGGATAGAGGTGGTCCCACATGTTTGAACAACTAAAAGCGTATTTATAAGTGATATTCCGCTCTAGTTAAGCCACCTTGTTT
>NZ_JAYWZK010000025.1:0-10042 GCF_048148385.1 Acinetobacter sp. 197
CTGTTTATCGAGTTGCTAAAGTCATTTAAAAAGGCTTGTATCAGTGCTTCCCTTATGTCATATCTATTTACAAAGGAGCAAGGCATTCTTAAAGATCAAAAGACGGAATTAATGATGAAAAAGCATTTGATTTTCCTTGTTTTTATAGTGATGGTTTTTATTTTAGCTCTAGTTGTAAAGATTAATAATGATCATAAAAAACGGCAAGCATTAAACAAATTGGAACTAGTTGAAAAGCAAATCCATTAGGTATATGAATATTAAGATAAATAAAAAGCCCTATAGTCTCTCCCGTTACTATAAGGCTTATAAATCTCTGCAATTTTTTTCTTAACTACCTACTTTTCCGATGTAGGTTATGAATATATTTTACCTATTGGTAAAAACAAAGATATAAGACAAAAGGTGAATATGCTAGGAATTTCGCATAACAGCCATTATGTTAAATAGAATCAAAAAACCTCCAATAAAATCGTTATAGTATTATTATTTATTGAGTAGATAAGAGAATTAAATTAGTGAAATACTCAAATGAAAAAATAGTAAAAGCTCTCTTACTTTCTCCTTTACCACTACTTTTTTTCACAGCAGTCCTGTTTATCGTAATGAATCAGGAATACAGCCTATACTCGATTTTAGTGGTTCTTGTAGGGCACGGTCTTGTCTACTTGGCTTATTGTATTTTGACTGTACCTTTCAGCTTCATATTCTCAATTCTTTTAAATCGTTATAACAGTCTTAATTTATTAACTATCTGTATTGCCTCTATAATTATTGCTACTCCATTTTTTATTCTTTTTGGATGGAGTCACACAGGAGAAATTTCGAAAGAGTGGTGGAAGATGTATACAGATACATGGACTATCTTTATGGCTCTATTTCCTGGCTTATGTTATTGGCTATTTCTGATTAACCTAAAAGATAAGAAATCAAAGAATATTGAATAAACCATTGCATAGAGATTCTTAAATTTCCCTAAAATTAACATAATACACCTTATACGAAGTCAAAAATGGGAGCTTTAAGCTCCCATTTTGAGCAGATTTATCACTTATAAAATGGGTTTGAGTGGTCTAATTAATGGAACCACATTAATTTATAAGTTAACTTATAAATATTTAAGCAATTTTATTTGCTTATTTTTATGCTTAAAATTTGAGAATTTAAGCATTAATGGATAAAGCAATATACTTAGCATAATTGTTATAAACCATAAACTTATTACAGTATTTACTCCAAAATATGCACCTTGATTTGTTCCCCATATCCCTACAGAAATTGCATATAATGCTTTAAGAAGAAATAAATGTACGATATAGAAAAACATAGGTACTGAACCAAATACTATTAAGGGTTTAACCCATTTCTTATCTTCAACTTTATTTAACAATGCTAGAAGAATAAATCCAATTCCTACATTAAAAAGTGTAAATAGCAATGATGGTGGATATTTAGTTAGGTTGAAAAAACTCATCCCTGTTTCAAGAAAATTCTGTTGAACAGTCCATTCCTGATCACCATATAGATTTATTAGTCTTAAAATAAAAAATAGACCAATACTCAATATACCTGTAGTAAGTAAAGTTATATTGCGACGATGATTGTTTTTACTAGCATCAAATATATAACCGCCAATACAATATCCTAGTGTGATAATACCAATCCACGGTAAGACTGGATAAGAGGTTCTTAGACGAATTTCACCTAGCTCAATCCAACCTCTCTCATATAAAACAAACCAAAAATTCTGAAGAATAGGAATATTTGAAAAAGAAACTTGCTCTAATAAATTATGTCCAAAGATGATAATTAAACTGATTGACCAAAGCCATTTTTTGGATATATTTATCAACAATGATAAAGCAACCATACTTAGTCCAATAGCCCAGATCACTTGTAAATAAATAACATCTGGTGGAAATCTACCTGTCCAAGCAAAATTAATGATCACTAATTCAAGAAATATAAGGAATAGCCCTCGTTTTAGTAAAAATTCCCTTGTCATTGTTAAGCTATTATATTTACTCTGATATAAATACGCTGACAGTCCAGTTAAAACAACAAAAACAGGTGCACATAAATGAGCTAAAGTTCTGCTAAAAAAAAGGAATCCTTCAGTATCAGGTATAAGCATTGGATCTGTGACTTGATGATGTAAGTAAAATGTTTCTCTAACATGATCTAACATCATAATTAGAATTACTAAACCTCTTAAAGCATCTATTGCTTGTAACCGATCAAACGTACGAGTCATGATGAGTAATAATTTAAAAATAAATGTAATGTTATATCATTTCAAAGTATAATTAAAATTAATCATGGCACTTAATTTGACTAAGTGTAGTTTTCCTAAAATTAACATAATACACCTTATACGAAATGTGTTATAATTTTCCTTAGAAATCAATGCTGTAGTTTCTAGTTTATAGCCCAATCACACCCGATTGGGCTTTTTTTATGATTTTTCATGTTCCACGCTTAATAAGTGAACAATGTTCCACGTTTTTAATAAGCTCAGGTGAACAATAAAATCAGCCATACGGTTTAAAGAATCGGCTCCAGAAGCCTCTTTTTTCGGGTTCAGTCTCCACCTGTTCAGGGATCGTAACCCGTTTGGCCTCAGCAGTAGTCAATCCGTCATGTTTAGGCTGAGTTTGAATCTTTGCTTCTACAGGAGCTTCTTTTGGTTGAGTAGTCAATCCATCATAGTTCGACTCACTTTTTGACCTAATATCTGTTGTTATATCTAATTTCGGGTCGATAGAACTAGTTATATAAGCTTTCGGAGCTTCTAGTAAGCGTTGTATCGCTTCAATTTGCTCATCTTTAACGTGTAATTGATCATTTTTAGCTTTTAGTTCCTCACGTTGGAACTGCTCACGCTCATGAGCCTGTTCAAGCTGTTTTTGAAGCATGTAAACCTGTTGTTCTAGCAGGTGAACTTCTGACAACTTTCGTGTTTCAGTTGTCTGTGAACTGTTTACATTTCTGGATGGTTCACCAAAGACTCTAATAGCTTCGGCAAGATCAATTTTACCGTCACTGTTCTTACTTAAATTACCTTTATTAATTTGCTTATAAATGGCTTGACGAGTTATTCCGTAGAGCTTTGAAAGCTCAATAACAGATAGTGATTTCATCTTATGATTTTGGTTGTCTATTATGTAAACTAAGATACATTAACAAGTAGTCAACCTCTACACATACAATTGATCTTTATGCCTTAAAACCTAAATTTTTAAGATGAGGAATAAGTTGTTTTTGTTGGATTGGATCTCGCAGCATATCCTTAATTTTAATAGCTAAATCGTCATAACTTTCACCTTGTTGTGCTAGGTGAGATACTTCATGTAAGCGTGAAAGCTGATTACCGAACATATTAATTTGTGAATCTGTCAATTTATAAAAATTATTCTGTTTGGATTTATTCTCAATACTTTTTGATTTTTCTTTAAACGTGAAGTGAATGTGTGTGACTTTTCGACCTGTCTTTATTTGCTCGTAAGATACATTTAAAGGGCTATGTTCATTGATTTGATCTACAGCAGTATCAATAACCCATCTCTTTAAATCAGCAGACAATGGATATCTTTTCCCTAACTCCAACATACCTCTTAGAGCTTCGATGGAAATCTCTCGTTTTCCTATGGAGCGATATTGCGTTAATAGCTCATAAATACGAATAGCATATGCGCTACTCATACCAGCAATGTCAGATAGAGAGTACTTAGTAAATTCACGGCTTAGATTAGAAATGAACGGCAAAATTTCTTTAGAGAACCGAATTCCTACAACACTTTTACTCTCTAAAAATCGTATGGATTGAATCCATCTCATTTTGATTGATTCATCATCAATAGCTAAATTGATTGATCTGTCATATAAGCGGTTTACACCATCTTTTAGATCTCTATAAGCTGTTTTTTCATGAACCCCAAGTTTTTTTAAATCATCAATAGTTACGCGATAAATTTCATCATCGGTAATATCTTCAGCCCGACTAATCTTACTAATAGCTGCTAAGACAATCCGTTGTTCTGTTGAGCTCAGTTGATATGAAGCCTCAATTACTTGATTTGATTTAACTACCAATTCTTTTTTAGATGTACTCATCATTCTTATTTCAAGAAATTAACTATGAGTAATATAATTCTCTCATAGTTGGTAGTCAATCCCTCATAGTTAAGTAGTCAATCCCTCATAGTTAAGTAGTCAATCCCTCATAGTTGGTAGTCAATCCCTCATAGTTAGTAGCTGAAAGCCTTTCTGTTAAAGCCTTTCAGATAGCCTAAAAGATTTAAAAGATTTAAAATATATTTAAAAAGAGCAAATTGAAAAATTGCCCTTGGTTTTCGCTTCGCTCAAACTCTATTGAACTTCGCTTGCGCTCAGTTCGTCGGGGCAATTTTTTGATTAATACTTACGTGACTTTAAGAAAAAGCAAAAGCAACTCGGAATTCGCTACGCTCATAAAACTTTTTTACTCGCTACGCTCGGTCCAGGAGCAAATTTCTGCATGAAACTTACGCTTTCTTAGGCTAAAAAGGGCAAAAAAATGTTTTTCAGAGGGTCTAGGCGCAAATTTTGATAGTTCGCTCGTAGACACTCGCTCTATGCATCTATCTAAAGTCAAAATACCTCTTTATTTCGCTCTCATTTGCGTTTTTTGAGCTGTTTTCTGTTTTTCACTATGAGATCTATGCTTTTTAGGTAGGGGCTCTTAAATCGCATTTGAACGCTTTCTGTGAAGCTTTTCATAATTAAAGTTTTGGGTTGAAATTTTTAACCTGGATGAATGGACAAAAAATTGATTTTTTACGTTTTTCTAAACTAGGAAATAAATACTTTTTTCCATGCAAAACCAAGCACCGGCCCTACGTCACTTTAGCCAATTTTCTAATCCAGGATCCGGCACACGCCGGGATTTTTTTGTCACACACCACGCATCTAACGATGACAACCCTCAAAGCCTTACAGAATAAGGATTTCAGCGATTTTTTAGGGTCTCAGAAACGTGTACAGAAAAATGGTCTTTTTTTAGAATAAGTAGTTGAATTATATGTTTTTTATGCTGTGCACATGCTTGTACATAAAAACCGTAATTTTTTTAGATAAAATATTGATAAATATAATAAAAATTATGTACTCATATTTGTACATAAAAAAAGCATTATATTTAAATAAGTTTTTGTTTTAGAATAGATTAATTCTGTACAAATAGGCTTGTACGTAATTTATTTATTGTTTTATTTTAATTTATTGAATTATATGCATTTAATTGTGTACAAACTCTAATTCCTATAAGAGATGTAATTTATGGGCGAAAAAGTCAAAACTTATGCAGTCAGACTAGATCCACAAGTAGCAGAATTCTACGATCAATTGGCTAATTCAGAAGGAATCAGAACCAGTAAATTGTTCAGTAAAATTTTGACCAATGATTTTCAATCTATTGCTGTTAAGCAGCAGGCAGATCGTATTGAAGATCTGGTGAATCGATTAGAAAAGCGAATAGATGATTTTGAGGAAGATAATAATTTTTCTGAAAAATACTATGAAGATTTTTCTGGACTCTATTTCATGATGTTATGGACATTAATGAAAAATGGGGCTTCTAAAGATGAGGTTCGAATGATGCAAGCTAAAGGTTATTCATATGCAGATGATAACTATAAGAGGGTAAAGTAGTGTCAGATAATATTATTCAGCTTTCAAAGCCATGTACGCTTTGTGAAAATAGACAAAATGTACAACTTTTTGCAGGATTGATGCTGTGTGGAAGTTGTCAGGAAAATATCAGGCTTACGAATCCAAGTATGTTCTCGGCCAATGATGAGATTGAACAAAAAGCCTAGGATTAATCTGGGCTTCGCATAAGAAATTTTATGTTAAGTAGGATTTTAGGATCTATAAAAAGGCGAAACCCCGAGAGGGATACTAGATCTGTCTCGGGGCTCTAATCTTTTGTTGATAGCGCGTGTCAATATGACAGAGGGGCAACTATAGAAATATGTCTATATATCAACTACTTTTTTGTGTTGATATACTTGAAGGTATGTCAACATATAAACATTTTAGGTACTTTAATGGCTCAAAGTCAAGTTCCATTTACATATCTTAATGATGGTCAAGAAATCATTAATCATTTATCTGATAAAAGATTTGGAACATATTTGCAAAGAGCTGGTTTTAATAAAGATTATGCATTTGAGCTATATCTTTATAATGCTAGATTAGCTAAGGCTTTCCTTTTTCCTCTTCAAATTCTAGAAGTTACTGTTCGAAATACAATTAATGAGCTCCTCATACAAAAGTTTGGAGAAAATTATTTTTTTAATCAAGTCTTTATAGACATACTCAATGAATACAGTGAAGGCTCATTAAAAAAGGCAATTAGTAGGGCTAAAACTAATAAAAATTGTGACATTGTTTCGACTTTGACTTTTGATTTCTGGTCTAATTTATTTCGCGATGAGTATGATCGTCCTCTATGGCAGGTAAATCTTCACTCTATTTTTCCTAAGCACATTTCAAGGAAAGATATAAAAACAGATTTAGAGCGTTTAAATCATTTAAGAAATAGAATTGCTCACCATGAACCAATTTTAGATCTCAATCTCAGTAATCTTTACTCTAGATTATTGAATTTTCTAGATATGATCTCAGAAAATGTACGAAAATGGGTACAGCACTATGGAACTGTTAATGAAATGCTTCGTACAAAACCATCTTCTAAAGGTGGAAAAGGACCTCTTTTTCAGGATAGATGTGATTCTAATTTCCATATTATTTCTGAAAATCTTTCAATAAATCAGTTACCACAGAAAGCATTTCTTCTTTATAAAAAAGATGAAATTGAATCAGTATTTGAAAAGTCTGATATAGCACTTTATGTACTATCTCTATCAAACGAAGATTGTGAGTTAATTGTTGATTTAAATGATATAAAAATTGAAGATGTATTAGCTTCATTGAGATTAAAAAGTAATTTCCAAATATGTGGTGGAAATGAAAGTTTTGCTATTAGTAATCAGCTTTTTAAAAGTGAGCGCGTTAAATTTCTAATAGTTTGTGATAAAAGTGATGTTATAGGGATTATTAAAAAATCTCACAGAAGATATTAAATTTTGCAGAGGAAAATACTTTGGGTGAAGTTCAAAGAGGTTTAATTACATCTTCTTATTCGTTTGCATCCACAGATAATGGTATTTCACTGTCTAGTGCGCTTACTTTAGATGATATGAAGTATTTTTCTTTATATTGGGATCATATAGTAGTCCCAGCTAATAGATTGATATATATAGGGTTGCCACAGGAAGAAATTTTTAAATCTGTTGGAATACTATATAGACCTACTACAAACCTACAATCATTTTCGACTGATAAGGGCCCTGAGCTATCTTTAAAGGAACTAGATGCAACCTTAAATTTCATGAAGTCTCAAAAAAAGGATACTTCATGGGCAATGCATCATTTTGGGATAGAACCATTTATTCATCCTGACCATCGGATCAAAAAAGATATTTTAAAGTTTGAGCTATTTAATGCTCTCCCAACACCGTCCGCTAATACTAACTTAATTGATATTTTAGAGTTCAAATATCGTAGACATGATGAGTTAAACAGGCTTCATATTTCTCTCAATAGCTTATATGAAAAAATAGCTACGTCAGATGATATTGATGCTATGCGACTTGATATGAGAATCGAGTTAAAAGCAAGTATTGATGATCTAAATAAATCATTTAAAGAACGTTTTGGAGAGGGGCTGAAACGCAACTTAAAATTAGAGTTTGATGTTAGTTCAACTAGCATTATGGAAGCTGTTAAAAATGTTCCCGCAGGATTGTTCTGTGATTCCATGACAGGAATGACAATTCCACTAGGAACATTAGTTGCTGTAACTTCACCTTTTGTCAAAGTTGGTTGGTCTGGAAGTTTTGGTAATAAAGAACAAAATTCTAAAGGGCTAAATTTGAATTATTTAACAAGTGCAAAAAAATATAGTATTACTGAATATAAAAATAATTCTTAAGTTTCTCTAAAATTAACATAATACACCTTATAAGAAATCGAAAATTGGAGTCCTAAGTTCCTATTTTTACGATATTTTTTTAAATTTCGTATAACAGCCATTATGTTAAATGAGCTTATATTTCAGACTTTATCTAACTAAAAAGTGCCTATAAAATTGGTTTCTATTCAAATAATTTTTTTATCGGGTTATAAATTTGGAAATTTTTCAATCTATTAATACTCTATTTTTATTTATTGTTTTTGCGATACCAGGTTTCATTTCAATAAAAGTTTATTCCTTACTATGTCCAAATCAAGATAAAGATGCGACTAAGAGTATTATTGATGCTATTACCTATAGTTGCCTAAATTATGCAATTTTAGGCCCATTTATTTACATGATGCTTTTTTCTAAAAAATGGGAATTTATTTGTTCATTTTTTACTTTCTTTTTTTATTCATTAATTTTAATAATTTTCCCTGCATTTCTAGCATGGTTATGGCTAAAGTTAAGAAGTATGGAGTTTTTCCAGAAAAATGCTCCTCATCCAACACTCAGAGCATGGGATTATGTATTTGGAAAAAGAAAAGAATATTTTGTGATAGTTACCTTGGTGGACGGTAGAGAAATAGCTGGAGAGTACTCAACAGAATCATTCACTTCCAGTTATCCTGAAGAACCTCAAATTTATTTAGAAAAAACTTGGAAGCTAGATGAAAATGGTGATTTTGAGCGAGTAGTTAATCAGACTAGTGGTATATTAGTTCTATCTAAAGATATTCAATCTATTGAATTTTTTGAAAAAAACTAACCGAGAATTGTTGAAATGAAAAAATACTTTTTATCAATGGAAGGTTATCAACCTATTGTAAAGATACATTTTGATAGCTTACCAAAACCAGGTTATTCACCTCAAAAAGATACAAAAAAACAGTTAAATACACAGCCTCCTAAGAAGCGTTAAGGAATTTTTATGAATGAAAAGAATAAGTTAATTGATCTAAATGAAGGCTACGTTCCTTCGAATAATCAAAATAAAGTTTTAACAGCAGATGTTATTAAAGGTTATCAACCTACAGTAAACAACTCAACAAATTCTTCTAAAACATCAACACCTCCTAAGAAGCGTTAAGGAATTTTTATGACAAGAGAAATTAAGCGATTACCAGTTAATGATGGGCATACTCCAATGAAGGCACCAGGTTCACCTTCTACTGCTGGTTATCAACCTGAAAAATCAAAAGGTGTAAATCCTACAACTCCTCAAAAAACATCAATGCCACCAAAGAAGAGATAATTCTTAAGCTATCTTAAAATTAACATAATACACGTTATACGAATTCCCAAGGCATGGCTTTTAGTCATGCTTTTTTTATCAAAAGAGTATAGCTGAATGATAGCGAGCCAAATCGCATACAATATCTATCATTAGACTTAATGCAATAATTAAATGATATTGTTATCATTAATCTAATAGAATTAAGATTAAATGATAGAAATGAATACACGTATTTATCTACGAGCTTCAACTAAAGATCAAGATGCAGAAAGGGCTTTGCAGATTCTTCAGGATCTAAACCAAAACTTGAATTTGGGCGAAACCATTGTGTACGTGGAAAACTATAGTGGTACGAAGTTAGACCGACCTGAATTGAATAAGCTACTGTCAGAAGCAAATCAAGGCGACACCTTGTTGGTTGAAAGTATTGACCGATTATCACGCCTAACCCAACAGGATTTTCAAGAGCTGAAGCGCAGGATCCAGGAGAAGGGACTTCGTTTAGTCGTAGCAGATCTTCCTACTACCTACCAAATGATTCAAACCAGTGACAGCATTACTCATTCAATCCTGGATCTCATCAACAATATGTTGATTGATCTCCTGGCAACAATGGCCCGCCTGGACAATGAGAAACGTATAGAACGTATTAAGCAGGGCTTGGCACGTTCGGGTTACAAGCCAACAGGTAAGAAAGCCAATGAGGCTAAGCACAAACGAATAAAAGAATTACTAGCAGCTGGCAA
>NZ_JAYWZK010000026.1:0-9509 GCF_048148385.1 Acinetobacter sp. 197
GTCCATGGTGATAAAAATCATCATAAACCAGACATTTTTATTGGTGAGAATATAGACACTTTAAATGGGTTCTAACAAATGCGTTTCGTATAACGCCCATTATGTTAAATGGAATTAGTTTTAGTAATTTTAAAGTCGGATATAAGATGTTTTTTATTCATACATTAGAATATTGACTGAACATATATTTCATATGATATGAAGTAATTCCTAAACCTAAAGCCATGAGCATGGTTAGAGAAGTTAGACCCACCATAGAACAAAATTTATCTATTATAATTCCACCAACCCATGGCATGATCCCAGCCAATAAGTATCCAAAGGACTGGGTTATTCCACTTAGCCGTGTTGCTAATTGAGTACTAGATGCGAACTCAATAGGTAAAATAAGGGCTATAGGAAATAATCCTCCTGTAGCAATGCCTAAGCTAATTACAGCCCACATCAAAGAGACAATATATGAGTACCGAATACACTGCACCTTCTGAAAGGGCAGGATCAAAAGTTTATCGCTTTTTCGTAATACTTCTACATGTGTTAATCGCATTATTCTTAATTATCCAAGGTGGAAAGCTTGTTAGCTTAGGTGGCTCAAGTTATTACCTTATCGCTGGTATTGCCTATCTACTGATTGCTATTTTATATACATTTAGAAAAGTAATCAGCTTATGGCTATCCATTTTAACTTTCATCGCAACAGTTATATGGGCTATTTCCGAAGTACAAGTTTTTGACTTCTGGCAGTATATTCCCCGTCTAGTTGTTCCAACGGTTTTATTTGTACTAAGCTTATGGGCAAGCCGTAGTTTAATAACACTTTCAACAGAAAAAGTGACTTTTGCTAATCGTGTTGGTTTAGTTGGCTTTATTGCTTGTGTTATAGCTTTAATCTCAGCTTTTTTTCCCCATGGAAAAACTCTAAATCAAGTTAATATTGCTCAAGATCGTAATTTAACTAAACCTACAGCAGAAAATCCTGATAATTGGGAATATTTTGGTCGTAGTGGTAGTGGTACCCGCTTTGCCCCTTATACTGACATTACTCCTGATAACGTTAAAAACTTACAAGTTGCATGGACTTACCATACTGGCCGACCAAAAAATATTGGAGTCGATGAAAATACTCCAATTCAAATTGGTAGCACACTGTACTCATGTACTCCAACTAATATTATTACTGCGATTGATGGTGATAGCGGTAAAGCACTTTGGAAATATGATCCAAAAGCAAAAACAGCTGAACACATTACCTGTCGTGGTGTTGGTTACTATGATGCGACTCATGATAAAACGCTTTCAAAAGCAGATTTACAAACTCCTAGTATTCAAGCCTGTCCACAACGAATTTTAACATCTACAGTTGATGGTCGTTTAATTGCATTGAATGCAAAAACTGGTGCTTTATGTCCTCAATTTGGAGTAAATGGCCAAGTTGACCTGTTAAATGACATGGGTCCTACTGAAAAAAGTAAACGCTACCATCCAACCTCTACCCCATTAATCGCAGGGCATGTTGCCATCTTAGGCGGTTGGGTTCGAGACATTACTCATGGTGAACCTTCTGGCGTAGTTCGTGCTTATGATGTACGTACTGGTAAACTAGCCTGGGCTTGGGATGTAGGTAATCCAGAATTATCTGGACAACCTAAAAACGGCTTTACTCTTGAAACCCCAAATATGTGGACAATTCCAACTTACGACAAAGATTTAAATCTAGTATATCTACCTACTGGAAATGGCCCCCCTGATTACTGGGGCGGTGATCGTAATGCAGCAAAAGAAAAATTTGGCTCAGCAGTAGTTGCTGTAGATGCAACGACTGGTAAGACTAAATGGTCATATCAAATTGTTCATCACGACGTTTGGGACTACGATTTACCTTCTCAACCAGTTCTTTACAACGTCACCAATGATAAGGGAGAACAAATTCCTGCCCTTATTCAAACAACAAAAATGGGACAAATTTTTGTATTAGATCGACGTACAGGCCGACCTGTTACTAAAGTTATTGAAAAGCCCGTACCGACTACCGGTCAAGCAGAAGGAGAAAAACTATCTCCGACTCAGCCATATTCTGTAGGTATGCCACAAATTGGTAATGACACTTTACGTGAAAAAGATATGTGGGGTATTTCAACTTTTGATCAACTCAATTGCCGTATTCAGTTTAAAGATTCGGTTTATCAAGGGTTATATACACCACCTAGTGAGAAACCATATATTGAATGGCCAAGTTTATTAGGCGGAATGAATTGGGGGGGTATTTCAATTGATGAATCAACAGGTTTAATGTTCGTCAATGATATGCGTATGCCTTTGCGGATGTCTTTAGTTCGTAAAGAAGATATGGGGAAATACAAAATATCTACCGATGAAGTTCCTGGATTTATGGGAACAGTACGCCCACAATTTGCAGGCCCGTACGCTGGAGTAAAAATTGATATTATGCAATCAGCATTAGGGGTACCTTGTAATCGACCACCTTTCGGTACGATGTCTGCGATTGATTTAAAAACCAAAAAGTTGGTATGGCAAGTACCAATGGGAACAGCTGAACAGCTTGGCCCATTAGGTATTAAATCACATCTCCCAATGCCATTAGGAATGCCAACACTAGGTGGTCCTACTTCAACAGCTTCTGGCTTGGTATTCTTTGCAGGTACGCAAGATTATTATTTACGTGCTTTAGATTCCAAAACTGGTAAAGAAGTATGGAAAGCTAAATTACCCGTTGCAGCTGTTGCAGCACCTCTAATTTACAAATCACCAAAAACAGGTAAGCAATATGTAGTTATTTCTGCAGGGGGTGCGAGCCACTCAAAAGATGTAGGTGACTATATTATTGCGTTTGCTCTTCCTGATCAGAAGTAACCGAAATTAGCCAAGATAGTCGTCTAAATTTTAGAAATCTAATTTTGGCTTAAGGGTAATTTAGAAACCTCTACCTTGTACGAAACACTAAAAAGCTGGCTTGTTATCAAGCCAGCCTTTTAGTGGGCACCACCCTCATAAAACGGTAAGCGTCCGCTGAACACACCTTATGAATTCATCCTATAAGCCTTAATTTAGTCCCCACTTAAAAACAAGTGGGGACTTAAATTTATGACTACAAATAACCAGACATCCATTACATCTCTTGCGAAAAAACGAAGAACATACAGTGCTGAATTTAAACAGCAAATCGTTCAGGCTTGTAAAGCACCGGACGTTTCAATTGCTTCAGTCGCTTTGCAACATGGATTGAATACAAATCTTGTATCCAAATGGATTCGCTTAATTGATGGTAAGCAAGGAAATGATCGCTCATCACTACCAAATAAACCTGCATTTATTCCCTTATCTTGCTCTGCACCATTAGATCCTACTCCTACTGACATGTTAACGGTTCAAATTACTTTACCCCACTCAAGAGCAGAAATTGGCTTGAAATGGCAAGTATCAGAAATATCTGCTTTAGCAGAATTACTCAAGGCACTTGCAACATGATCCGTATCGATGAAATCTGGCTTTCTACCCAACCTCTGGATATGCGAGCAGGGATGGATATCCAATTAATTCTTCATTTCCTTTACCACTTTGGGTTGATATGAGTATGAAAGGAGAAGTAGAAAATTAATTTGTATTATTTCTAAAATTAACATAATACACCTTATACGAAATGCTTGAAATTTCTCTTTAAATATCATTATATTAAAGTAAGCCGTTCTGGACATTAGGGCACCAGAACGGCTTTTTATTGATTATTCATGTTCCACGCTTACTTATTGAGCAAAGTTCCACGGCTTTGATAAGCCCAGGTGAATAATCAGGAAGCTTGGTCTTTTTCTTTTTGGCGTTCATTCAGCTCTTTTTTAAGTGCCTTTTTATCTTGGTACGATGCAATCAGCATGATCGGGATCAGCAGCGGGGCCACAATAATTCCTAGGGCAATGTCTTTCAGTTTCGGCATGATCTCTCTCCCTTAGTCATTATCAAAGACAGCATTCAGCACACGGCCAAATAAGCCACGTTTTTTAGGTTGTGGCACTGCCACATTTTGCAACGTGGCATGCTGTAGCGTTTGGGTGTGGTATGCTGTAGTTTCTTGTTGTGGCACTGCCACATTTTCTACAATATTTAATTCATTATTCTTTTTATTATCATTGTCTTGTTGTGTTGTCGCATGCTGTGGCATATCGGTGTCGCATGCCGTAGCATCTTGTTGTGGCGCTGCCGTGGCGGGTGCAACAGTTTTTAACTCAATAAGCGTCTGCATACGGTCGATTTGCTGCATTAAACGCTCTTCACGTTCTTGGTATTTTTTAACTTCATTTTCTAAATGAATAATGAGTTTTTTTGTAGATTCATCGCTATCTGATGTAGAAGATTCAATTTGTTGAGATGTTTGCTCAGGCTCCCCAAAGCATCTAATCACTTCCGAAAGGTCAAATTGACCATCACTAGAGCGTGATAAACGCCCATTACGTACAGCTCTGTAAATGGTTGACCTATCAATATGAAATTTTTTAGATACTTCACTTAGCGATAACTTAGCCATTTACTGTGTCCTTTTTATTTGATGGCATGTATCCCACTTTTTTTAGGTATGGGGCTAGTTCTTTGATTTTTTCAGAGTCTTGTAGCATCTCAGCAATACGAACAGCAAATTGAGGATAGCTTTCAGTTCCTTGTGAATAGCGACCCATTTCAGGGAGTTCTGAAAGTTTATTTGCAAACGTATGCCGTTGAGCATCGGTCATCTTTGAAAAAAGCTCCAAAGTATTCGGATCTCTTTCTATTGATGGGCTATCCTTCTTCTTCTGTTTAAAGGTAAAAGAAAATCCTGAAATAGAACGTCCTCTTTTATGCTGTTCATATTTTACAGTTATATCCGTATGCTCATTTATTTGTTTAATTGAAAGCTCTAAAACACGCTCTTTTAAATGAGCCATCCGTAAATATTCATTATCAAGAACGCCTAATTTCTTTCTAAATTCTTGTAGTTCTATGGTTGGGGTTTTACCAGCGCTTCGCCACTGAATTAGAAGCTCATATAAGCGAATGGCATAAGCGCTACTAAGACTACTAACTTGCTGTAATTCATATTTAGTAAATTGTTCTTCCAGTCTGGTTATGAAGGGAACAACAGCAGGTGCAAATATTAAGTCTACAGTTGCTTCATTGTCGTTATAAGCAATTTGAGATACCCAACGACTCATAACATTTCGGATATTCCCATTAGCTTTTTTCTCTTGATAGCTAAATTGACGCGCGAATAAATCCTTACAAGCATCTTTTAAGGCTTGATAAGCTGTATTACGGTGCACACCAAATTGATTGATATAACTATCTGCATGAACTTCTAATGGATCATTTGCATTAATCCCTTTCCCACTTTCCCTTGCTTCAACAATAGCCAATAAAATTAAACGTTGTTCTACTAAGTCTAAGTTATAGCTTGCGTTGATTAAGGCATTGTCTTTTACAACTAAATCTCTCATAGCCACTATTTTTTTATTGTGTATAAGTACACGTTAATATTATTTGTGTACTAATGCAAGGTAAACGTAGACATATTGCAAGGTAAACGTGGACATATTGCAAGGTAAACGTGGACATATTGCAAGGTAAACGTGGACATATAAGAGCTAAAACCCTTTATTCATAAGGCTTTCAAGCCATCTAAAAGCATTTAAAAACTTTAAAATAATTAAAAGCCCAAGGAAGGAAAAATTGCCCTTGGTTTTCGCTACGCTCAAACTCTATTGAATCTCGCTTTCGCTCGATTCGTTGGGGCAATTTTTGGCTCAATCCTGGAAGTGATTTAAATACTGGTAAAAGCAAAATCAAAACAATAAGAACAAATGGATTCGCTTCGCTCATAGAGCTTTTTTGCTCGCTACGCTCGATCTAGGATCGAATTTTTATATGTAATTAAAAAGTTTTTAGATTCCAATATCTAAAAGATTGTTTTTCAGAGGGTCTAAGCGCGAATTTCAGCGATTTCACTCGTAGACACTCGTTCTGTATCTTTCATTGTGAATTTGAGCATAGAGCGCAAATGAGAGCGATCTAGAGCAATGTTTAAATAGGGTTAGTAAAAATCTTTTCCCTTTGTATGAGGATCATAAGAAAATTTGGGCTTTCTATTGGTCAATTTTTCTAAATTTCTCTCCGCATTGGTCATTTCTTTCTTTGGTTCAGGATTTGAAGTGATCTCCTGTGTTTCTACTTCTTCTTTTGACGTTATTTCTTTACTTTTCTTTTTATTGAACAAATCCATCTGTAGACAAACTCGTGATAATGACTGATACGAAATGTTTTGGTTTAGTTCGGGAATTTCTGCAAAAATTTCTTTAAGGGTATATGCCTGTTCATGCATTTCCAGGATCTTTTCTTTTGATTGAAGAACGTATCTTTTAGCTAGGTGACGTACAGCCATGATTTGCTCCTACTTCATCATGGATTGTTAATAAATAGGATTATCTAGGATTTTTTAGGAAAAAATAGGAAAAAATGAGAATATTTAGGAAAATTCAGGAATTTTTAGGAATATTCGAGAATAAGTAAGATTTTGGGTTTTTAGCCTGTTTGGATAAGCAGTTTTTAAGAATATTCGAGAAAATTTAGGAATATTTGAGAAAGTGGTTAAGGGAAAAGTAGGCAAGATGTGTAATGTTATATAACATGGCAAGCCTTGGTTATATAAATTACCCGACTTATTCGCTTTCAGCTCAACGTGGCATCTTGTCCTGCGGAGCTTTTGGCATAGCCAAAATGTACTGGAAATAGAAAAAATGACTGAACAGAAAAAGCCGAAACGGATACGCCAAAAAGTAATTCAAGTTGTGGTAACAGAAGCTGAGAAAAAGCAAATTGAAGAAAATGCTGCTCAAGGAAATTTATCAGCTTCTCAATATTTGCGTGATCTAGGATTGGGTTATCAACCTAAAAGTCTGACTGATATAAAAACAATCCAGGAAATTCGCAGCCTAAAATCAGATATGAATAAAGTGGGTGGACTACTGAAAAACTTAATGAATGGAGAACTGACTGATCCGAAAGAGATCCGATCTAAAGTAAATGGGCTGCTGCTGGATTTTTCCAAGAACCAAAATTCCATTGATCTATTCATTTCTAAAGTCAGATCCGCGATCAAGTTTTAAAAAAGTGTAAAGTGTGTCCCCTTGTATAGGGGCGTTAGCCAGCTGTCCCTTCAGAGCTGTATTCAAGTAGCCAATCTAAAAAAGTGTAAGGTGTGTGACCTTGTATAGTGGCCTTAGCCTGATGAATTTCGTATAAGAGATTTTATGTTAAATGTAAGTTAATTTTAAAAACTTATTTCATGACTATATTTGTTTACTAAATCTAACCAAGCCTGTGTTGCATGAGAGGTCTCTAATCCTTTATGCCAAGCCATATGTAATTGCCAAGTCATATCGTCACTATTGAAGTATATTTTTTTTAAGTTATTAAATTTTTTACAATAAATTTCTGGAAGAATAGCTATCCCCATATTTGCATCTACCATTTTTACTATAAAATCCCATTGGCTACTTTTACAGACAATATTAGGTTCAAATCCCGCTTTTTGAGCTTCACTTAATATGATAGGGGTTAAACTGAAATCATCTGTATAAAATATAAAATTCTCATTTTTTAAGTCGTGAAAATTAATTTTCTCGTATTTCGTTAAGTTTGAATCTTGTTTTGTTAATAAGCATAAAGGGGAATTTAATATTTTTATTGAGTACAGATCACTATGGGGATTTCCTAAAACTATTCCTACATCAATTTTTTTATTTACTAAGGCTTCTTCTATTTTTAACGAGCCTACCTCCAAAAAATTTAGCTTAATTTCAGGATAATTTCTATGATATCGAGCAATCAAACGATGTATTAAAATTGCACCCAATGGAGGCAAACCTAGACTCAACTCTCCTGCTTTTAGAGATCTTATATTCTGAATACTGTCTAGCATATCCTCATGTTGCTGTAATATAGATAGGGCATGTTTATAAACATACTCCCCTATAAAGGTCAGTTCAACGTAACGTTTCCTACACCCAGTGATGAATAATTTTTCACCAACTTGTTGTTCTAACTGTTGTATAGATTTACTTATCGTTGGTTGTGTATAGCATAGTTGTTCAGCGGCAGCTGAAAAACTACCCGATTTAACTACTTGTACAAAAATCCTAAGAAGCTTCAGTTCCAAAATAAAAATATTCCTATTATGAATAATGTTTATAGAATTATTCATAATAGGAAAATATTAAAAAGAATACAATTATGTTTATTTGGTAAAGACTTAGCTATGTGGAAACTCACACGATTCTTTTTACAATTTTCCTTGATAATGATTTTTTGGGTATTAGGGTTAGGGGTACAACATCTTTTTCATCTTAAAATTAGCGGTGATATTATAGGTTTAATATTATTGCTAATTTTCTTATTGACCGGTTTTCTAAGGCTACAGTCAGTTGACGTTGCCGGTAAGTTTTTAATTCAGCACTTAGTACTATTTTTTATCCCTTGTGTAGTTGGATTGATTCAATTTAAAGAACTATTTATTTCCTATGGATTTCAGGTAATTGTTACTGTAGTTTTTAGTACTATTTGTGTCCTTATTAGCACTGTATATAGTGTTTATTGGGGGGCGAGACTTGAGGGGCGATTTACTAAGGAAAAAACTAAATGTTAAGTATAATTTTTTTATTACTTACGGTATTTGGCTACATTGTTTTCCTACGTATTTACCATAAATTTCCTAATATGTTATTAGCGCCAGGTATCGCAGTACCACTCACCCTAATTACATTATTGTACGTACTACAGGTTGAATACCAGCAATACATGCAATTTAACCAAGGTTTAGTTTGGATGATCGGGCCAGCTACTGTAGCTTTTGCTCTCCCTATTTATGAATATAAACATATTCTTACTAAACATTTTATTTCTATCAGCTTAGGGATTGTATTTGGTATGTTAAGTGGAGTATTGAGTTCTTACGCCTTAGCTCAGTATTTTTCTTTAGATAAAACACTCACACTTAGTTTAATGACCCGTTCTATTTCAACTCCATTTGCAATGGAACTCGCAAATCAAATTAATGGCTCAATTGAGTTATCTATTTTATTTACTATGCTGACTGGAATTGCGGCAGTTTTACTAGCTAATTTAGTTTTTGGACTAATTAACTTAAAAAATAATGTTGCACAAGGTGCAGCACTAGGGAATGCAGGTCATGGTTTCGGAACGGTAAAAGCTTTTTTGCGTCATACAGATGAAGGAGTAGCAGCATGTTTATGCATGATCTTATCTGGAATATTAATGGTATTTGTTGGTCCTTACTTAATATTGATGCTGATTTAAGGTCTGAATAGCCACCAATTTTGTAGACACTTTATAGTTCTTCTAAAATTAACATAATGCACGTTATACGAATCTCACATGTTAGAACCCATTTAAAGTGTCTATATTCTCACCAATAAAAATGTCTGGTTTATGATGATTTTTATCACCATGGA
>NZ_JAYWZK010000027.1:0-7330 GCF_048148385.1 Acinetobacter sp. 197
GATTTAATCGAAGAATTAGAGCAACTTCGACGTATAACTAAATATCAGGGATAGATTTAAAATATTGGGTTTATCTCGGCATTGTTGCATAAAGTGTACTAGCTCAAACCTGATCTGACAGTTACCCATTTTTTATTGTGCCTGTCAGGTTAAATTTGAGCTAAATTTTTCTCAGCCCAAATCCGTTTTCCATCAAGTAAAGTTTCAAGTGGTGTACGACCACAGCACATTTTTCCTTGATGAGTCCGTTCAGTATTATAGAATTTCAGCCAATCGTCTAGATCAACCTGTAATTCTTCCAATGAGCTATAAAGCTTCTTCCTGAACGTAATTTGATAGAACTCCTGCAAAATCGTCTTATGGAAACGCTCACATATACCATTTGTTTGCGGGGAAGCTGCTTTTGTCTTCGTGTGATCAATATCATTGACTGCCAGATACAACTCATAGTCATGTTGTTCTACCTTAGCGCATCCTCAGTACCTCTGTCTGTGAGGATGCGAAGCATTGGTAAGTCCTGAGATTGATAGAATGGCAACACACGATCATTGAGTAAATCAGCCGCTGTAATCGGTGTTTTTGTTGTATAGAGCTTGCAATGAACGACCTTGCTATAAGTGTCGATGAATGTTTGTTGGTAGATTCGTCCAACACCTTTGAGATTCCCGACATAAAAGGTGTCTTGCGCGCCTAAATAGCCTGGATGAGCTGTTTCGATTTCACCACAAGCAACGTCATCCTCATGCTTACGTTCAAGTGCCGCAATCTGCTGATCATTTAATTCAATACCATCCTGTGCCACTTTAGCCTCAAGTGCTTTTAAACGCTTCTTAAAGTTTTCTAAATCATGACGAAGCCATATAGAGCGAACCCCACTCCCTGAAACGAATACACCCTTCTTGCGTAATTCATTACTAGTACGGTGCTGACCATATGCGGGATATTGAATTGCGAAATCAATAACAGCCTGTTCAGTAGCATCATAGAGGTGGTTCCACCTCTAGTAGATGCTATCGCAGCACCAAATTTTAATCATAAACAATTATTTTTAAAATGGTTATGTATACGATTTAATATTCCAGTTTAAATTAAAAGGACTAGCTTAAAATTCGCATTATTTATGCAATTTTGAAAATTTTCCCACTTACGGTACTCTGAAAAAACATTTCAAAACTAGGTCGAATATTTTCACCATCAACAGTGATATGTTTTATATTCGAATGAGAGCGGGTACTGGCAAACTGATGATCCACAGTTGCTTGAATAGTGTGTTTAACCCCAAACTGATCTTTAACATTAATACTCTGCTTAAGCATGTATATACCTTCCATAAAATTACAGTAGAAACTATTTAAATAAATATCTGATTTTTATTTTTTTATCTAAATAACTCTGTGATCGAGTTTAAATAGCTGATTTAAAGAAGTATAAAATGTACGGCCATCTAAATTTAAATCGACCTCCATCCCAGATGAGAGAAGAACTCTTTTACCCACTTCAATTGTTTTTAACCCCTGACGTGTACTTTGCATTTTATTAAGAGGAGTTAATGAAACAATAATTTCAGTACCATTTTTAGCTTTTGCAATTAAATAATTTATTTTTAACAACTTGAATCCTGTTTTTCTGAAAATTTTCCAATTTTGGAAATAACTTTAAAATTTAATTTTAAATTATAAAAAAAGCACTCATGAGTGCTTTTTATTACTGCTTATTACTGCTTAGATAGCAATAATATTTACAGCATTCGGTCCTTTTTGACCTTGGGCTACGCTGAATTCAACCATTTGGCCTTCCATTAAGGTTTTGAAACCTGAACTTGCGATTTCGCTAAAATGAGCAAAAACGTCTGGACCTGATTCTTGTTGAATGAAACCAAAACCTTTAGTTTCGTTGAACCACTTTACAGTACCTTTAACAACATTTGAGTTTGACATAATATATCCTACTAATTTTTAATAATTTTAAGTCATTTTATTGACTGGGTATAACTTTGAAAATAATAAAGAAGCGACTTAAAATCTGAAAAAAACGAAGGATTATGACTAAAACTGCGATACTTAAAGAAGATTTACCGGAACAAGACTTTTTTCTAGTTAAGTCAACTATACACTAAAAATAGTAAAAATCAAGTTTTCTTATATACATATTCATTAAATTTATAAAAAACAAAATTAATCAAAAAAAATACAATAAAATCATATTTTTATTGTAAATGTAACAATACAAGATTAAGATGTTGGTCTAGTAAGATTGATAAGTAATGAATGCGATTATATAGTTCTGTAATAACAATATTGATGTTTTTAATTTCGGGAATGATGATTTTTTCCCATACGCAAATCATATATAAACCGCCAAATTTTACCGCTTTCAATATGGCCGAATAGCCATATTTAATAAGAAAAACCGCCTGTTAGGCGGTTTTTAACTTTTGAAGAAATAATAATTGTCTTTGTTTAACATAAAATTTCTTATACCAAATAAGCAAAGCTCATTATTCAATGAGCTTTGACAGTAGCAATTTCAAGAATGCTTAGGAGAGAGTTAAATTAAACTTAGTGATATAAAGCTGCTTTCGCTTCTTGGTCTGCATGATCTTGCAATAAAGCATGCACAGCCCAGATCGCAGCTGGGAGCCAGCCTAAAAGGGTAACTTGAAGAAACAAACATATCATTGCTGCAAAAGGTCGACCTATCATAAAGAAAGGCAACCAAGGAAAGAGCAACGCTATCAGAAATTTCATATTAATTTCCTCTTAAGAAGTTTCAAAAGCCTTAACAACTAATAAGAGGCAGAAGTAAACAACCTATAGGCGTATCCGTCTATTCAAGATTTACTTATTTCTGTAATTGACCGTGCACTTTGACTTTATTCATAAATTATCGTTATTTGGCATCACTAAATGCAAACTAAAAATTATACAGTCAAAATCAGTCCTGAGCTTTTTGTTCAGTTTCATCATTGGCCGGAAAAATACTTGGATTCGTGAGCCTGATGTTTTCCTGGCACTGTGAATAGCCACCGATTTTATAGACATCTTTTATTGAACATCATAAACGGCTCCAATCTAAAGAACATTTAACATAAAAACTCATATACGAAATTCATCAGGCTAAAGCCACTATACAAGGTCACATACCTTACACCTTTTTGGGAATACCTGGTTTAGTGCAGCTCTGAAGGGACAGCTGGCTAACGCCACTATACAAGGTCACACACCTTACACTTTTTTAAAACTTGATCGCGGATCTGACTTTAGAAATGAATAGATCAATTGAATTTTGGTTCCTAGAAAAATCCAGCAGTAGCCCATTTACTTTAGATCGGATCTCTTTAGGATCAGTCAGTTCTCCATTCATTAAGTTTTTCAGTAGTCCACCCACTTTATTCATATCTGATTTTAGGCTGCGAATTTCCTGGATTGTTTTTATATCAGTCAGACTTTTAGGTTGATAACCCAATCCTAGATCACGCAAATATTGAGAAGCTGATAAATTTCCCTGAGCAGCATTTTCTTCAATTTGCTTTTTCTCAGCTTCATCAGTTACCACAACTTGAATTACTTTTTGGCGTATCCGTTTCGGCTTTTTCTGTTCAGTCATTTTTTGATTTCCAGTACATTTTGGCTATGCCAAAAGCTCCGCAGGACAAGAGGCCACGTTGAGCTGAAAGCGAATAAGTAGGGTAATTTATATAACCAGGGCTTGCCATGTTATATAACATTACACATCTTGCCAATATCACTGAAAGTTCAATTGCACATAAATGCATATAATTGCACATCAAAATGAATAAAAACTATTTAAAAGCTTATAGTTGCAGATAATTTCATATAAAATCTTATAAAAGCTCATAATTGCATATGGTTGCACATAATTGCATAAATTAAAGAAAGAGGAAGTCATTATGGTCACCAGACATGGCGCAAAGAAATTCATCATCTCTGTATTACCTGAAATAGAAAAACGGCTAGAAGCTGGTTATACAATTAAGGAAATCCACGCTGATTTACCTGAGCTAGCGAACAATATTTCTTACAGTTCAGTTTTGCGAAATTTGAATAGAATGGGAATGAGTGAAAAAAAGGTACATCTACATAAAATAGAAAAATTAGAGTCCCAGGATATGGTCCCCACTTCTAATGAAAAAATGAAAATGACGAATGCAGAAAGAAATACAGAAAAATTGAAGACTAAAAAACCTGTTTTTTCTTATGACCCTCATACAAAAGGTAAAGATTTTATCTAATTACTATAAAACTTAGCTTTTAAATGCACTCATTTGCGATTTAAGCTCAAATTCACATAGGAAGGTACAGAACGAGTGTCTACGAGTGAAATCGCTGAAATTCGCGCTTAGACCCTCTGAAAAACAGTTTTTTAGGCTGTGAAGCCTAAATAAGCGTAAATTACATGCAGAAAATTGAGTCTAGATCGAGCGCAGCGAGTAAAAAAGCTCTATGAGCGAAGCGAATCCATCGTGCTTTTGCTTTTTATTGAAGTCACAACGAGAAGAGCCAAAAAATTGCCCCGACGAATCGAGCGAAAGCGAGATTCAATAGAGTTTGAGCGTAGCGAAAACCAAGGGCAATTTTTCATTCTCTGGGCTTTTAATTATTTTAAAGTTTTTAAATGCTTTTAGATATGCTGAAAGCCTTTGTTCACAATGCTTTCAAGGGTTATATGACTACGTTTACCTACCAATATGACTACGTTTACCTACCAATATGACTACGTTTACCTACCAATATGACTACGTTTACCTACCATAAGTCTACTTATTTTTTTTTGTAGATTTAACTACGTTTACCTTGCATTTAACTACATAATATTTTATATAGATTTATATTCAGAAATAAAAAAGTAGACTAATAACATGCGAGATCTAGTTGTAAAAGATAATGCTTTAATTAACGCAAGCTATAACCTAGATCTAGTTGAACAGCGACTTATTCTTTTAGCTATTGTTGAAGCAAGAGAAAGTGGTAAAGGCATTAATGCAAACAACCCTTTAGAAGTCCATGCAGAGAGCTATATCAATCAATTCAATGTTGCAAGACAGACTGCCTATCAAGCATTAAAGGATGCTTCAAAAGATTTATTTGCTAGACAATTTAGCTATCAAGAGATGAATAAACGAGGAAATATCGAAAACGTACTAAGCCGATGGGTTAGTGAGATTCGTTATATTGACGCTGAAGCGACTGTTAAGTTAATTTTTGCACCTGCTATTGTTCCATTAATTACTAAACTCGAAGAACAGTTCACTAAGTATGAATTACAGCAAGTTAGTAATCTCAGTAGTGCTTATGCTGTACGTCTATATGAATTATTGATCGCATGGCGTAGCACTGGCCAAACTCCTGTTATAGAGCTTGAAGAGTTTAGAAAAAAAATTGGTGTGCTTGATGATGAGTACACAAGAATGGGGAACTTTAAAGACAGAGTCTTACATCTAGCTATAGCTCAAGTTAATGAGTTTACAGATATCACTGTTAAGTATGAGCAGCATAAAAAAGGACGTTCAATTTATGGCTTTTCATTCTCATTCAAGCAAAAGAAAAACGTTAACAAACCAAATCTAGAAGCTAGAGATCAAAACACCTTAGATATTTTCACCAAGTTAACAGATGCTCAGCGTCATTTATTTGCTAACAAATTGTCAGAACTGCCTGAAATGAGTAAGTATTCTCAAGGCACCGAAAGCTATCCGCAATTTGCCGTACGAATTGCCGAAATGCTATTAAATGCTGAAAAATTTAAAGAACTATATCCATATCTAGTAAAGGTTGGCTTTCAAACAAAATAAAGATAATGTTCAGTAATATGCTCACCTGAACATCCTTGTACATGAACAGAGGGATTGTATTGAACACTACAAAATTTAGCGTTATGGACGCAAGTAAAGCCTTTAAAAAATCACGGACAACAATATATGAGGCTTTAAAAAATGGTGAATTATCAAGAGATAATGATGGTCTAATAGATTTATCTGAACTTATCAGAGTTTATGGCAACCCAGTCGGTGTTCAGTCCAGTACACGTACTGAACAAGTTCAGAAGGATGTACAGGTACACGTTCAATCTGAAGTCGAAAATCTATTAAAAGATCAGATTTCTTTACTAAAAAATCAGTTAGATTTAGCAAATCAAAGAGAAAAGTCTTTGATGCAACATATTGAAGATCTTACTCATAGAATTGAGTTTAAAGGCACCTTAGAACAGTCACAACAAGAAAATATTGATAAGCTAAATGAATCTATAAATTCAAATATAGCAACGGATCCTCGGTCACAGACTGACTCTAACTATGACGAATTGACTACTTCCGAGAGTAAACAGATCCATCTTCCTGAGCATGTTGAACCAGAACCTAAAAAACGTGGCTTATTTGGCCGTGTGCTGAATGCTGTTTTTGATAATGACTAAGGGAGAGAGATCATGCCGAAACTGAAAGACATTGCCCTGGGAATTATTGTGGCCCCGCTGCTGATCCCGATCATGCTGATTGCATCGTACCAGGATAAAAAGGCACTCAAAAAAGAGCTGGATGAACGCCAAAAAGAAAAAGACCAGGCATTCTGATTATTCAATTGACCTAAACAAAGTCGTGAAACTTTGATTAAATAATAAGCGTGGAACGTGAAAAAATCATAAAAAAAAGCCCACCTTGGGGAGGTTGGGCAAAAAAGAAACTACAGCGTTGAATTTTCAAGAGAATTATAACGCATTTCGTATAAGGTGTATTATGTTATTTTTAGGAATTCTTTAGAGTTATCTTTCAAGTAACTGACCTATTTCTAACCTGGTATAGCCACGTTCTTTAAAGATCAAAATAATTGCTTTTTTATAGTCTTCAGAAGTAGAACTCTTATATTTAGTTATCAGTTGATTCTCAGAATTCAGCTCAAGATCATTTTTGATGGTCAATCCTTCACTAGAGATCTTGTTAAAGATATTTAGGTTAAACATACAGGCACTCGTCATCCGTATTATAGCGGCCCGACTATAACGAATACCTGTCTTAGCTACGCTAGACACCCTTGGCCGCAAGGATTACAAATTAAGAAAAATTCCGCAAGTTTTTGTCTATTGAAAGAATAAATAATCTCCTAACTGTTCTCTATTTAACATGATGGTTGTTATGCGAAATTCCTAGCATATTCATCTTTTGTCTTATATCTTTATTTTTACCAATAGGTAAAATATATTCATAACCTACATCGAAAAGTAGGTAATTAAGAAAAAAACTCTGCACACGACAAAAAAATCATCCCCACCCGATTTTCATAGGTTTAGGGGTTAAAAAGCTAACTAACTGTCGAAA
>NZ_JAYWZK010000028.1:0-5068 GCF_048148385.1 Acinetobacter sp. 197
GCGTGATGGTTCTTATCGTTGCCGCCTTTGCTTGGTTCATGGATGGCTATATCAGCAACCACGCCATAACGATCAACTAAAGACCGAGCAAAATCTTTTGCCAAGTCCTTACGTTGATCAGGATCTAATTCATCAGGTAGAGCAATCACCCATTCTCTAGCGGTTCGACCATCTTTTCGGTTTTCTGCTTTTTCAGCCAAATTCCAAAGTTCATTTCGATCAATTTCAATATCGAGATTAGAAACAATTTCGGAATGAGCTACACCATCTTTTCTCGTAAAGTCGTGGGTCAATCCTGTACGTTCATCTTCTAGTTTTTCCCCTGCACGATAAGCAGCAGATGCAACCGCTGTTCTTCCCGAACTTCTGTTTACGGTCTTAGTTGAGCAATGATAAATTGCCATGCAGTTATCCTGATGTTGGTTTTGCTTTTGGGGTTAAGGGGGTTCCCCTTACGCAATGATGACTTGAACTTTGTTCAAGTCGTAAGTGCGCATTTCATGAAAAACACGATAGCATATTACCCGCTTGAATTTCAATTCATAGGGTCTTATGCTTGAGTAGTTTTCTATATTCCGAAATTAACCGTTATGACTAAATCTGCTGAAAATATCGAAAAGAAAATTGAAGCCCAGTTAGAGAAGCTGAAACAGTTAAAAGCACAGAAACAGGCTATTGAAGCAAGAGAACGTACCAAAAAGAAAGAACAGGAGCGCAAGGATGATACTCGACGTAAAATTTTGCTCGGTTCTTACTTGATTAAGAAAATGCAGGCAAATGAAGCCAATAAAGAAAAAATACTCGCTGAACTCAACGAATATTTAACAGAAAATAGAGATCGACAGCTTTTTGATTTGCCCGACATTGAAGCCTAATTTTTCTTAGCTGTTTGGTTGTTTTGTTCGGCTTGATACTCTGGAATGAGCGTATTTAAAACCTTTTGAATATTGTCCTTGTCCTCGATTTGTAAATTATCCCGATAGTAAATTAAGTTCTGTATTTTGCTTTCCATCTGCATTTTTTCGGTGGGTTCGGCATCTTTGGATAGTCGGGATAATAGGAAGATATAACAGCATATATTTTCCCTCGCAATTTCATAATTTACGATGTCGAGGTATTCAACGGTCACATGCTTTAGATCGGTTGATAGGTTATTTAATTTAATCATGGCTGAAATCCTGATTTTTCTAAAATTGGATAAAGCTCTCTGAATTTTTCAGGCTCTAACAGCATATCTGCTATACGGATAGCAAATTGTTGGTAGCTTTCTGTACCTTGTGAATATTTCCCCATTTCAGGCATTTCTGACATTTTTTTTGCAAATAAATGGCGTTGTGCATCGGTCATTTTGATAAAAAAGTCAGGTGTGTTTGGGTCACGCTTAGAATCTAATTTTTTCGGTTGTTGTTTCTGCTTAAACTTGAATGAAAACCCAGTAATTGTACGCCCTTTCTTGTGTTGCTCATAAGTGGCTTTTATGTCTGTATGTTCATTGATTTGAGTAATGGCAGTTTCTAATACACGGCTTTTAAAATGGTGCATACGTTGATATTCATCATCTTCAACACCTAAATTTTTACGTAATTGTTGTAGTTCAAAAACAGGTGTTTTACCAACTTCACGCCAAGCGATTAATAACTCATAAAGTCTAGTGGCATACTTACTGGTTAGGTGTGCAACTTGTTTGGCTTCATATTTTGTAAAGTGTTCTTCTAATCTAGTGATTAAAGGAACTACATCAGGTGCGAAAGTAATTTCTAGTAATGCCAAATCATCTACATAAAAAATACGGCTTACCCAGCGAGAGCGAACGATACCTACCTTCCCTGTTTTTTTATATTCGGCTGTATAGCTAAACTGCCTGTTAAATAGATTATTTACGGCATCTTTCAGGGCTTTGTAGGATGCATCAGGTGATACATTAAATAGTTTTGCATAGTCACTAGCATGTATTTCTAGTTTGCTATCTGCCGTAATACCCCGCCCTAATTCCCTTGCATTAATGATTGCAAGCATGACTAAACGCTGTTCCGTTAGTTCTAAATTATAACTGGCGTTTATTAATGCATTATCTTTCACAACTAAACCATTCTTCATATTAAATACACGTTATTATTAATGTGTATTTACACACTATATATTTTATGTGTGTAAATCAAGAGAATTTGTGTGCTTATACAAGAGAATTTGTGTGCTTATACAAGAGAATTTGTGTGCTTATACAAGAGAATTTGTGTGCTTATATAAGCTGTAGTCCTCTCATATCAATGTTTTCAGCTTATCTAAAAGCATTTAAAAGCTTTAAAAATAATTAAAAGCCTTTCGAGAGGGGAGTGCAAACTGCCCTAGGTACTCGCTAAAGCTCGTACTCTATTGAAGCTCGTTCCTCGCTTCGTGGGGCAGTTTTTGGTTAATCTTATTTGTGAAATCTAAAAGAAAAAGCATTGATAATGTATTCGCTTCGCTCATACTTTTTGAAAAGCAAAAGCTCCAAAGTTCGCACCCATTCGGGATGCTCTGTACCTACCGTTTAAAATCGAAAGGGAGCTTGTAATCAGAGAAAAGGCGAGGGCGAAATTTTGATGATGCTCAATCGCTCGTAGACACTCGCTCGGTTTCTAAATTGTGTAATATCTTAAATCGTGAAAAAGCCTAGTTAGTAAACTAGGCTTTTAAAATTCTATATCTCAGTTTAAAAATGGAATACACCCAAACCACTTTTAACTTCATCTAATGTTTGTTGAGTAATATCTTGGCATTTTAGTGTGCCAGCTTTCAAAATATCCATGATGTAATCAGGATCTTTAGCAAATTCAATACGACGTTCACGAATAGGAGTGATAAGTTCTTTTAATACGCCTTCTAAACGTTTTTTAACAACACCATCACCTAAACCACCACGACGATAATGTGCTTTAAGTTCTTCAACTTCTTCTTTGTTAGGGTCAAAAGCATCTAAGTAAGTAAATACTATATTACCTTCAACTTGCCCTGGATCTTCTATACATAAATGATTAGGGTCTGTATACATAGAATTAACAGCTTTTTTTATGTCATTATCTGAAGCATCTAACACAATAGTATTACCTAGAGATTTTGACATTTTAGCTTTACCATCAAAGCCGGGTAAGCGACCTACATTAGACAATAAGGCTTTACATTCAGGCAGTAAGTCATGGCCAATTTGACGATTTAAACGACGTATTATTTCATTGGTCTGTTCAATCATTGGAATTTGGTCTTCACCGACAGGAACTACAGTTGCTTTAAAAGCTGTTATATCTGCAGTTTGTGCCACTGGATAGCATAAAAAACCAGCGGGGATATCACGTTCAAAACCACGCATTTGAATTTCTGATTTAATAGTTGGGTTTCGCTCAAGACGTGACACTGTGACAAAATTTAAATACAACATAGTTAGTTCATTTAATGCCGGTAGTCCCGATTGGATACAAATAGTGGTCTTTGTCGGGTCGATACCAACAGCAAGATAATCAGTAGCAACTTCAATAATGTTTCTACGTACCTTTTCGAAATTATCAGCATTATCGGTAAATGCTTGAGCATCTGCTAATAATAGATGTTGATGATGAGAATCTTGTAAACCTACACGTGAACGTAAAGATCCAATGAAATGACCTAGATGAAGTTGTCCTGTGGGACGGTCGCCAGTTAAAATTGTTGGGCGATCTGTGGTGTTCATAAAATATTATCCAGTAGCTTTGAAGAAAAATCACGTAATGGTGACTACCGGACATTGTATTTCATAATATTTTTTAATGTCAGACAGTATATCTAAGTAATTGAATTTTTTAACAATCAAAAAAATATTTCGCTACGTTCGGTAACTCGATGCTTTGAGATTTAGCTTTAGCCAAATTTCAAAGTCGAGTCACTTTGCGACATTAGATATTTGGTAAATAAAGAAAGGAACAGAGCAAAGTACAAAGCCTGAATTATTTAGGGTCAATTACACAATAATCGGCATTTTTCCCATATCCACACTGTTTTTTTATAACTCTGACGCATGTTTTCCCATCACATTTTGATAGGTCTAAGCTGTATTCTTTTAGGTTGTTTACTTCCGATCTGCGCTGCTGGATTTCATCCATACTTGGTACAAATAAAAATAACGCCAAGAACAGCACCATTACCAACGCTATAAAGGCACTGGCAAATATGGCAATGAATTGATAGTTAAGACGGCTCGTTGCCTTATCTAATTCTTGAATACGGCTCTTTAATGCCCCTATAGCTTGCTTATTTGTGTATTGTAGCGATTTTTCAGCCTTATCGAGCACCCCTATGGCTACATGGCTGTAAAACGTCTCTAATCGCTTCTTATCGTCTGCTATGGCTTCTCTGTATTCCTTCATAGATGCCAATAAAATGTATAACTGGTCGTCTAAATCATTTTGGTTGCTCATCGGGACATTCCGCCTTTATCTAGTTTCTGAGATGCCTTGCGGAGTGCTTGCTCGGCTCGTTGTTTGTCTAACTCTTGCTGTTGTTTCATTTGTGCTTGGCGATCTTGTTCTAGACGTTTGGCTTCTTGGTTATTTTTCCACTGATCAAAACCTTTTTCGACACGATTTAGACCCTGTTGTAAAACATTTTCCGTCTTTGATTTTTCTTGATTAAGTTGTTGGCTATTCTGTTGCTTCACACTGTCATTGAAACGGCTGATTTCAGTGTCTATGCCTTGTCTACGCAATTGAGTGACTTTGGTGCCTTCATGAATCGTGGCTTGTAGTCCGTTACCTTGATCAACATAGCTACGATGGTCGATCTTTTCCTTACAACCAGCTTTTTCTAATGCAAGATTTGCAAGGTTCGCCCATTTCTCTCGTATCTCTTTAATTTCTTCTTGGGTCGTACCCATATCAAGACTTTTACGCTTGGCGTTGCTTAACTCAATATCGGTTTTAGTCGTCAGAGTTAATTTACTATCTTTGTCTAATTCAGCTTTTCGAGTTGTAAGCATGATATGGGCGTGATGGTTCTTATCGTTGCCGCCTTTGCTTGGTTCATGGATGGCTATATCAGCAACCACGCCATAACGATCAAC
>NZ_JAYWZK010000029.1:0-3291 GCF_048148385.1 Acinetobacter sp. 197
ACTAAATCAAGTTTGATCGTTTGATTTCGAATCAATTGAGCGTTATACAACAACTGTTTGGGTGTTGTATAGTCAAGCCTCACGAGCAATTAGTATTGGTCAGCTTCATGCATCACTGCACTTCCACATCCAACCTATCAACGTCGTAGTCTTCAACGGCTCTTTAGAGGACATAAAGTCCTAGGGAAATCTTATCTTGAGGTAGGCTTCCCGCTTAGATGCTTTCAGCGGTTATCCCTTCCGAACATAGCTACCCGGCGATGCGACTGGCGTCACAACCGGTACACCAGAGGTTCGTCCACTCTGGTCCTCTCGTACTAGGAGCAGATCCTCTCAAATTTCCAACGCCCACGGTAGATAGGGACCGAACTGTCTCACGACGTTCTAAACCCAGCTCGCGTACCTCTTTAAATGGCGAACAGCCATACCCTTGGGACCTGCTTCAGCCCCAGGATGAGATGAGCCGACATCGAGGTGCCAAACACCGCCGTCGATATGAACTCTTGGGCGGTATCAGCCTGTTATCCCCAGAGTACCTTTTATCCGTTGAGCGATGGCCCTTCCATACAGAACCACCGGATCACTAAGACCTACTTTCGTACCTGCTCGACTTGTGGGTCTCGCAGTTAAGCGCGCTTTTGCCTTTATACTCTACGCGTGATTTCCGACCACGCTGAGCGCACCTTCGTACTCCTCCGTTACTCTTTAGGAGGAGACCGCCCCAGTCAAACTACCCACCAGACATGGTCCTCGCTCCAGATCATGGAGCAGAGTTAGAACCTCAATATTACCAGGGTGGTATTTCAAGATTGGCTCCACAGCAACTAGCGTCGCTGCTTCAAAGCCTCCCACCTATCCTACACAAGTAAGATCAAAGTTCAATGTCAAGCTGCAGTAAAGGTTCACGGGGTCTTTCCGTCTAGCCGCGGGTACACCGCATCTTCACGGCGAATTCGATTTCACTGAGTCTCTGCTGGAGACAGCGCCCCCATCATTATGCCATTCGTGCAGGTCGGAACTTACCCGACAAGGAATTTCGCTACCTTAGGACCGTTATAGTTACGGCCGCCGTTTACTGGGGCTTCGATCAAGAGCTTCGCTTACGCTAACCCCATCAATTAACCTTCCAGCACCGGGCAGGCATCACACCCTATACGTCCACTTTCGTGTTTGCAGAGTGCTATGTTTTTAATAAACAGTTGCAGGGGCCTGGTTTCTGTGGCTGCTCTCAGCTCAGGAAGCAAGTTCCATCACCAAAAGCAGCGTACCTTCTCCCGAAGTTACGGTACCATTTTGCCTAGTTCCTTCAGCAGAGTTCTCTCAAGCGCTTTGGTCTACTCGACCTGACCACCTGTGTCGGTTTCGGGTACGATTCCTGTGTAACTGAAGCTTAGAGACTTTTCCTGGAAGCATGGTATCAGCCACTTCACTGTACAAGTACAGCTTGCTATCAGCTCTCAGCATAGAGCACCCCGGATTTGCCTAAGATGCATGCCTACAACCTTCCACCTGGACAACCAACGCCAGGCTGACTTAACCTTCTCCGTCCTCTCATCGCATTACACAGAAGTATTGGAATATTAACCAATTTCCCATCGACTACGCCTCTCGGCCTCGCCTTAGGGGTCGACTCACCCAGCCCCGATTAACGTTGGACTGGAACCCTTGGTCTTTCAGCGTGCGAGTTTTTCACTCGCATTGTCGTTACTCACGTCAGCATTCGCACTTCTGATACCTCCAGCAGACTTCTCAATCCACCTTCATCGGCTTACAGAACGCTCCCCTACCACTTGCAATAAATTGCAAATCCGCAGCTTCGGCACATAGTTTTAGCCCCGTTACATCTTCCGCGCAGGCCGACTCGACTAGTGAGCTATTACGCTTTCTTTAAAGGGTGGCTGCTTCTAAGCCAACCTCCTAGCTGTCTATGCCTTCCCACATCGTTTCCCACTTAACTATGATTTTGGGGCCTTAGCTGGCGGTCTGGATTGTTTTCCTCTTGACTACGGACGTTAGCACCCGCAGTCTGTCTCCCGGATAGTACTCATTGGTATTCGGAGTTTGCATCGGTTTGGTAAGTCGGGATGACCCCCTAGCCGAAACAGTGCTCTACCCCCAATGGTATTCGTCCGAGGCGCTACCTAAATAGCTTTCGGGGAGAACCAGCTATCACCAAGTTTGATTAGCCTTTCACCCCTATCCACAAGTCATCCCCTGGCTTTTCAACGACAGTGGGTTCGGTCCTCCAGTTAGTGTTACCCAACCTTCAACCTGCTCATGGATAGATCACCTGGTTTCGGGTCTATACCCAGCAACTAATGCGCCCTATTAAGACTCGGTTTCCCTACGGCTCCCCTATTCGGTTAACCTCGCTACTGAATATAAGTCGCTGACCCATTATACAAAAGGTACGCAGTCACCGAACAAGTCGGCTCCCACTGCTTGTATGCATGCGGTTTCAGGATCTATTTCACTCCCCTCACAGGGGTTCTTTTCGCCTTTCCCTCACGGTACTGGTTCACTATCGGTCAGTCAGGAGTATTTAGCCTTGGAGGATGGTCCCCCCATATTCAGACAAGGTTTCACGTGCCTCGCCCTACTCGACATCATTATCTAAGCCCTTTCGTGTACAGGACTATCACCCACTATGGTTGCACTTCCCAGAGCATTCCACTAGAACTTAGATAACTTAATGGGCTCTTCCCCTTTCGCTCGCCGCTACTGAGGGAATCTCAATTGATTTCTTTTCCTAAGGGTACTGAGATGTTTCACTTCCCCTCGTTCGCCTTGCATGACTATGTATTCATCATGCAATACCTACCTTATGGTAAGTGGGTTTCCCCATTCAGACATCTCCGGATCACAGGATATTTGCCGCCTCCCCGGAGCTTTTCGCAGGCTATCACGTCTTTCATCGCCTCTGACTGCCAAGGCATCCACCACATGCACTTAATTACTTGACTATACAACCCCAAACAGTCGTTTATCCTTACAAGTAGGATAAGCAACAGATTGTGATGATCTCTCATCACGCTCATACAGTTGGCGTTTCGTAGATTTAACTACAGTACAGCTTCAATTAGATTCATATACCAAAACGCTTGATTCAGTTAATTTCGCTAGTAAATCATTGTTTGATTCATAGTTGCCTATGTTTCATTCAATGAGTTATGAACAAATTATTTCAACTCAAATATATTCTGTTAATGATTTTTCCAGCCTTCGTCAGGTCAGGAAACTGTGATAAATCACAGAGATTATCAAGTGCGCGTATCATAACGCTTGTACTTG
>NZ_JAYWZK010000030.1:0-2381 GCF_048148385.1 Acinetobacter sp. 197
TGTGCTTGACTCTTGTGGTTAAAAACAGGACATTTTAAATGGTTTATCGCATAGACATTTTAATTGGTGAATAACAAAGAAAGGCAGCCTAAGCTACCTTTCTTATTATTAAACATTGAATCCTATATGTTTTCCTGTTGGAAGCTCTACATCAATACGAAGCTTTCCTCCCATAGCTTCAACATACTTTTTCATTGTTGAAATTTTAAGGTCATTTCCACGGTTTTCGATTGCTGAAAGTGATGGTTGTTTAATTCCAAGGGTTTCAGCGAGTTCTTTTTGAGAGATTTCTAGTTCTTCACGAATAAGGTGGAGCTGTGTTTCTAAAAGTAGCTCGTCAGCCATTTGTTGAATACGTGCTTGGCTCTCTGGAGAGCGACTAGCCAATAATTCCTGTAAGGTTTTAGCCATTAGATTGATCTCCTAGGGTTGAGAGATGAAGTTCGTATTGCTGATCTGCAATATCCAGCATCTCTTTATAGAAACGCTTTTTACCGCCTTTATCACCGATACACAGCACAATAGCCTGTCGTAATGGATCAAATGCGAAAAAGGCTCTCAGTGGTTTACCTCGATGCTGAACGCGTAGCTCTTTCATATTGGTAAATTTAGAGTCATACACGGTATCAACTAAAGGGCGACCTAAACTTGGCCCCTGCTGCTGTAAAACAACCAAAGCGGCTAAGACTTTCTCTTGTGTTGATTCGTCTTGCTGCTCAAGCCATACATTAAACAGATCTGTCGTGATGACTGTCCACATATCACAACCAAAATATAGATTATAGTCTATATTATATTAATGTATTTAATACAATACAACCTGATTATTAATTGAACGACGAACAGTGTCGCATTGTTTTGATTTGTATACATAAAATAATAATTGTGTGATAGGTTTGACTTTATTTTGAGCAATTTTATGAACTATTTATATTCTTCCTTCAAATTAGACTATCTAAATTCAGAATGTGACTTTTTAAATATAAATCTAGATGAAGATACACGTTTATTTGTAGATGCTTATGCAATGTCACGATCATCTAATACACATATGCAATCAGGCCATGAAACTTTAAGAGTTTTTATGTCAGAAACATTAGCTGGTTTAAAGAACTATGTTAAAGATCCAGCAGCTATCAATAGCTTATGGGTACCAAAATGTTTTGCAGAACCAAAAGGTACGGGCATTGGCCTAGCTAAAAATGGACATAAAGGTCGGGGAAGCCATGATGTTAAGTGTCAGCAAATTATTACTGCTGTAAGACATTCTAAAGCTGTAGAAACAGGTGATTTAGAAGACCTTGAAGAACTACTGTTAGTTATTGAAGGGATTGGCTCAGATACAATTTCAGATATTACTCTTAATATTGCTAAGAAGCATTTCATTGAATATACGCAAGAAAAATGTAAAAAACTTAATATTCCAGTAAGTCAAACTAAGGAAAAAATTAGATATTTTTGCAGTGTAGATAAAAAATGGAAAAGTGATAATTTTGATCTTCCACATTTGGAAGTTGGTTTTGAGAAAACACTAAGTTATTTAATTTTTATTCCAAATGAAATTTTAGAAAAAAATATGGCATATGGCTGTAACTACTTTTACACGAATGTCGCTACGCCTATTTATGTAGATCAGATTCTTGTCGCAGGTTCATCTTTTATTTATTCACTTAAAAATGGAACTAAAAAAGTAAATAAAAAAGAAATGCGTAAAGATGATAAGTACAAGGGGGGCAAAAAACGGATGGATAAATTTATTTCTGATAATCCTAAGTCCCTTAAGGAATACAGAAAAACCGTAGCAGATAAGCGATACAAAAAGAATCAGGATAAGAAAAAGCCTAAAAATGATGATTCAGAATGATCTTTAAATAAAAAAGCCCGACATCCTGTCGGGCTTTTTCATATCGGGGTGCTCGTCTTACTGATCTCGTGCTGCCCATTCCTTGCGCTATTTTCTTATTCTTGTTTTCTGGAAACATCCAGTTCCCTTATGTATTCATCATAGGATTAATGCCTTGAATTACCAATCCGCAAAAACCTTAAATCTATGTAAGTTTTAGCTTACAAAGTTGGCCTATTTTATCCCAAGAGTTGTCCGCAGAAATTGGGGATTATTTCTGAACTGTGACCCTTGAGAAATCAGGAAAAAGTGCAAAAACGAATGTTTTTTGATCAATTTTATTGGCTAAAAGTTACAGTTTTGCTTAAAAAGAAACCGACTTGTTTCCAAGTCGGTTGAACGAGAACGTTCCAGAGGGTATGAATAACGATAAGATACTGATCTTAAAGTAATATTAAAAATGCTGTTATTCACCAATTAAAATGTCTATGCGATAAACCATTTAAAATGTCCTGTTTTTAACCACAAGAGTCAAGCA
>NZ_JAYWZK010000031.1:0-2285 GCF_048148385.1 Acinetobacter sp. 197
TTCGACAGTTAGTTAGCTTTTTAACCCCTAAACCTATGAAAATCGGGTGGGGATGATTTTTTTGTCGTGTGCAGAGAGAAAAAAATTACAGCGTTTTATAAGCCTTATAGTAACGGGAGAGACTATAGGGCTTTTTATTTATCTTAATATTCATATATCTATGATGAAACCATAATGCTCGGCGATATAAAAAACTGGCTTGAGAATAGATCGGTCTTTTATGATATTTGCTAAAATGCTCTTTTAAAATATAAAAAACTAAGCGTGTGTAGCACTGGGTCTAGGTGTTCTTTGGGCTTAGTTATTAGCGTTATTTAAATAAGTATAAGTCAATTTTTACCTAATGGATTTGCTTTTCAACTAGTTCTAATTTCTTTAATGCTTGCCCTTTTTTATGATCATTATTAATCTTTACAACTAGAGCTAAAATAAAAACCATCACTATAAAAACAAGGAAAATTAAATGCTTTTTCATCATTAATCCCTTCTTTTGATCTTTAAGGATGCCTTGTTCCTTTGTAAATAGATATGACATAAGGGAAGCACTGATACAAGCCTTTTTAAATGACTTTAGCAACTCGATAAACAGTTGCAACTCCACAATTCACTGCTTTGGCAATTTCTTCCTTAGTCATATTGCCAGCTGCTAGTAATTCTTTTATTCGTTTGTGCTTAGCCTCATTGGCTTTCTTACCTGTTGGCTTGTAACCCGAGCGTGCCAGGCCCTGCTTAATACGTTCTATACGTTTCTCATTGTCTAGGCGGGCCATTGTTGCCAGGAGATCAATCAACATATTGTTGATGAGTTCCAGGATTGAATGAGTAATGCTGTCACTGGTTTGAATCATTTGGTAGGTAGTAGGAAGATCCGCTACGACTAAACGAAGTCCCTTCTCCTGGATCCTGCGCTTCAGCTCTTGAAAATCTCGTTGGGTTAGGCGTGATAATCGGTCAATACTTTCAACTAACAAGGTGTCACCTTGATTTGCTTCTGACAGCAGCTTATTCAATTCAGGTCGGTCTAACTTCGTACCACTATAGTTTTCCACGTACACAATGGTTTCACCCAAATTCAAGTTTTGGTTTAGATCCTGAAGAATCTGCAAAGCCCTTTTTGCATCTTGATCTTTAGTTGAAGCTCGTAGATAAATACGTGTATTCATTTCTATCATTTAATATTAATTCTATTAGATTAATGATAACAACATCATTTAATTATTGCATTAAGTCTAATGATAGATATTGTATGCGATTTGGCTTGCTATCATTCAGCTATACTCTTTTGATAAAAAAAGCGAGGATTTTCTCCTCGCTCTTTAACTCAACAAATTAGAAGTTATATTTTAATTGAGCATTTACACCATTAAAGCCATCAAACGCATTAACGTGTGTATAAGCTACTTCTGCAGCCAAGTTTGGAGTGAAGTTATAGCCAGCTCCAGCCTGAATGATTAAACCTGAATCATCTTCGCTAGTTGAAACTGTATAACCTTGAAAAGTAGCATCTACATCGAGGTCAACACGTGCATAACCAGCCATACCTTTAGCATAGAAGTTATTTGCTAAAGGATATTTAGCTGTTAAGCCAATACCATAGTATTGAACATCGGCATCAGTTCTTACACCAAATTCTTCTAAATCGCCATCGAACTCGATGTCATTCACAGATTTATTCCAGAATACTTCAGCACCAACATATTCATTAAATTGCAAACCACCATTCAGGCCTAGAAAATGTACATCAACATCATCGTTATTTAAAAATGTATAGCCAGCGCCTACATATGGCTGAATTGTTGTATTACCAGCATTGGCCGTAGTTGCTGCAACAGCCCCAAGAAGTGATACCAAAAGCAGTTTTTTCATTGTATATCTCATGAATATTGAAGTTATATAAAAACCCATAAATCATTGATTTAAAGGATTTGTATATATTGGAAATATAAATAAAAATTTGCAATAAATTTATACTAATTAGTAAGATATTTTTTGATTAATAAATAGACTTCTTGCGTTAGTCAAATTTTAAGCAGTCGAAAGCTATATTTTATGAGGTTTTAGCCAATTCAAAAATTAGATAAAACTATACTTTCGCAAGAGGTCTAATATTTTTTATTATGATAATCCATTAAGTAATCAGCTATAGCAGTTGTCATGAGAAAAACTACATTATGCTATAATTTTAATGTGTTATTTTTTGTGTGCAAAGAAATAATTTATAACAAGAAAAATCCTTAAAAGGTTTTTTTATCTTTAAAAAATTTGAATAATGATTAAAACATAAA
>NZ_JAYWZK010000033.1:0-1482 GCF_048148385.1 Acinetobacter sp. 197
TGTTATTCACCAATTAAAATGTCTATGCGATAAACCATTTAAAATGTCCTGTTTTTAACCACAAGAGTCAAGCACAGGATTTAAGTTTCTTTGTTCAACAACAGCTTTCTGAGCTTTACGACTTGGCATACTTTTCTTGGCCCGGGAACGTTTATTCTGTTTTTCTAGTTCTTCATGCTGCTGTTGAATATGCGCCAGGACTGAACCTAACCGTTTATTCTCAACAATCTCATTTTGCTGTAGCCCAGCCAATTTATTGAAGATGCTGTAGTTGAGCTTTCGTCCTTCATGCATGAGGGCCACAGTGCCATCCGGATACTCCAGAAATGCAATGTATTGCCCAGCAAGCTTATGATTCAGCTCTGTCGGTTCAAGCAGATAAATACATTTGTCATAGGTAATCGTCAGGTTCTTGGTGACCTTACGCGGTTCCTGCCAGGTAAAAATATCATCCAGTTCAAGATCAGATTCGGTTAATGGTCGATGCAGGTTCTTTGAGTTTCGCGCACATTTGGCGAACTTCTGATTGAACTGCTCAATAAAGCAGGGCAACCAGGCATTTGCTTCTGCAATCGAACAGATGCCTTCCAGGCGCATCTCCTTGATCAAACGGTCCTGAAGGGTTCTATTCGCTCGCTCTACGCGACCCTTCGCCTGTGGGGAGTTGGCGAAGATAATATCAATGTTTAACTCATTCAGAATCCGCCCAAATTGCGTGATCTTGCTGTCTTGGCTGGATTTCTGATTCACTCTGAATACCGAGTGTTTATCGCTGTAAAAGGCCAAGGGCTTGCCGTATTGCTCAATGTAGGCTCGGGTTGAAAGCATATAGTCAAAGGTCGTTTCAGCCTCACAAAAGCGCAGATGCAACAGCTTGCCGGTAGCATCATCGATATAAACCAGCAAACAGCATTTGGTGGCTCTTCCTTCAAACCAGTCATGATATGAGCCATCAATCTGGATCAGCTCACCGAAGCAATCACGGTTATAGCGTGGCTGGTATGGGCGTTTTAGACGTTTGGATCGCGGAATCCAAAGGTCATTTGCAGTCATCCAGCGCCGAACCGTTTCTACCGGGATATTCAGGTCAAACATGCTGCTGAGCTTCTCATGCGCCAAGGTAGGTCCAAAGCCCAGCAGATGTTCAGAAATAATGGAAAGACATTGCGATTTTAATAAATCGTCATGGCGATGATGGCCCGGTTGACCACGACTGGCATGCGTCATGCCTGAAACACCATCTTGATTGAGCTTCTGCAATAACCGGGTAATTTGACGGGTGGAAAGATTCAGGATTTCAGCAGCACGGACTTGGGTAATACGATGATCTCGAACGTCTTGCAGAACTGCAAGACGTTGAATTTCTTTGTCAGACATAGTGATCAGCATCTATATTTTATATCCAGTCCATGGTGATAAAAATCATCATAAACCAGACATTTTTATTGGTGAGAATATAGACACTTTAAATGGGTTCTAACA
>NZ_JAYWZK010000034.1:0-1192 GCF_048148385.1 Acinetobacter sp. 197
CTCTGCACACGACAAAAAAATCATCCCCACCCGATTTTCATAGGTTTAGGGGTTAAAAAGCTAACTAACTGTCGAAATACAGTCTTATCATTGTTAAAGAACACCAAGTGAAGGCCCTCAATCAACACATCCAGACCAAGCGCAAACAAACTGGCTTGAGGTCGAGCGTTTGACTTCAACTTGCGTTTTAACGGCTTATCTTTGTCTTTATAAATACCGACATGATAAGCCCAACAAAATGCTAAGGCGTTCACTGCGACTAATTTACTGACCCGATCAAGATGGGTTAAGTGGGTATCTTCAAGATTAAAGCCACGGCCCTTTAGACAAGCAAATAAAGTCTCAATCTCCCAACGCTTAGCATAGCTTGTCATCGCATCCACTGTTTCTAGTTGATTGGTGGCCACAATCACTAAACCATAGTCTTTATCACGCTTGGCAAATACTCGAACCAAACAACCATCGACAGTCAGTATTCGTCCATGTCGATATGTTTCTTGATGGCTAACATGGCGTAATAACTCTTTAATCTGTACCAACTTGCCATGATGATTCTTAACTTTACTGTTCTTCTTAATCCGTATGGCAAAGGGTATGTGATTATTGGTGAGCCAGTTAAACCATTTTTCGCCAACAAACTCTCTGTCTGCTACTATCATCTCAAGGTTATCTTTGCCAAATTGTTTGATAAACCGCTCAATAAGTTCACAGCGTTCAAGATGGTTTGTATTACCTCGCTTATCTAGCATGTGCCAGTATAAGGGGATGGCTATCCCTTTATATACCACCCCTAACATAAAGATGTTGAGGTTACTTTTACCCCATTTCCAGTTGGTGCGGTCAATGGTTAAGGTGACTTTGCCTAGCCCAAATAGTCGATATATCATTAAAGCCAGTTGATCGTAGTCTATCCTCGCTTCGGCAAAAAATCGCTGTAGTCTGCGATAGTGACTGTCGGTCTTGCCACCCTTAGGAAGGTGTCTTGCTATTTTTTTTAAGATTACTGCTTTGAGCAGTAATCAGGGCTATTATCATTAGGCTCAAACAATTGATTCTTGCCTTGTTCATGCTCAGGTTTTGGGTTAAAGTTTCACTAAGTCTGTTAAAGTTTGGCATGGTCTGATTCGTCTTAAAAATTACTATTATGCCTTTGCTTTAACAGACTTTTTTGTTTTTTTGTCGTGTGCAGAGA
>NZ_JAYWZK010000035.1:0-1122 GCF_048148385.1 Acinetobacter sp. 197
AAAAAACACTTGCTGAATTGAGTGCTGAATTTGATGTTCATCAAAACCAAATTATCGACTGGAAAAATCAACTGATTTCAGCTTCCTCGCAAGCTTTCGATCAATCAAAAGCTCCAACAGAACCACCCATCGATCTAAAAAAACTACATGCAAAAATCGGTGAGCAGGCATTAGAAATTGATTTTTTAGAAGGTGTGTTGAAGAAACTGGGCCGCTTCAACCACAAAAGTTAATCGATGACTCACTTCAGATTTCAGTATCTAAGCAAGCTCAGCTGCTGAAAAGTCTCCCGTGGTTGTTATTACTATCGCCCAAAACCTGTGAGTGCATCAGATCTGAAGCTGATGCGGTGTATGGATGAGTTACATATGCAATACCCTTTTGCAGGTAGCCGTATGATGCGTGATTTGTTGAATCGTCAAGGACATCATATAGGACGACGTCATACACGTACTTTAATGAAGAAAATGGGCATTAATGCGTTATATTGCAAACCAAATTTAAGCCAGGCTAATCAAGCTCACCGCAAATATCCATATCTGCTCAAAGGATTGGCTATTCAGCGCAGTAATCAAGTGTGGTCTACGGATATAACGTATATCCCTATGGCAAAAGGCTTTGTTTATTTATGTGCTGTGATTGATTGGCATAGCCGCAAGGTACTTGCGCATAGGGTATCGATTAGTATGGAGGTTACATTTTGCATAGAAACATTAAATGAAGCTATTGAAAAATATGGTCGACCTGAAATATTTAATACAGACCAAGGCAGTCAGTTCACCAGTGATGCATTTATTGATGTATTGAAATCAAATGGCATTCTAATCAGTATGGATGGTAAAGGTCGATGGGTAGATAATGTGATGGTTGAACGATTATGGCGGAGCGTTAAATATGAAGAGGTGTATCTCAAAGCTTATAGCAGTGTCACAGATGCGAAAAAGCAATTGAGTGCATATTTTGAGTTTTATAATCTGAAACGACCTCATTCGAGTCTAGACAAAATGACACCAAATGAGTTTTACTATGATCAGCTACCACAACAAAACAAGGTGGCTTAACTAGAGCGGAATATCACTTATAAATACGCTTTTAGTTGTTCAAACATGTGGGACCACCTCT
>NZ_JAYWZK010000036.1:0-1017 GCF_048148385.1 Acinetobacter sp. 197
CGTATGACACTGGAAGAAATCATTGCCAAACTGGATAGCAATGCAGCTGCCAGAGATGCTGAAAAGCTGAATGCCAAAGACGCCTTTGATGTACTGATCGTCGGTGGCGGACCTGCAGGCAATACCGCTGCGATCTATGCGGCACGTAAAGGCATTAAAACCGGGATCGTGGCTGAACGCATGGGTGGTCAGGTCATGGACACCATGGATATTGAAAACTACACGTCTATCCAGAAGACCCAAGGTCCGAAGTTTGCAGCGGAAATGGAAGCACACGTACGTGAATACGGTGTCGACATCATGAACCTGCAACGGGTATCCAATATCAAAGGTGCAGATGAAACTGCCAATGGCCTGGTGGAAGTCACCCTTGAAAACGGTGCCAAACTTGAATCGAAAACCGTGATTCTGTCGACCGGTGCACGCTGGAGAGAGATGAACGTTCCGGGTGAGCAGGAATATAAAACCCGTGGTGTGGCCTACTGTCCGCACTGTGATGGTCCTCTGTTCAAGGGTAAACGTGTTGCGGTCATCGGTGGCGGTAACTCGGGTGTCGAAGCGGCGATCGACCTGGCCGGTATTGTAGAGCATGTAACGCTGGTGGAATTTGATACCAAGCTGCGTGCCGATCAGGTACTGCAGGACAAGCTGAACAGCTTGCCGAATACCACAGTCATCAAGAATGCCCTGTCGACTGAAGTGCTGGGTGACGGTTCACAGGTGACCGGTCTGAAATACAAAGACCGTGCGACTGATGAAGAGCATACGGTAGAACTTGCGGGGATCTTCGTGCAGATCGGCCTGTTGCCTAACACCGACTTCCTGAAAGAGACTTCGGTTGAGCTGACTAGTCGTGGCGAGATTGTGATTAACGATCGCAACGAAACCAATGTGAAAGGTGTGTTTGCTGCAGGTGACTGTACCACTGTGCCTTACAAGCAGATCATCATTGCGACCGGTGAAGGTGCAAAAGCCTCGCTGTCTGCATTTGATTACATCATCCGTTCAGGACAGTAA